>DASYGS010000136.1:0-5806 GCA_035999465.1 Blastococcus sp. | reverse complement strand
CGGAAGCCGTCGTCGTCCAGGATCGGCGCCTTCACCTGGACCGCCTTGTCGTACTTGCTGCCCGGGTCGGCCCCGACGACCACGAAGCCGGTCTTCTTCGACACCGAGCCGGTGACCTTGCCGCCCTGCTCCTGGATCGCGGCGATCGCCTGGTCGCGGCTGTAGTCGCGCAGCGATCCGGTGACGACGACGGTGACGCCGGTGAGCGGGCCGGGCGGCGCGTCCTCGCCCGCGTCGGCCATCCGGACCCCGGCGCTGCGCCACTTCTCCACCACGTCGCGGTGCCAGTCGACGGCGAACCAGTCGCGCACCGAGGCGGCGATCGTCGGGCCCACGCCGTCGGCCGCGGCGAGCTCCTCCTCGGTGGCGGCCATGATGCGGTCCATCGACCGGAAGTCGCGGGCCAGCGCCTGGGCGGCGGTGGGCCCGACGTGCCGGATGGAGAGCCCGACCAGCACCCGCCAGAGCGGCACGTCCTTGCGGCCCTGCAGGTTGGTCAGGAGCTTCGCGCCGTTCGCCGAGAGGTGGCCGTCCTTCTTCGTGAAGAACGACGAGCGCTGCAGTTTCTCCTCGTCGAGGAAGAACACGTCGCCCTCGTCGTCGAGCAGGTGGCTCTGCAGCAGGGCGATCGCCGCCTCGTAGCCGAGGTTCTCGATGTCGAACGCCCCGCGGCCGGCGACGTGGAACACGCGCTCCCGCAGCTGTGCCGGGCAGGACCGGGCGTTGGGGCAGCGGATGTCGGCGTCGCCCTCCTTCTCCGGGCGCAGCTCCGTGCCGCACTCGGGGCAGTGCCTCGGCATGACGAACTCGCGCTCGGACCCGTCCCGCGCCGCGACCACCGGCCCGAGCACCTCGGGAATGACGTCGCCCGCCTTGCGGATGACCACGCTGTCGCCGATCAGCACGCCCTTGCGCTTGACCTCGCTCGCGTTGTGCAGCGTGGCCAGCTGCACGGTCGACCCGGCGACCTTGACCGGCTCCATGAACGCGAACGGGGTGACGCGGCCGGTGCGGCCGACGTTGACCCGGATGTCCAGGAGCTTGGTGGTCGCCTCCTCCGGCGGGTACTTGAAGGCGATCGCCCAGCGCGGCGCCCGGGACGTGGAGCCGAGCCGGCGCTGGAGGGCGTACTGGTCGACCTTGACGACGACGCCGTCGATCTCGTGCTCGACCGAGTGCCGCTGCTCCTTCGTGCGCTCGATGAACTCCCACACCGCGGGGAGGTCGTCGACCACCCGGTACCGGTCGCTGACCGGCAGGCCGAGGGCCTGCAGCCGCTCGTAGGCACCCGACTGCCGGTCGACGTCGAAACCGCGGTGTGCGCCCACGCCGTGGACGACGAGCCGGAGGGGGCGGGATGCGGTGACCCGCGGATCCTTCTGCCGCAGCGAGCCGGCGGCGGCGTTGCGGGGATTGGCGAACGGCGCCTTGCCCTGCTCGACCATGCCGGCGTTGACGTCGGCGAAGGCCGCGACCGGGAAGTAGATCTCGCCGCGCACCTCCAGCAGCTCCGGGACCGCCCCGTCGCCGGCCCCAGCGGTCAGCTGGTGCGGGACGTTCTCCATGGTGGCGACGTTGGCGGTGACGTCCTCCCCCGTCGTCCCGTCGCCGCGGGTCGCGGCCCGGATCAGCCGGCCGTGCTCGTAGACGATGGCGACCGCGACGCCGTCGACCTTGAGTTCGCAGAGGTAGCTCGCACCGGCTGCCCCCTCACGCTCGACCCGTGCCGCCCAGGCCGACAGCTCGTCGCTGGAGAACGCGTTGTCCAGGCTCTGCATGCGCTCCAGGTGCTCGACCGGCGAGAACGTGGCCGTGAACCCGCCGTTGACCTTCTGGCTCGGCGACTCCGGCGTGACCAGCGCGGGGTGCGCCGCCTCGAGCGCCTTGAGCTCCCCCATCAGCTCGTCGTACTGACCGTCGCTGACCAGGGGCTCGTCGCGGACGTAGTACGCGAAGGCGTACCGGTCGAGCTCCTCGGAGAGGTCGCGGTGGCGGCTGCGCGCCTCGTCCGGGACCTCGGTGAGGTCCTCCCGATCGGTCGCGGCGCCGACCGTCGGTTCGTCGATCTCGGCCTCTGTGCTCACGTCAGAACCGTAACCGGCAGGACCGACAGCGAACCGTGCCTCACCCGGACGATGCACACCTCACGCCACACCCGAGCCTGACGGTCGTCACCCGGACCCCCGGCGGCTGGGGCGACGACCGTAGGGCTGGACCCACGGTCGAACCCGGGCCGGAGCTCAGTCGGGCAAGACGTACTTCGCGGCCTCGCGGACGTGCGCCATCGCGGCCCGGGCGTACGCGGGGGTGGCGCCGGCCAGGCCGCACGACGGCGTCAGCGTGACCGCGGCCGGCAGCTGCTCGGCCGGGAAGCCGAGCTCCCGCCACCAGGCGGCGACCCGCGACGCGGTCGCCTTCGGCGCCGGCAGGGTCGTGTCGGTGCCGGGGACGACGCCGGGCACCAGGTGCAGCCCCGCTTCGATCGCCGTCCCGACGGCGTCCAGGTCCTGCACCAGGCCGAGGTCGAAGGAGACGGCGGCCGCCCCCGATGCCCGGAAGAGGTCCAGCGGCAGTCGCGAGGCGCAGCAGTGCAGGACGACCGGGCGCCTCACGGCGGCGACGACGGCGGCGAGTTCACGCTCGACGACCTCGGCCTCGACGGCGGGCAGCTTGCCGAAACCGCTCACCGTCGGGAGGCCGCCCTGCAGGACGGCGGGCACCGAGGGCTCGTCGAGCTGGACGACGACCTCGGCGCCCGGGACGCGCGCGGCGACGGCGGCGGCGTGGGCGGCCACCCCCTCCGCGAGGGACTGGGCGAGGTCGCGGCGCGCGCCCGGGTCGACGACGGCCCGGTCGCCCCGGCTGCGCTCCAGCCCGGCGGCCAGCGTCCACGGGCCGGCTGCCTGCACCTTGAACGGGCCGCTGAACCCGTCGGCGGCGTCGGTCAGTGCATCGAGGTCGCGCTCCAGGAACTCGCGCGCCCGGCGCTGGTCGACCCCCGGGTGCGGCACCAGGCGCCACCCCGCCGGGGTCAGGTCGACGGCGAGGTCGACCAGCAGCGCCGCGGAGCGGCCGATGAGATCGGCGCCGGCACCCCGGCCGGGGAGCTCGGGCAGGTGGGGGAAGTCCGGCAGCTCGCCGAGCACCAGCCGCAGTGCCTCGGCGGGGTCGCTGCCGGGCAGGGACCCCACACCCGACGCCGGTCCCCACGGGACGGCAGCGCTCACGAGGCGGTCTGCACGGCGGCCTGACCGACGACCCGGTCGCCGAGCGAGGGGTCGGGGTCGTACAGGACCGCCGACTGGCCCGGGGCGACACCGCGCTGCGTCTCGGCGAACACGATCCGCAGCCCGCCGTCCGCGGCCGTGACCTGGCAGGCCACCGGCGTTCCGTGCGCACGCAGCTGCACCTCGGCACGCAGCGGCAGCGCGGGCGCGGCCCCGGTCCAGGTCGGCCGCCCGGTGCGCACCTCGCCGATCCCGGCCAGGTCGGCGGTGCCGACGGTCACGGTGCGCGACACCGGCTCGATGCCCAGGACGTAGCGCGGGCGCTGGTCGCCGACGGCCACCCCGAGCCCCTTGCGCTGCCCGACCGTGAAGCCGTAGGTGCCGTCGTGCTCCCCGACGGTCGCACCGGTGGCGGCGTCGACGACCGGGCCGGGCTGGCTGCCCAGCCGGCGGGCCAGGAAGCCCCGGGTGTCGCCGTCGGGGATGAAGCAGATGTCGTGCGAGTCGGGCTTGGCCGCCACCCCGAAGCCGCGTTCAGCGGCGATCTCGCGCACCCGGGCCTTCGTCATCGAGCCGAGCGGGAAGCGCGCCGCGGCCAGCTGCTCCGCGGTGAGCACGCCGAGCACGTAGGACTGGTCCTTGGCCGGGTCGACCGACCGGCGGAGCTCCCCGTCGGCCAGCCGGGCGTGATGCCCGGTCACGACGGCATCGAAGCCGAGCGCGAGCGCGCGGTCGAGGACGGCGGAGAACTTGATCTTCTCGTTGCAGCGCAGGCACGGGTTCGGGGTGCGCCCGGCCGCGTACTCGGCCACGAAGTCGTCGACGACGTCCTCGGCGAACCGCTCGGCCAGGTCCCAGACGTAGAACGGGATGCCGAGCTCGTCGGCGACCCGGCGGGCGTCGTGCGCGTCCTCGACGCTGCAGCATCCGCGGGCGCCGCTGCGCAGGGTCGGCCGGTCGGGCGACAGCGCGAGGTGGACGCCGGTCACGTCGTGCCCGGCGTCGACCGCGAGCGCCGCGGCCACCGCGGAGTCGACGCCGCCGCTCATCGCGGCCAGCACCCTCATCGCAGACCCAGCCCGGCCCGCCGGGCCCGTTCGACGACGGGCGCGATCACCTCGAGGACGGCGTCGACGTCGGCGTCGGTGCTCGTGTGGCCGAGGGTGAAGCGCAGGGAGCTGCGGGCGCGGTCGGTGTCGGCGCCGACCGCGAGCAGCACGTGGCTGGGCCGGGCGACGCCGGCGCTGCACGCCGAGCCGGTGGAGCACTCGACCCCGCGGGCGTCGAGCAGCATCAGCAGGGCGTCGCCCTCGGCGCCGGGGAAGGACAGGTGGGCGTTGCCGGGCAGCCGGCCCGGGCCGGCCGCGGGGTCGCCGGGGCGCAGCAGGTCGTCGAGCGGGGGGCCGTTGAGCCGGGCGTCCGGGATCTGCGCGACGATGCCGGCGACGAGCCGGTCGCGCAGGGCGGCGGTGCGCACCGCCCGCTCCGGGCGGCTGCCCACGGCGGTCGTCGCCGCCACCTGGAGGCCGACGATCGCGGCGACGTCCAGGGTGCCCGACCGCACGTCGCGCTCCTGGCCGCCGCCGTGCAGCAGCGGCGTGCACGCGGCATCGCGGCGCAGCAGCAGCACGCCGGCACCCATCGGCCCACCGAGCTTGTGCCCGGTCATGGTGAGCGCGTCGACCCCGCTCGCCGCGAAGTCGACCGGCACCTGCCCGACGGCCTGGACCGCGTCGGTGTGCAGTGGGACGTCGACGGCGTGCGCGAGCTCGGCCAGCGCCGGGATGTCGCTGACCGTGCCGATCTCGTTGTTGGCCCACATGACGCTCGCGACGGCGACGTCGCGCCCGTCGCCCAGCGCCTCGGCGAAGGCCTCGGGGGTCACCCGGCCGGTCGGCTCGAGCGGCAGCCAGGTCACGTCGGCGGCGTCGTGCCTGGCCAGCCACTCGACGCTGTCGAGAACAGCGTGGTGCTCGGCCGGGCTCACCACGATCCGGCGGCGCCCGGGGTCGGCCTGCCGGCGGGCCCAGAACATGCCCTTGACGGCGAGGTTGTCGCTCTCGGTGCCGCCCCCGGTGAACAGCACCTCCGACGGCCGGGCCCCGAGGGCCTCGGCCAGCCGCTCACGGGACTGCTCGGCGGCGCGGCGCGCGGCGCGACCGCTCGCGTGCAGGGAGGAGGCGTTGCCGACGCGGCCCAGCTGCTCGGTCATCGCCGCCAGCACCTCCGGGAGCACCGGCGTCGTGGCCGCGTGGTCCAGGTAGGTCATGACGCCCCCAGCGTAGCCGCGGCCCCCGACAGTTCCGGCTCGGCCGCCCGATCCGCCGCCGGCGCCCCGGCCCGGGGCGCGAGAACGGCACCCAGCGCGGCCAGCGCGGCGACCAGGACGACGGCGCCGAACACCGCCGCGCGCAGCGGCAGCACCCCGCCCGTGCTGGCGGCGACCAGCACTCCCACGACGCCGACGCACAGCGCCGACCCCGTCACGTCGCCGATCTGGAAGGACGCCGCATCGGCACCGCGGCGGTGCTCGGGCGACTGGTCGAGCAGCAGCACACCCACGCTGGGCATGCCCAGCC
>DASYGS010000126.1:0-31363 GCA_035999465.1 Blastococcus sp. | reverse complement strand
CCGAGCTTGTTGATGACCTCGACCATGTGCACCGGGATGCGGATGGTGCGGGCCTGGTCGGCCATGGCGCGGGTGATCGCCTGGCGGATCCACCAGGTGGCGTACGTGGAGAACTTGTAGCCCTTGGTGTAGTCGAACTTCTCGACCGCGCGGATCAGCCCGAGGTTCCCCTCCTGGATGAGGTCCAGGAAGGCCATGCCGCGGCCGGTGTAGCGCTTGGCGAGGGAGACCACGAGGCGGAGGTTGGCCTCGAGCAGGTGGTTCTTGGCGCGCTCGCCGTCGCGGACGATCCAGTTGAGGTCACGCCGCATCTGCGGGGAGAGCTTCTGGCCCTCCTCCTCGACCTGGCGCAGCCGCTCGGAGCCGTAGAGCCCGGCCTCGATCCGTTTGGCGAGGTCGACCTCCTCCTCGGCGTTGAGCAGCGCGACCTTGCCGATCTGCTTGAGGTAGGCGCGGACCGAGTCGGCCGAGGCGGTGAGCTCGGCGTCCTTGCGCGCCTGGCGCAGCGCCTCGGACTCCTCCTCGTCGTCCCACTCGAAGTCGCCGCCCTCGGCGGTCTCCTCCTCAGCGGGGCCCTCGGCGACCCCGTCCTTGCCGGCTACGACGGTCTCGTCGAGCTTGAGACCCTCGCCGCCACCGTCGACCACGGCGACGGTCGAGCCGTCACTGGCGACAGCGGTGAGGACGGCGCCCTCGCCGGTTCCCGGCGAGGGGGCGATCGTGGGCTTGGCACGGCCACCCTTGGCGGCCGCGGCCTTGGCCGGCGCCTTCTTCCGGGTGGCCGGCTTCGCTGCCGCCGGCTCCGCGGTGGCAGTCACCGTCTTCGCCGGCTTGGCGGCGGCGGCGCTGGTGCGGGGGGCCCGGGTACCGGCTGCGGCCACGGAGCGCTTGGGGGTGCTCGCGGCGGCTGCTTCCGGTGCTGGCTGATCGGCGGGCACTCAGGTTCCTTCCCATGCTGGGTTCGTTCCCCGGGGGCCAATCTGATCTCCGGGCAGCGGCTCCGACCCTCGTCCTGGACAGCGAGGGGACCCGGCAGACCGGTGCGGCGTTTGACCGCAGTTCGGGCAGGGGATCCCTCCCGGCTGGAGGGCGGCGGGGTGGGGCTCTCTCATTGTAACGACGTGCAGCGGCGAAACCACCTGCCCGGATCCGCCGAACTCGCTCCGACGGGCACTTCTGAGTGCTTCGGCAGGGAAATCACCCCCTGTGGCGCCTGGGCAGTGGTGCGCTCGCGCCCGAACTTCCGGGTGCCCCCCTCATTGTGCCCGCACGCGCCGCCGGGTGCCGCCCTCACCCGTCGGAAGGGGGTCGCCGTCGGTGCTCACCCGTGGGAGTTCCCGTGGTGGCCGTGGGAATCGCCGTGGGAACCGCCGTGGTGGTGCTCGCGGTGCGCGTCGTGGTGCGACTCGGGGTGCGCGTAGGCGCGGGACGCCTCGTGCGCCTCGTAGGCGGCCAGGGCGGCCCCGACGATGCCGGCGTCGTTCTGCAGCTGTGCGGCGACCACCGGCGTGCGGGTGGACAGCAGCGGCACCCACTTGTCGGCCTTCTTGCTCACCCCGCCCCCCACGATGATCAGATCGGGCCACAGGCCCGCCTCGAGGACGTCGAGGTAGCGGTCGACCCGCTTCGCCCACTCGGGGTAGCTCAGGCCCTCCCGGTCGCGGACGGCGGCCGACGCCCTGCGCTCCGCGTCCTTGCCGTCGACCTGGATGTGGCCGAACTCGGTGTTGGGGACCAGGTGGCCCTCGACGAACAGGGCACTGCCGATGCCCGTGCCGAAGGTGAGCATCAGCACCACGCCGCCCTGGTCCCGGCCCGCGCCGTACCGCATCTCGGCCAGCCCGGCGGCATCGGCGTCGTTGAGGGTCGTGACGTCTCCGGGGATGTGCTGGGACAGCCCGGCGTCGACATCGGTGCCGAGCCAGCTCTTGTCGACGTTGGCGGCGGTGTGCGCCACCCCGTGCTTCATGACGCCCGGGAAGGTGACCCCGATCCGCTCGGTCCAGGAGAAGGAGTCCACGATCTGCGCCACGACCGCGTAGACCGAGTCGGGCAGCGACGGTTGCGGTGTCTCGATCCGCACCCGCTCACCGATCAGCTGACCGGCGTCCAGGTCGACCGGACACCCCTTGATCCCGCTGCCGCCGATGTCCACTCCGAAGCCCTGCACGCGGACAGGGTAGTGATCATCGTGTTCCGGTGCCGAGTCCAGCCCCGACGGAGCCTGCGGCAGGATCGTGACCGTGACCGCTGCCGCCCCTCCACTACCCGCCCCGGACGACCTGCTGGAGCTCGCCGTCGCCGTCGCCCGGGAGGCCGCCGACCTGGTGGCCCGGGGCCGGGCCTCGGCGGGTGAGCAGGTCGACGTCAAGTCCAGCCCGGTCGACGTCGTCACCGCCGTGGACACCGCCAGCGAGCGGCTGATCGTCGGCCGCCTGACGGCCGCCCGGCCCGACGACGGCGTCCTGGGGGAGGAGGGGGCCTCCCGCGCGGGCACCAGCGGCGTGCGCTGGGTGGTCGACCCGATCGACGGGACCGTGAACTTCCTCTACGGCGTGCCGGCCTACGCGGTGTCGATCGCCGCAGAGGTCGACGGCGTGGTCCGGGCGGGGGTCGTGCTCAACGTGGCCAACGGCGAGCTGTTCACCGCGACGTCCGGCGGTGGCGCCTTCCTGTCCTGCCCGGAACGGCCGGAGCCTGTCCGCCTGACCGGCAGCAGCCCGGTGTCGCTCGAGCAGACGCTCGTGGCCACCGGGTTCGGGTACCGGGCCGAGCAGCGGCGGGTGCAGGGTGCCGTCGTCGCCCGGCTGCTGCCGCAGGTGCGGGACATCCGGCGGTTCGGCAGCGCCGCGCTCGACCTGTGCGCCGCCGCGGCCGGCCGGGTCGACGCCTACTACGAGCTGGAGCTCAACCCGTGGGACCACGCGGCCGGGGCCCTCGTCGCGGCCGAGGCGGGCCTGGTGGTCACCGGCCTGCCGGGCCGTCGCTTCGCCGAGCCGATGGCCATCGCGGCCGCCGCGTCGATCGCCGGGCCGTTCGTCGAGCTCGTGGCCGGGCTGCACGCCGGCTGACCCGGAGTCCAGGCACCGGCCGCGGATCGGCCGGCTCAGCAGCCGCCTGGTACCGCGGGGACCGCGCTGATCGCGGCCGCCACCTGCTCCGGCGTGGCCAGCTTCTGGTAGTCCGGTCCGATGACCAGGTCGACCTGGGCCGTGGCCCGGGTGTCCTCGTAGTCCCCCACGCCGGGCAGGTACGCGCCCAGGTAGGCCGCGGCGTCCTTGCCCCGAGGGCCGTGCCGGACCTCGCCGACGCCGGTGACCTTGCGGCCGCTGGAGTCGTTGGCGACCTCGGCGACGGTGAAGCCCCGGTCCTTCAGCGCCTGGGCGACCCGGTTGGCCTCGCCCGCGCGGTCGGTGGCGTTGAACACCCGCACCGACAGTTCCTTCGGGCTCATCGACGGTGGCGCCGCCTTCGCCGACGCGCAGGCCGCCGCGTTGTGCGCCTGACGGACGCCGTCCTGGTGCAGCACGTTCCACCACACGACCACCGCCGCCAGTGCGAGCACCAGCAGGAAGATCAGCGGGGGGAGGGGACGGCGGCCACTACGGGCGCGCACCGGAGGGCGGTCGGTGCGCAGCGTCACGGGCATGAGTTTAGAGGCGCGAGCAGGCGCTACATCGCACCGTCGTCCAGCGCGGCGCGTCCCCGCTCGACGCAGGGGTCGATCCGGTCGGCGTAGCCGGCCGTGTCCTTGCCCGCCATGGCGCCGGCGGCCGACCGGGCGACGATGCCGGCCACGATCGCGGCGAACTTGAAGTAGGCGAAACCGACGTACCAGTTGAGGTCGGACAGGTCGGTGCCGGTGCGGCGGGCGTAGCGCTCGGCGATCTCGGCCCGCGTCGGGAAGCCGGGCAGCGACGTCACCGAGCTCTGGGTGGAGGGCAGCTCCTCGCCGGCCTGCGGCCAGTAGACGTAGAGCATGCCCAGGTCGGCCAGCGGGTCGCCGAGGGTGGACATCTCCCAGTCGAGCACCGCCTTGATCCGGCCCGGCAGTCCCGGGTCGAGCAGGCAGTTGTCGAGCCGGTAGTCGCCGTGCACGATCCCGGACCGCTGGGTCTGCGGGACGGTCTCGGCCAGCCGGGCCGCGAGGGCGTCCAGGCCGGGCCGGTCGCGGTCGCGGGTGGCGTCCCACTGCTTGGTCCACCGGCGCACCTGCCGGGCCAGGAAGCCCTCGGGCCGGCCGAAATCCTCCAGGCCGACGGCGACGTGGTCGACCGAGTGCAGGTCGGCCAGCACGTCGACCAGGCCGTCGCCGATCGCGCGCCGCTGCTCGGGCTCGTCGGCGTACCCGGGCGGCAGCTCGTGCACGACGTGCACGCCGATGACCCGTTCCATGACGTAGAAGGGTGCGCCGAGAACCTCGGTGTCGGTGCACAGGTGCAGCGTGCGGGGAACCGGCACGGGGGTGGGGCCCAGCGCGGAGATCACGCGGTGCTCGCGCACCATGTCGTGCGCCGTGGCCAGCACGGCGCCCGTCGGCGGACGCCGGAGGATGACCGAGTCGGCCGCCGACCCGCCCTCGGGAGTGACCACGTAGGTCAGGTTCGACATGCCGGCGGCGATGAGCTCGACGGTCACCGATCGCCATCGCTCGTCGCCCAGGGCCGAGGCCAGGTACGGCCCTACGACGGCTGGATCGGCACCCACGGGAGTCGTCACCGCGGCAGGGTAACCTCTGGCGCTCCGCTGCCCGTCCGGTCCTGGAGGCCCCCGGATGTGCTGCCTCTTTCGGAGGCGGGCACAAACCGGGACCTCTCGGCGTTGGGGGGCTGCCGGTCCTCTACCGCTCGCCGTCCCAGACACGTCGGCAGGAGTCCGGCTCGAACGGTTCCGGCCGCCCCCCGCGGGAGAGGCACCGGCGCCGTCCGGCAGCAGCAGAGGCACCGGGGCCCAGCGTCGGTCCCCGGCCTTCCGACCCGCCGGTCGCCCCCGCGACCGGAGCTAGTTCGACGGCGCCCCCGGCGCCGCGTCAGACCAGCGGGCACCACACCCGCGCCTACCCCGGAGGAGCACCCCATGGCCACCGACTACGACGCCCCGCGTCGCAACGAGGCCGACGAACTCGGCGAGGACTCGCTCGAGGAGCTGAAGGCGCGGCGCGCCGAGGCGCAGTCCTCGTCGGTCGACGTCGACGAGACCGACTTCAACGAGAACCTCGAGCTGCCGGGCGCAGACCTGTCCGGCGAGGAGCTCACCGTGCGCGTCCTTCCCAAGCAGGAGGACGAGTTCACCTGCTCGCGCTGTTTCCTCGTGCAGCACCGCAGCCGGCTCGCGGCCACCCGCGGGGACCAGCTGTTCTGCCGGGACTGCGCCGCCTGATCCGCGCGTGACCGGGGTAGGGCCGGTGTCCGGCCGCGGGATTCCGCGGCCGGGCACCACCACGCCCCGGTGCGCCGGGGAATGGGCGACGGGAGGACTCCGATGACCGAGCACGGCCCCAGGACGGCCGCCACGCGCGACGTTCCGCCGCCCCGGCCGGTGCCGTCGACGCCCTCAGCGCCGCCGTCCGCCCCGGCGGAGGAGGGCACCCTCGGGCGCGCCGCGAGGGCGCTCGCCGAAGCCGTCGGCGGGTTCCTCGGCGGCGGCGGTGCCGCCGAGCCCGACGCCGCCGACAGGGACCGCGCCGCCGGCGGGCCGGCGGATGGTCCCTCGCCGGCCGGCGACCGCGGCCGCGGGGCCGCCCTCGGCGACCTGCTGGCCGCGGCCGCGCCGCGGCTGCCGATCCGCGACGCCGAACGGCTCCGCCGCGCACACCCGGGCGCCACCGACGCGGAGATCGCCGAGGCCCTGATCGCCCGCGCCGCCCGGATGACCGCCGGTATCGGTGCCGCCGTCGGCGGTCTCGCGGCCGGCCAGTGGCTGCTGCCCGCCTCGCTGCTCGCCCTGCCGCTGGAACTCGGCGCCGAGACCGCGCTGATCGGCGCGGTCGAGGTGGTGCTGGTCGGCGAGCTGCACGAGCTCTACGGCCGCGCCGCCCCGGGCGACGCCCGGTCCCGGGTCGGGGCGTACCTGGCCAGCTGGTCGGCCCAGCGCTCCGTCGACGCCGCCGCGCCGGCCGGCCTGGGGGCGCTGCTGGGCGGCGCCGGCCTGCAGGCCCTGCGCCGGCGCGTCACCCGCAAGGTCGCGGGCGCCGTCCCCACGGCCGCGCCGTTCCTGCTGGGCGCCGCGCTCTCCGGGCGAGGCAACCGGCGGGCCACCCAGACCCTCGCCGAGCGGGTGCTGGCCGATCTCCGCGGCGCCGGTCCGGCCGGACCGGAAGTCTGAGCGTCGCGCCGTCGGGCAGCCGCGAACACGACGCCCGATCGCGCGGCTAGGGTCGCCGTCGTGCCCGAATCGCCCCTTCCCGAGCTGGACGTACCGGTCCTGCTGACCTCAACGGAGGGCGCCGCCCCCCGGTACGCGCTGCCCGGTGACGCCGGCGCCGACCTCTCCCTGGCCGACGACGTCGAGCTCGCCCCGTTCGAGCGGGCGCTGGTCGGTACCGGCGTCGCCGTCGCCATCCCGGAGGGCTACGCGGGGTTCGTGCACCCGCGCTCCGGCCTGGCCCACCGGCTCGGCCTGAGCCTGGTCAACGCGCCGGGCACCATCGACGCGGGTTACCGCGGCGAGATCAAGGTGAACCTGATCAATCTCGACCCGACGACGCCGGTGACGCTGCGCCGGGGTGACCGGATCGCGCAGCTGGTCGTCCAGCCCGTGGTGCGGGCCCGGTTCGTGCGCGTCGACGAGCTGCCCGCCACCGAGCGGGGCGAGGGTGGCCACGGGTCGACCGGCGGGCACGAGGCCGCCGGCACCACAGTTCTCGAAGGGCGCAGCTGACATGCCGCTGGGAAGACGGCGCAATCGCATCGACCGGAGCCTGCGCGAGCGCGGGGTTCCTCCGGAGCCGCAGCACCGCGAGCGGGAGGTCCAGGAGACCACCGGGCCGTGGGACCAGGCCGACGTCCCCGACGACGGCATCCCGCGGATCGACCTGGGCGCGGTCCAGCTGCCCGCGATGCCGGGGATGGATCTGCGGGTCGAGCTCGACCAGCAGCAGCGGGTGGTGGCCGTGACGCTGCGGGCCGGCGACTCGCAGCTGCAGGTCGCGGTGTTCGCCGCGCCCCGCGCGGGCGGCATCTGGGACGGCGTCCGCAGCGACCTCGCCACCAGCGCTTCCGGGCAGGGCGCCTCGCTGAAGGAGGTCGACGGGCCGTTCGGGCCGGAGCTCGCGGGGTCGATCATGGTCCTCCCACCGCCGGCGCCGGGGCAGACGACGCCGCCGAAGCCGGTGCGCCAGGCCGCCCGCTTCCTGGGTGTCGACGGGCCGCGGTGGTTCCTGCGGGGCGTCCTCAGCGGCCCCGCGGCGGCCGACCGGGCGGCGGCCGGCGAGCTGGAGGAGGCGTTCCGCGGCATCGTCGTCGTCCGCGGGAACGACCCGATGCCGGTGCGCGAGCAGCTGCCGCTGGTGCTGCCGCAGGAGGCGGCCGCCCACCTGGCCCGTCAGGTGGAGGGTGAGCAGCCGGATGGACCGGTCCGCGACGCCTGAGGCCGCCGGGGTGGGCCTGGGCGTCCGGAGGCCCCGAGCCGCCGTACGCTTGACGACGTGACGGAGACCCGATCGTCGCGGTGGTTGTCGCGCACCCTGCAGCGCCTGACCGCCGACGACCACACCATCGACGCCGAGGAACTGCGCGCCGGTGCGGCCAGCGCCGGCTGCGAGCCGGTGAGCTCCTGCCGCAAGGGCGAGGTGGTCACCGTGACCGGCCGGCTGAAGTCGGTGATCTACACGCCCCGCGAGACCGTGCCCACCCTCGAGGCGGAGCTGTTCGACGGGTCCGGGTCGGTCACCCTCGTCTGGCTGGGCCGCCGGCGCATCCCGGGCATCGAACCCGGCCGCACCGTCACGGCGCGGGGCCGGTTCGCCGCGTTCGACGGCAAGCGGTCCATCTACAACCCCTGGTACGAGCTCGGAGCAGGGTGAGCACGGCGGACGAGCAGACCGGCACCGCCGTGCCGGCCGAGGGGGAGGACACCGCTGACAGCGGTCCGTTGCTGAGGTTCGACCGCGAGGTGGTCCTCGAGCAGCTCGGGGGCTGGCGCGGGATGGTCGACGCGTCGCTGCCCACGATCGCCTTCGTGGTGGCCAACATCTGGGGCGGCCTGCGTGCCGGCATCTGGGCCGCTCTCGGCCTGGCCCTCGTCGTCTTCGCCCTCCGGCTGATCCGGCGCGAGAGCATCCAGCAGGCCGTCAGCGGGCTGTTCGCGGTCGGCGTCGCGGTCGCCATCGCCGCCGCCTCCGGCCAGGCGCGCGACTTCTTCGTCTTCGGCATCCTGCGCAACGCCGTCATCGGCGTGGTGCTCGTGGCGTCGATCCCGATCCGCTGGCCGCTGGTCGGCGTGTTCGCCGAGTTCCTCGCCCCCAGCCACCTCGGCACGATGGCCGGGCAGTCGTTCCCGAGCCTGCGCCGCCGGGTCGTCGAGGCCACGAGCGACCCCACCGCCGCCGGCGCCGGGCCGGACACCGCTCCGTCGCCCGAGGCGCCGGAGGTCGCGCCGGACCTGCACTGGCGCGAGGACCGGCGCATGGTCCGCGCCTACGGCTGGCTGACCGCGCTGTGGGGCGGCACGTTCCTCGCCCGGGTCGCCGTGCAGGGGCTGCTGTACCAGGCCAACCAGGTCGCGCTCCTCGGGACGACGTCCCTCGTGCTCGGCCTGCCGGTGACCGCCGTGGCGATCGCCGTCACGCTGTGGGTCATCGCCCGGCTGCACCGCCACCGCAGCGCGCCGCCGGCCCGGGCCTGAGCCGGGCCCCCGCGGGTCAGGCGCGGCCCGCCGACCCCTCCGGGGCCATGACGTCCTTCAGCTGCTCCTCGACGTCGGCGTGCGTGATGAACAGCAGCTCGTCGCCGGCCTCGAGCGGCTCGTCGGGCGACGGGGTGATCACCCGGTCGCCGCGCAGCATCGCCGTCAGCACGGTCTCGCGCGGCAGGGGCACCTCGCGCAAGGGCCGGCCGACCCACGGGGTGTCCTCGGCGAGTGTGATCTCCACCAGGTTCGCCGCACCCTTGCGGAAGCTCATCAGCCGGACGACGTCGCCGACGGTCACCGCCTCCTCGACCAGGGCAGCGAGCACGCGCGGCGTCGACACGGCGACGTCGACCCCCCACGCCTCGGTGTAGAGCCACTCGTTGCGCGGGTCCTTCACGCGGGCGACCACGCGGTTGACCGCGAACTCGGTCTTGGCCAGCAGCGACACGACCAGGTTGGCCTTGTCGTCACCGGTCGCGGCGACGACGACGTCGCAGGTGGCCAGCTGTGCCTCCTCCAGGGAGGTCACCTCGCACGCGTCGGCCTGCACCCACTCGGCGCCGGGCACCGAGCGGGTACGCACCTTGCGGCCGTCCTTCTCGATCAGCATCACCTTGTGCCCGTTGGCCAGCAGCTCGCCGGCGATCGACCGCCCGACGGCCCCGGCACCCACGATGGCGACCCGCATCAGTGGTGCCCTTCCTCGTGGCCGCGCTCGACGACGTCGTGCACGCGGCCGGTGATGTCGTCGGTGACGGCGACCATCAGCTGGTCGCCGTCCTGGAGCACCGTGCCGGCGGTGGGCAGCTGCGCGTCGCCGAAGCGGACCAGCCACGCGGCGCGGGCGCCGGAGGCGGCCTCGAGCTCGGTGAGCTTGCGGCCCACCCAGCCCTCGGTGACGGTGACGCGCATGAGGAGCACCTTGCCGGTCGGCTCGCGCCAGAGCTCGCTGACCTTCACCGACAGCAGCTCGCGCAGCAGCCGGTTCACCGTCCACGGGACGGTCGCGACGCTGGGGATGCCCATCCGCTCGTAGACCTCGGCCCGCTTGGAGTCGTAGATGCGGGCGACGACGTGCTGGACGCCGAAGGTCTCGCGGGCCACCCGGGCGCTGATGATGTTGGAGTTGTCACCGCTGCTGACGGCCGCGAAGGCGCCCGCGGATTCGATGCCGGCATCGAGCAGCGTCTGCCGGTCGAAGCCGAGGCCGGTGACCTGGCGGCCGGCGAAGTCGGGGCCGAGCCGGCGGAAGGCCTCCGGGTCCTGGTCGATCACCGCGACGCTGTGACCGACCTCCTCCAGCCGGCGGGCGATGGCGGAGCCGACGCGTCCGCAGCCCATCACGACCACGTGCACGAAGACTCCCGCTGCTCTGTCGCGCCGGCGCCTGTCGCCCACGCAGTACCGCGCGAAGTTACACCCGGGACCGGGTCCACCCCGGGCGCGGCGGGGTGATGTGCCCCTCCCGCGCGAGGCGTGCCGCCCGGCGGCGCCCGGACGGCCGTCGCGTCCGTACCATCGCCGCCGTGCCACGTCTGTCCGAGCTCGGACAACTTCCGAAACGACTCGTGCTCGGGCGCCCAGTGCGCAGCGACCGGGTCGGCGAGTCGTTGTTGTCGAAGCGCCTCGCCCTGCCCATCTTCGCCAGCGACGCGCTCTCCTCCGTGGCGTACGCCACGCAGGAGGTGCTGATCATCCTGACGCTGGGCGGCACGGCGTACCTCTACCTCACGCCGTGGCTGGCCGCCGCCGTCGTCGTCCTGCTGATCGTGGTCGTCCTGTCCTACCGGCAGGTGGTGCACGCCTACCCGTCCGGCGGTGGCGACTACGAGGTCGCCATGAAGAACCACGGGCAGTTCGCGGCGCTGGTCGTCGCGAGTGCCCTGTTGACCGACTACGTGCTCACCGTCGCCGTCTCGGTCTCGTCGGGCACGGACAACATCATCTCGGCGTTCCCCACGCTCAACCAGCACCGCGTGCTCATCGCCGTCGGCCTGGTCGCGCTGCTCGCGGCCGCGAACCTGCGGGGCCTGCGGGAGTCGGGCAAGACCTTCGCGGTGCCGACCTATCTGTTCGCGACCGGGATCCTGGTCATGATCGCGACCGGGCTGATCCGGCAGTTCTTCGGCACGCCCATCGTGGCCGAGAGCGCGCACTACGGGATCGTGCCGGAGGCCAGCCACGTCGGGCTGACGGGCTTCGCGCTGCTGTTCTTCGCCCTGCGGGCGTTCGCCTCCGGCACGACGGCGCTGACCGGCATCGAGGCCGTCGCCAACGGCGTGCCCGCGTTCAAGCCACCGAAGAGCCGGAACGCGGCGATCACCCTGTCGCTGCTCGGCGGTCTCGCGGCGACCATGTTCGCCGGGGTGACGGCGCTGGCCCTGTTCGCCCACGTCCGCTACGTCGACCCGGCGCGGGCGTGTGACCTGATCGGCTTCCCGAACTGCGCGACCGCACCGCAGCGCACGGTCGTCGCGCAGCTGGCCGCCGCGACGTTCGGCGGCACGAACTCGGTCGGCTTCTTCTACATCCAGGCGGCGACCGCGCTCGTGCTGGTCCTCGCCGCCAACACCGCCTTCAACGGCTTCCCGCTGCTGGGCTCGGTGCTGGCGCAGGACCGGTTCCTGCCCCGCCAGCTGCACACCCGGGGCGACAAGCTCGTGTACAGCAACGGCATCCTGCTGCTCGCCGGGTTCGCCGCCCTCCTGATCGTCGCCTTCCAGGCCGACGTCACCCGGCTGATCCAGCTCTACATCATCGGAGTGTTCACCAGCTTCAGCATCGGCCAGTGGGGCATGGTGCGGCACTGGCACCGCGAGCTGGGCATCGAGCGCGATCCCGCGATCCGCGGGCGGATGCGCCGGTCGCAGATCATCAACACGGTCGGCGGGTCGCTCACCAGCGTCGTCCTGGTGATCATCGTGCTCACCAAGTTCACCCACGGGGCGTGGCTGGTCATCATCGCGATGCCGTTCATCTTCCTGCTGATGAAGGCGATCAACCGGCACTACTCGAACGTCGCGCATCAGCTGGTGCCCGACTCCGACGCCCGCATGCTGCCCAGCAAGGTGCACGCGATCGTGCTCGTGTCGAAGGTGCACAAGCCGACGCTGCGGGCGCTGGCGTTCGCGCGCGCCACCCGGCCCGACGTGCTGACGGCGCTGACGGTGAACGTCGACGACTCCGAGACCCGCGGCCTGCAGGTCGACTGGGAGCGCTACGACATCCCCGTCCCGCTCACCGTCCTGGAATCCCCGTACCGGGAGATCACGCGCCCCGTCCTCGACTACGTGAAGGCGATCCGGCGGCACAGCCCGCGCGAGCTGGTGGTCGTGTTCGTGCCGCAGTACGTGGTCGGCCACTGGTGGGAGAACGTGCTGCACAACCAGAGCGCGCTGCGGCTGCGGGCCCGGCTGCAGTTCCAGCCCGGCGTGATGATCACGACGGTGCCGTGGCAGCTGGAGAGCTCGGTCGGCCGGGACGACGGCGGTGGCCGCCGCGGCCCGATGCCCGGCGACCTGCGGCGGGGCTACACCGACGACGTCGTCGAGGACGCGCCCCGTGGGTGACCCCAGTGCCTGACCGGCGGCGGGCGGGCGGCCGCCGCTCCGGCGCCGGGCGGCAGCCGGCGGTCGACCGCGGCGCGGGCTGGACCGGCGCCGAGTTCGAGGTGACCGTCGGACCGGTGGCCCACGGCGGGCACTGCGTGGCCCGCCACGAGGGCCGGGTCGTGTTCGTGCGGCACACGCTGCCGGGAGAGCGGGTCGTGGTCCGGGTCACCGAGGACCGGCATCCCGGCTACTGCCGGGCCGACGCCGTCGAGATCCTCTCCGCCGCGCCCGAGCGGGTGGAGCGCCCGTGCCCGTCCAGCGGCCCGGGCCGCTGCGGTGGCTGCGACTGGCAGCACGTCTCGCCCGCGGGCCAGCGCGCGCTCAAGGCGGCGGTGATCCGCGAGCAACTGGCCCGGCTGGCCCGCATCGACGACGTCGACGTGACCGTCGAGGAGCTGCCCGGTGGGCCGCTGCGCTGGCGGTCGCGAGCGCGTTTCGCGGTCGACCGGTCCGGGGCGGCCGGGCTGCGGCGGCACCGGTCCCACGACGTGTACGTGCTCGACGACTGCCCGATCACCGTCGAGCCGGCGGCGCCCGCCGTGCTGGGGAGGCGGTGGCCCGGGGCGGGCGCCGTCGACGTCTCCGTCGACGCCACCGGCGCGGTCACCACGACCCGGCTGGACCGGCGCGGCCATCCGCAGGGCACGCAGGTCGTGCCGGCGGACGGCGCGGCAGCGGTCGCGCCCTCCCGGCGGGCCGAGCGGCACGCCGGCGGCCGCGACTGGGAGGTCGAGGGCACCGGCTTCTGGCAGGTGCACCCCGCGGCCGCCGACGCACTGGTCGCCGCGGTGGCCGGCTACGCCCAGGTGCAGCGGGGGGAGACGGTCCTCGACCTGTACTCGGGCGCCGGGCTGTTCGGCGGTGCGCTCGCCCCCGCGGTGGGGCCGGGCGGGCGGGTCGTGTGCGTCGAGTCCGACGCCGCCGCGTGCGCCGCCGCCGACGCGAACCTCGCCGACCTGCCCCAGGGCGAGGTCTGGCAGGGCGAGGTGGACGCCGACGGGCTGGCGGGGCTGCTCGACGAGCTGGGCGAGGCTCCCGACGTCGTCGTCCTCGACCCGCCCCGGGCCGGCGCCGGCGCCGCGGTGAGCCGGCTGCTGGCCGGCACCGGGGCCCGGGCCGTCGTCTACGTGGCCTGCGACCCGGCGGCCCTGGCGCGCGACGTCGCCGCCTTCGCCGGGGCCGGCTACCGGCTGGCCGCCGTCCGCGGGTTCGACGCGTTCCCGATGACCGCGCACGTGGAGTGCGTGGCGCTGCTCGTCCCCGCCTGAGCACCGGCCGGACCTGGCCCGATCAGGTGAACCCGCTACCGTCTGGGGGTGCCCACGTGGGAATACGCCTCGGTCATCACCGCCAACGACGCCGAGTCGCAGCGCGCCGGTGTGAGCGTCAAGCTCCCCGGCGGCCAGTCGGAACGGCAACAGGGCGACACCAGCTCGGTGCTCAACAAGCTCGGCGCGGAGGGGTGGGAGCTGGTCAGCTACCACTCCAGCGGCGCCGGCACCTGGGGGTTCGAGCAGTTCTGGCTGAAGCGCCAATCGGCCCCCTGACCCCGCGGCGCCCGGTCCGGTGAGGGCCGTGGACGGCACGGTGCCACCGGGCTGGCCGGAGGAGGTGCGCCCCCCGGGCGCCCCCGACTGGGAGCGCACGGCGGTCGCCTGGCTGTTCGACCTCTGCCCGCCCGACTACCGCGCCCACGAGGTGCTGCGCCGGTATCCCGTGCTGCTCGCGCGGTTCGCCGGCGACCACGTGGCCGCCGGGCTGGAGGCCGCCCGCAAGGGCTGGCGCACGGTGCGGGTGGAGCTGGCCGACCAGCTGCCCTCCGACGCGATCGAGGCGGCGATGGTCGCCTACGAGCGCGAAGGTGCCCGGCTGGCCGCCGCCGCGCGGGGGGTAGAGGTGGTGGCCGCGGCCCTGCGCGGTGAGCAGTGGGTGCCACGGTTGTGAGGTTCCGATCACGCCGCCTGGGTGCCGCGCGCCCCGGGCAGGGAGGGCGTGCGCGGCTACAGTGGGTCAGCGGCTGCCGCCGTCGAACCGCCGTCGCGCCGCCCGCCGCCGAGAGAGGACACCGCCGAGCCGTGCCGCTCCTGCGATCGCTCCGGGGCCCCGAAGATCTTCGGGCCCTCCCCTCCGACGCGCTCCCCGCCCTGGCGGCGGAGATCCGCGACGCGCTGGTCACCAGCGTCGCCCGGACGGGTGGACACCTCGGCCCGAACCTCGGCTGCGTCGAGCTCACCATCGCGCTGCACCGGGTGTTCGACTCGCCCCGCGAGCCGATCGTCTTCGACACCGGCCACCAGGCCTACGTGCACAAGATGCTCACCGGCCGGATCGAGGGCTTCGAGCGGCTGCGCCAGCGCGGCGGCCTGTCGGGCTACCCGAGCCGCGCCGAGAGCGAGCACGACTGGGTCGAGAACAGCCACGCCTCCACCTCGCTGTCCTACGCCGACGGGCTGGCCAAGGGCTTCGCCGTCCGCGGTGACAAGCGCCCCGTCGTGGCGGTCATCGGCGACGGCGCGCTCACCGGCGGCATGGCCTGGGAGGCGCTGAACAACATCGCGGCGGCGCAGGACCGGCCGGTCGTGATCGTCGTCAACGACAACGGCCGCTCGTACTCGCCCACCATCGGGGGAGTGGCCGACGCGCTGGCCACCCTGCGGCTGCGGCCCGGGTACGAGCAGGCGCTGGACGCGGTGCGGCAGGCGCTGCACCGCGCGCCCGTCGTGGGATCCGCGCTCTACGACGCGCTGCACGCGATCAAGAAGGGCCTCAAGGACGTCCTGTCCCCGCAGGGCATGTTCGAGGACCTCGGCATGAAGTACGTCGGCCCGGTCGACGGGCACGACATCAAGGCCATGGAGTCGGCGCTGCGGCGGGCCCGCTCGTTCGGCGGGCCGGTGATCGTGCACGCGGTCACCACCAAGGGCTTCGGCTACCCGCCGGCCGAGACCGACCAGATCGACGCCTGGCACGCCACCGGCATCTTCGACCCCGACAGCGGCGCCAGCGCCCGCAAGACCGGGCTGGCCTGGACCGACGCCTTCGCCGACGAGCTCGTGCGGATCGGTGCGGAGCGGCCCGATCTCGTCGCGATCACCGCCGCGATGCTGCACCCCACGGGGCTGGCCCCGTTCGCCGAGCGGTTCCCCGAGCGCACCTTCGACGTCGGCATCGCCGAGCAGCACGCGCTGACCTCGGCCGCCGGCCTCGGCATGGCCGGGCTGCACCCGGTGGTGGCCGTCTACTCGACCTTCCTCAACCGGGCGTTCGACCAGCTGCTGATGGACGTCGCGCTGCACCGCCAGCCCGTCACGATCGTGCTGGACCGCGCCGGCGTGACCGGTGACGACGGCGCCTCGCACAACGGCATGTGGGACATGTCGATCCTCTCCGTCGTCCCCGGGTTGGCGCTGGCCGCCCCGCGCGACGAGGCGACGTTGCGCGAGGCGCTGCGCGAGGCCGTGCGGATCACCGACGGGCCGTCGGTGCTGCGCTTCCCGAAGGGCTCGCTGCCGGCCGAACTGCCCGCCCTGGAGCGGCGCGGGCCGGTCGACGTGCTGCGGCGGGGGAGCCGGCCGGACGTGTTGCTCGTCGCCGTCGGGTCGATGGTGCCGATGTGCCTGGCGGTCGCCGAGCGCGCCGCCGACCACGGCATCGAGGTCACGGTCGTCGATCCGCGGTGGGTGCTGCCCGTCGCCTCCGAACTGGTCGACCTGGCCGGGTCGGGGTTCAAGCTGATCGTCACGGTCGAGGACGGCGGCCGCGCCGGCGGTGTCGGCACGACGCTGACCCAGGCGCTGCAGGACCGCGACTGCGACGTCCCCGTGCGGGCGGTCGGCCTGCCCCAGGCGTTCTTCGAGCACGGCAGCCGGGGGCAGGTGCTGGCCGACGCCGGGCTGACCGAGCAGGACATCGCGCGCCGGATCGCCGAGTGGAGCGCCGGGCTCAGCGACCGCGCCGAGAACCGGATGGCCGGGACCGAGCGCACCACGAGCGAGGAGTCCGCGTGATCGCCGAGATCCAGGTCGCGCCCTCCCCGGCGGGCACGGACGAGAACCCGCACGCGCACGTGGAGGCGGCCATCGCGGCGATCCAGGCGTCGGGCCTGCGCTACGAGGTCGGCGCCCTCGGCACGACGCTCGAGGGCGACGACGACGCGGTGTGGGCGACGCTGCGGGCCGCACACGAGGCGATGCTCGCTGCGGGGGCGACCGCCGGGATCTCGCACGTGAAGGTGGCCTCTGTCGGCCGCACGATGGACAGCCTGACCGGCAAGTTCCGGGGATAGCACCTCGACCGCGGGAGCGTTGTCCCGCCACCGGCCACGTCGGCGTCCCGAGTGGCCGCTTCAGGGTCAACGCTCAGCGCGCGTCGCCGTCGCGGGGGTCGCAGGTCGCCTCGGGCCAGGGTGCGTTGTCCCGCCACCGGCCACTTCGGCGTCCCGAGTGGTCGCTCCGGGGTCAACGCTCACGCCCCAGCCCGCGTCGTCCGGCCGCCCGACCGCACGTCCCTTGACATGTGACCTTTTGGTCACCTATCTTTCCGTCATGGACGACGACCGCGTGTTCAAGGCGCTCGCCGATCCGACTCGCCGTCTCCTGCTCGACCTGCTCTTCGCCCGCGACGGGCAGACGCTGACCGAGCTCGAGGCGGCCTGCGAGATGACCCGCTACGGCGTGATGAAGCACCTGAAGGTCCTCGAGGAGGCCGGCCTGGTCGTGCACCGGCGGTCGGGCCGGGAGAAGTTGCACTTCCTCAACGCAGTGCCCATCCGGCTGATCCACGACCGGTGGATCGACAAGTACACGGAGCGCCACGTCGCGGCGCTCATCGACCTCAAGCACGAACTGGAGAGCGAGCCATGACCAGCACCGAGACGACCGGCACCGCCCAGGCGACCGGCACCACGCAGGTCCACCGCATCTACATCAACGCCACGCCGGAGCGGATCTGGCAGGCGATCACGGACCAGGAGTGGAACGGCCGCTACGGCTACGCCGCGGCCGCCGAGTACGACCTGCAGCCGGGTGGCGCCTACCGCGCGCTCGCCAGCGAGGGGATGAAGCAGGCGTCGGCGGCGATGGGCTGGGAGCTGCCGGAGGTCATCGTCGACGGCGAGGTGCTCGAGGTCGAGCCGCCCCGCCGGCTGGTGCAGACCTGGCGCATGGCCATGGACCCGACCGCGAAGGCGGAGGGCTTCAGCCGGCTCACGTGGGAGATCGAGGGGCCGGGTCAGGACGGCGTCTGCCGGCTGACCGTCACGCACGAGCTGGCCGGCATGCCCAGCCTGTTCGCCATGACGTCGGGGAACAACGAGTTCGGCGCCATGGGCGGCGGCGGCTGGCCGTGGATCCTCAGCGACCTGAAGAGCCTGCTGGAGACCGGCGAGGCCTTCCCGAAGGGCTGACCGGGAGACGACGACGGCCCGGGCCCCTCGACGCTGAGGGACCCGGGCCGTCGGGCTGCGGTCGCGATCAGGCGGGGAGGGAGGCCACCCCGCGCGGCAGGAACCGGGAGCCGATGACCGCCTCGGAGACCCCGGCGCGGTCCAGGTAGGCGGAGATGCCGCCCAGCCAGAACGGCCACCCGGCGCCGAGCAGCATGCACAGGTCGATGTCCTGCACACCCTGGACGACGCCCTCGTCGAGCATCAGCCCGATCTCCTCGGCCAGTGCTCGCTCGGCCCGCTCGCGCACCTGCGCCTCGGTCTGCGGCGAGTCGCCGGCGTCGATGCCGGCCAGGTCCGGGTCGACGACGCCGGGCTCGCTGTACACCGACGCCTTGCCGAGCTCGACCATCTTCCGCAGCCCCTCGCCGACGGAGAACCGGCCGGGGAACGCCTCGTGCATGCGCTCGGCCACGTGCAGCGCCACCGGCGGCCCGACCAGCGTGAGCAGGTCGAACGGCGTCATCGGCAGGCCGAGCGGGTCGAGGGCGCGATCGGCGACGGCGACCGGCGTGCCCTGTTCCACGGCGGAGGTGATCTCGCCGAGGAACCGGGTGAGCAGCCGGTTGACCACGAACGCCGGGGCGTCGGCGACCAGCACGCAGCTCTTCTTCAGCGACTTGCCCACGGCGAAGGCGGTGGCCAGCGTCGCGTCGTCGGTCTGCTCGGCCCGCACCACCTCGAGCAGCGGCAGCACCGCGACCGGGTTGAAGAAGTGCAGGCCCACGACGCGCTCGGGGTGCTCGAGCTTCGAGGCCATCTCCGTCACCGACAGCGCCGAGGTGTTGGTCGCCAGCACGCACGCTTCGGACACGACCGCTTCAACTTCAGCGAACACCTGCTGCTTGACCGACATCTCCTCGAACACGGCCTCGATGACGAGGTCGGCGTCGGCGAAGACGTCCTTCGACAGCGACCCGGTGACCAGGCCCTTGAGCCGGTTGAGCGCGTCTGGGTTCAGGCGCCCGCGCGCGGCCAGCTTGTCGAGCTCGGCGTGCACGTAGCCCACGCCCTTGTCGACGCGCGCCTGGTCGATGTCGGTGAGGACGACGGGCACCTTGAGCTGCCGAACGAACAGCATCGCCAGTTGCGAGGCCATGAGCCCGGCCCCGACGACGCCGACCTTGGTGATCTTCCGCGCCAGCTTCCGGTCGGGCGCGCCGGCCGGCCGCTTGGCTCGCTTCTGCACCAGGTCGAACGAGTACAGCGACGCCCGGAGCTCGTCGCTCATCAGCAGCCCGGCGAGGGCGTCGTCCTCGGCGGCGGTGCCGGCGGTGAACGCGTCCCCGTCGACGCCGGCCCGCGCGAGGTCGAGCAGCTCCACCGCCCGGACGGCGCCCGGTGAGGCGTTGCGGGTGCGGCCGGCGACGATCGCCGTCGCGCGGGCGATGGCGTCGTCCCAGGCCGAGCGGTCGACCTCGGGACGGGAGACGGCGACGGCGCCGGTCACGACCCCTGCCGCCCACTCCAGCGAGCGCTCGAGGAAGTCGGCGGGCTCGAAGATCGCGTCGGCGACGCCGAGCTTGGCCGCCTTCGGGGCGGATGTCATCTTGTTCTGCGCGAGGGCGTTCTCGACGATGACGGTGACGGCCGGGTCGATGCCGATCAGGTTCGGCAGCAGCTGCGTGCCGCCCCAGCCGGGCACCAGCCCGAGGAACACCTCGGGGAACGCGACGGCCGCGCCGCCGCTGATCGTCCGGTAGTGGCAGTGCAGCGCCAGCTCGAGGCCGCCGCCGAGGGCGACGCCGTTGACGAAGGCGAACGTCGGGACCGTCGAGTCCTTGAGCCGGCGGAACACCCGGTGCCCGGTCTCGGCGATCTCCCGCGCGGCGGCGGCGTCGGTCACCGACGGGACGCCGGAGAGGTCGGCGCCCACGGCGAAGATGAACGGCTTGCCGGTCACGGCGATCGCCGCCGGCGCCGGGGAGTGCCCTGCGATCTCGTCGAGGGCGGCGTCCAGCGAGGCCAGCCCGCCGGGGCCGAAGGTGGACGGCCGGGTGTGGTCGTGGCCGTTGTCCATGGTGATCAGCGCCAGCTCGCCGGTCAGCCCCGGTACCTGCAGGTAGCGGACGTGGCTGGCCGTGACGACCTCGTTCTCGAAAACCGCAGTCACTTCGCCGCACCTTCCCAGTTCGGGTTCTCCCAGATCACGGTGCCGCCCATGCCGAAACCGACGCACATGGCGGTGAGGCCGTAGCGGACGTCGGGCCGCTCGGCGAACTGGCGCGACAGCTGCGTCATCAGCCGCACGCCGGAGGACGCCAGCGGGTGGCCCACGGCGATGGCGCCGCCCCACGGGTTGACCCGCGCGTCGTCGTCGGCGATGCCGTAGTGGTCGAGGAACGCCAGCACCTGGACGGCGAAGGCCTCGTTGAGCTCGAACAGGCCGATGTCGGCGATGGTCAGGCCGGTCGAGGCCAGCGCCTTCTCCGTCGACGGGATCGGGCCCACCCCCATGACCTCGGGCTCGACGCCGGCGAAGCCGTAGCCGACCAGCCGCATGCCGATGTTCAGCCCGAGCTCGGTGGCGACGTCCTCGGCGGCGAGCAGGCAGCTCGTGGCGCCGTCGTTGAGGCCGGCGGCATTGCCGGGCGTGACGTTGCCGTGCGGGCGGAACGGCGTCTTCAGGCCGGCCAGGCCGTCGAGCGTGGTGCCCGGGCGGGGCGGCTCGTCGGCGGTGGCCAGGCTCCAGCCGTTCTCCTGCGAGCGGGTGGCCATCGGCACCAGTTCGGGGCCGATCTGGCCGTTGGCCAGGGCCTTGGCGTACTTCTGCTGACTGGCCAGGGCGAACGCGTCGGCCCGCGCCTTGGTCAGGTGCGGGAAGCGGTCGTGCAGGTTCTCCGCCGTCGAGCCCATGACCAGGGCCGACTCGTCGACGATCTTCTCGGAGACGAAGCGCGGGTTGGGGTCGACGCCCTCACCCATGGGGTGGCGGCCCATGTGCTCCACGCCGCCGGCGATGGCGACGTCGTAGGCGCCGAACGCGATGCCCGACGCCGTCGTCGTCACCGCGGTCATGGCGCCGGCGCACATGCGGTCGATCGAGAAGCCGGGCACCGACTTCGGCAGGCCGGCCAGCAGTGCGGCGGTGCGACCGAGGGTCAGGCCCTGGTCGCCGATCTGCGTGGTCGCGGCGATGGCGACCTCGTCGATCCGGTCGGCCGGCAGTGCCGGGTTGCGGCGCAGCAGTTCGCGGATGCAGCGCACGACGAGATCGTCGGCGCGGGTCTCGGCGTAGATGCCCTTCGGACCCGACTTGCCGAAGGGGGTGCGTACGCCGTCGACGAAGACGACCTCACGCAACGAGCGGGACATGGGACCTCCGCAGGGGTTTCTGGGCCACCCCCGGTGGGGCGCGGCACCCATAAGTTACCCGCCGGTAACCGGTGTGCCAAACACCCGGCCCGTCAGCGGCCGAGCAGGCGTACCCCGGCGTAGGCCACGACCCCCACCAGCACCCAGGAGAGCGCGCCGAGCAGGAGCGCCCTGCCGCCGGTGCGGCGCAGTGTGGGCAGGTGAATCCCGGTGCCGAGGCCCACGAGGGCGGCGGTCAGCAGCACCGACTGCGCGATCTTCGCGGCGGCCAGGGCGGCCGGGGGCAGCCATCCGGTGCTGGCCAGCGCGATGGCGGCGAGGAAGCCCGCCACGAAGAGGGGGACGATCGGGGGTCGCTTGGCCGTGCGTGCGTCGCCCGCGCCCCGACGGCCGCGGGTCAGGGCGACCCCGGCCACCAGGGGTGCGAGCAGCACCACCCGGCTCAGCTTGACGACGACGGCCGCGGTCAGCGCCCCCGGCACCCGGTTGGCGGTGGCGACCGTCTGGCCCACGTCGTGGACGCTGGCGCCGACCCAGCTGCCGAAGGCGACCGGGTCCAGACCCAGCGGCCCGCGCAGGGCCGGGAGCAGCAGGATGGCGAGGCTGCCGCACAGGGTCACCAGCGCGACGGCGATCCCGGTGTCGTCGTCATCCCCTCCGGCGACCTCCTCCATCGCCGCCACCGCGGAGGCCCCGCAGATGGAGAACCCGGTCGCGACGAGCAGTGACCGGGCGGGGGAGACCCGCAGCAGCCGGCCGAGCAGCCGGGTGCCGGTGAAGGTCACGGTCACGGTCACGAGGACGACGGCGAGGCCCCCGGCCCCCAGGTGCAGCAGCTGGGGCAGGCCGAGCTGCAGCCCCAGCAGGACGACGGCGATGCGCAGCAACCGGTGGGCGGCGACGCGGGTGCCGGCCCGGAGAACGGGACGGTGCAGGCCCAGATTCGCCGCGAGCGCCCCGAGCACGACCGCGACGGTGGACGGGTTGAGGGCGGGGACCAGGTGGGCGACGCCGAAGGCGACGGCGGTGGCCACGGCGACGGCGAGCAGGCCGGGCACGGGGGAGCGGGTTCCGGGCGCGGGCCGCTCGTCGCGCGCCTCTCCGGGGGCCCGGACAACGGCCGCCTCGGGGGCGGGCGGGGTGTCCGGGGCGTGCGTCACGCGGGCCTCCTGGAAGTCGTCGGGCCTCCACCGTGCCCGGTGGCAGCTGCGCGCGGTAGTGGGGTCGGGCTGATGTCCTCATCAGCAAGGCTGATGACCGGACATAGGATCATCCGATGTCCCTGCGCCATGTGCCCGACCTGGACTCCCTCCAGCTGCTGCTGGAGGTGACGGAGACCGGCAGTCTGGGCCGGGCCGCTGCTGCGCACGGCCTCAGTCAGCCGGCGGTGAGCGCCCGGATCCAGGGCATGGAACGGCTGGTCGGCTTCCCGCTCCTGACCCGCACCGCCCGTGGCTCCAGTCTCACGCCGAGCGGGGCACTCCTGGCCGACTGGGCCAGGGAGGTGCTCGCCGCTGCCGCCGTGCTCGACGCCGGCATCGCCTCGCTGCGCGGCGAGCGCGACGGCCGACTGCGCGTCGCCGCGAGTCTCACCGTCGCCGAGTACCTGCTGCCGGGCTGGCTCGCTCGCCTGGCCACCGCCCACCCGCAGACCGTGGTCAGCCTGATCGCCGGAAACAGCGCCGACGCGGCCGGTGCGGTGCTGAGAGGAGAGGTCGAGCTCGGCTACATCGAGGGTCCCGACGTGCCGCCCGGACTGCAGGAACGGGTGGTCGCGCAGGACCGGCTGGTCGTCGTCGTGCCGCCGGGTCATCCCTGGACGAGGCGTCGGGGCCCCGTGGAGGCGGAGGAGCTGGCGGCCACCCGCCTGGTGCAGCGCGAACCGTCGTCCGGCACCCGGACCTCGCTGGAGCACGCCCTGGCCGCGTTCGCGCCGATGGCGACGCCGCTGCTGGAGCTGTCGACGAGCAGCGCCGTGCGCTCGGCCGCGGCGGCGGGAGCAGGGCCGGCGGTGCTCAGCGACCTGGCCGTCCGTGACGACGTCGCCGCCGGCCGGCTGGTGCGGATCGCCGTCCGCGGCGTCGATCTCACCCGGCGGCTCCGCGCGGTCTGGCCGGCGGCCCAGCGGCTGACCGGGCCGGCGGAGGACCTGCTCCGCCTCGCCGAGTCGGGTGCACCCGGGCTCCGGCGGCGGTGAATACGGCTGATGAGGGGCACAGGCCGGGCTGACTCCGTGGATGTGAGTGTCCGAGCTGCGGCCGGGACAGCTGACCGTCGCCGCTCTTGAGAAGCTGGCTACAGCCGCTGTCCGGGTCGCCCGTAGCGGCCCGTCTGGGACACGCATCGGATCAACTCGCAGGACCAGGATGCCGATACCTGACCTGCTGGTGCACGCCTCCGACGCCAGGCATGGTGCGCATGGACGCCGACGGCTCGGTCCTCTCGTGGTGACGCGTCCTCGGAGGAAGGGAGCCTCGATCGTCGTGGCGGCGCTGGCGGGCATTGCCGCACTCACGGTCGGCGCAGCTATCACAGTCGTTGTGTACGGGGCACCTGCATCGCCTGCCGACGTCGCTGTAATCACGCCGCCGGCCACCGAGACGGCGCCCTGACGCCGCCTTCTTTGATATCGAGGCAGCCTGCCGACCGATCGGCTACCGGACAACATGTTCCACGCCTCAGCGATGAGTTGCGCCGCCCCGGTCGGTCCTTGGTTTCGTAGGCGATGGATCCGTTCGACTGAGGAGCTGACTTGCCCCGCACCCGAGTCCACAACCTGAACGTCTCCCTCGATGGCTTTGCCGCCGGCGAGCACGTGACGTTCGACGAACCGATCGGTGGTGCCGAGCGGCTCTTCGCGTATTTCGACGGCAGGGTGATCGACGGCGTGGACAAGGTGGATGCCCCGGTCACCCTGGATCGCGCCCTGACCAGCATGTGGGGTCAGGGCATCGGCGCGGAGATCATGGGACGTCGCAAGTTCGGTCCCCAGGTCGGCGATTGGCCCGACGACGGGTGGCGAGGCTGGTGGGGCGAGGAGCCGCCGTTCCGCACACCGGTGTTCGTGATGACCCACCACCCACGTCCGACCATCGACTTCGCCAACGGGACGAGCTTCGTCTTCGTGTACGGGTCACCGCATGAGGTCCTGCGTAGGGCCTACGAGGCCGCGGACGGTCGGGACGTCCGCATCGGTGGAGGGCCGTCCACGGTGCGCCAGTTCCTGCAGGCCGATCTGATCGACTTCATGCATCTGGTGATCGTGCCGATCACCCTCGGGCGGGGCGTGTCCCTCTTGGAGGGATGCACCGGTGTCGAAGACCGCTTCACGGTCGAGTCGGTCACGTCGCTCAGCGGCCTCGTCCATCAGCTCTGGAACAGGAAGTAGCCCTCAAACCCTGCGGATACCTCGCATTGATCGGCTCGGTTCGCACTCCCGGGTCAGCGCGGTTGTGCGCTCATCCACTCGTCAACCGTTTCGAGGGGTGGATCAGCGCACAACGATCATCGAGCCCGGGTGAACGCCCTGATCAATGTGCAGTTGTCGGGGCCTCATCGAGCCCTGAGACCCCGACAAGTGCCCATTCGCCGCCACCCTCGAGGTCGGCCTCAGGTGGAGATGGATACGGCAGTCCGGGAAGTCGTCGGCCGAGGGGCGGCACCGGGCTCAGTTGCCGAGGTCGGCGGTGCTGTCGAGCAGGCCGACGCGGCCGAGCCCGGTCCCGCCGTCGGTGAACGCCTCGACGGCGTCGGTGCCGAGCGGGAGGGGCAGCACGGCGACCCCGGCCACCGCGGGCGTGTCCGCGAGCACGGTGCCGTTGCCGGTGTACGCACGCACGCGCGTGACGTCGGGCGGGCCGACGACGATCAGCGAGGCAGGCCCTGGCGAGTCGGCGCCCCCACCCGAGGGGTCGCACGCGAACGCGGCCACCCGTCGAGCAGCCGGGCGGCCGGCCGCCTGGACGACCTGTCCGCACGGGGCTGCTCGGACGTAGTCGACGTCCTGCCACTCGGCTGCGAGGACCACCGCCCCACTGGGCACGGTGACCGCGACGGTGGCGGCCACCCCGGCCGGTACCCCGCGCCGGGGTATCGCGCCGACCCACAGGGCGGTCACCCGCAGGCCCGCGAGGGGCAGGCCGAGCCGGTCCACGACCTGCCGTGCGGCGGCCTCGGCGACCTGACGGTCACCGGCCGACGGCTGTCCACGGGGGTAGTCGATCGCGACCGGTGGCGCCGGCGCCGTGTCGGCGAGCAGCTCCGGCGGGGTGGGCGGCAGCGGGGCGCCGTTCCGGAGCACGCGAAAGGTGGTCGCCGTCGACGTCGGGAGTTCGCTCGGTGGCAGGGCGGCGACGGCGACGCCGTCGGGTGCCGCGACCTGCCGGTACCGCCGCGCTACGCCGCCGTCCGCTCGGACGTCGGGCCGGTCGGACACGGTGACGACGTCGCCCGGCGCCCCCACGACGACGAGCGCGCCGGCGCGTGCGGCCAGCAGCGCGACCGGCAGCGCCGCGGCGAGGTCGTGCGGGATCCACTGTCCGGTCATCCGCCCGGCAGTCGCGCCCGGCGGCCCGGTGAACCACTCACCGCCGAGCGGTGCCGCGCGGTCGTACGGGCCGGCCGTCGGCCGGGCGACGACGACGAGCGCCCAGCGGCCGCCGGGCACGTCGCCGGCGAACACGACGTGGCGCGCCGAGACCGGGGGAGCGGCCGCGCCGTTGGCGTCCGGGTCGGCCAGGGGCAGCCGCCGTACGGCGTCGAGGAAGGCCTGATCGCCGGCCAGCGAGCCACGCGTCGGGCGGCCGAGGACGTCGGCGGTCAGCGACGCCGGCTTCGGCGGTGCCGGGTGGTCGGGCGTGAGCGGCGAGCCGATCAGGAGGACTGCCAGCACCGCCGCCGCGACGAGGAGCACCCGGCGCTGCACACCCCGACGCCGGCGGCCGGGTGCCGGGGGAGCGCCGGAGGCCGCGGGCCGGGCGCGGTCGTCGAACGTCTCCGAACCGCCGGGCTGGGTGTCGGCCACGTCCCCGACCTCCTCCCGCCGCGCTGCGTGCACTCAGCAGCGTCGTCTGCGCGGCGGCGGATCGCCACCACCCTCAGGCGCGGTTGGCGGCCTCGGTCAGCAGCTCGCGGGTCAGCTCGACCTGCCACTCGCGGGCCCCCCCGGCCCGCAGCGCCTCGGCGACGGCCGCGGCGTCCCGCGGCTCGGGCGGGCTCCACATCAGCCGGCGCACGAGATCGGGGGAGAGGATGTTCTCCACCGGGACGGCGTGCTTCTCCGACAGCTCGGCCAGCCCGGCGCGCGCGGCCTGCAGCCGGGTGGCGGCGGCCGGGTCGCGGTCGTTCCAGCGGTTGACCGGGGGCGGCCCCTCACCGGGCCGGCTGTGCAGCGGCAGCTCGCCGTCCGGGATCGCCCGGCCCCGGGCCAGCGCACCGAACCAGGTGGCCACGAGCTTGCGGTTGGCGCGCCCTCGGAAGACCGGAAGCTCCAGCAGCTGCCCCTCGTGCGCCGGGTCGGCCTGGACGGCGGCGACCATGGCCGAGTCGGGCAGCACCCGCCCGGGGGCGACGTCGCGCCGGCGGGCCATGTCGTCGCGCGCCTGCCACAGCGACCGCAGCATGCCGAGCTGGCGGCGGCTCTTCAGGCCGTGCATGCCCGAGGTGCGCCGCCACGGGTCGGTCTTCGGCGCCGGCGGGCCGGCGGCGAGGATCGCCTCGAACTCCTGCCGGGCCCAGTCGGACTTGCCCTGCTCGGTGAGGATCGCGTCGAGCGCGTCGCGCAGGTCGACCAGCACCTCGACGTCGAGTGCGGCGTAGACCAGCCACTCCTCGGGCAGCGGCCGGGTGCTCCAGTCGGCGGCGGAGTGCCCCTTCTGCAGCGAGAAGCCCAGCAGCGACTCGACGACCGCGCCGAGCCCGACCCGCGGCAGCCCGGCCAGGCGGGCGGCGAGCTCGGTGTCGAAGATGCGGGCGGGCACCAGGCCGATCTCGGCCAGGCACGGGAGGTCCTGGTTGGCCGCGTGCAGCACCCACTCCTCGTCGGCGATCGCCTCCTGCAGCACCGACAGGTCGGGCAGCGGGACGGGGTCGATGAGGCCGGTGCCCGATCCCCTGCGGCGCAGCTGCACGAGGTAGGCACGCTGGCCGTAGCGGTAGCCGGAGGCGCGCTCGGCGTCCACGGCGACCGGACCGGAACCGGAGCGCAGGGCCTGCGCGTACTCGACGAGCTGCGTCGAGTTCTCGACGACGGGGGGCAGACCGTCGCGCGGGGCCAGCAGCGGGATGGCCTCGGGGACGGCGACCTGCGTCGCCGCGGCCTGCGTCTCCGGCTGCGGAGTGGGCTCGGTGCTCAGTTGCCGTCCACCTTCTTGCCGTTCCTCGTCGGATCGGGGCCGCCGGAATCCGGTCCGGGCGCGTGCGGGTGCACCGCGCGCCGCGGGGAAGAGGGGGCTCCGGCTCAGCGGGCTCCGGCCCGGCTGGCGGTACCGATGTTAGAGAGTCTCGCTCGGGGTGCGGTCGGAGGGACCCAGCAGACGGACGCCGGGCGGGGGCAGACCGGCCGCGTTGCCGACGACGTCGAGCCAGGCCTGCAGGTGGCGGTCGAGGTCGGTGTCCTCCGCCGTCCAGGAGGCACGCATCTCGACGTCGACCGTGTGCTCGGGGCCGGCCAGGTCGCCGAACCGGGTCGAGGCGGTGCGGGTGACCGTGCCGCCGACGTTGTGGTGCCCGGCGCCGGCGTCGGTGAGCGCGTCGGTCAGCCAGCTCCACGCGACCTCGGAGAACATGGCGTCGTCGACGAGCTCCTCGTCGGTGGCCGCCGACAGGTACCCGACACAGCGGATGGTGCCGTTCCACGCCTCGTGCCCCGCGGGGTCGAACAGCACGATGAACCGGGCGCTGGCGATCTCGAGCTCGTCGTCGTCGCCGTCGGGTTCGGCCACGTGCGCGCCGACAGCGTGGGCCCAGGGGGCCAGCCGCTGTGGCGCGGGAATGGGCTCGAGCACGATCTCGGGCCGCGCGCGCACCCGGGCCAGGGCGTCCAGGACGGCCTGGAATGCGACCGGGGGTTCGTCCCCGCCCGCGTCCCTGCCTCTGTCCCCGGCCCGTGCCAGGTTGTGCGGCTCCACGTCCGCAGCGTAGGCCGCGAAGTACCACACGGGGCTCGACGCGCCGCAGGGGTCCCCCTGCCGCCCGCCGGTGGACGGCGGCCGGCCGGCGCGGATCGTCTGGGAGGATCGACGGTCGTGACCTCCGCTCCCGGCCCCGCCGACTCCGACCTCGTCCGTGCCGCCCGCGGCCTGCCGGTCGGCCGCACGCCCGTGTGGTTCATGCGCCAGGCCGGCCGCTCGCTGCCGGAGTACCGGGCGCTGCGGGCCGGGACGGCGATGCTCGAGGCCTGCCAGGACCCCGACCTGGTCACCGAGATCACCCTGCAGCCGGTCCGCCGGCACGGGGTCGACGCCGCGATCCTGTTCTCCGACATCGTGCTGCCCCTGGTGGTGGCCGGGCTGGACATCGAGATCAAGCCCGGCGTCGGGCCGGTGATCGCCTCGCCGGTGCGCTCGGTCGCCGACGTCGACGCGCTGCCCGACCTCGAGCCCGACCGGCTGGCGTTCCTGCAGACGGCGGTGCGCCAGCTGGTCGCCGAGCTGGGCACGACGCCGCTGATCGGCTTCGCCGGGGCGCCCTTCACCCTCGCCACCTACCTGATCGAGGGCGGGCCGTCGAAGGAGCATGCCCGCACCAAGGCGTTCATGTACGCCGAGCCGGAGGCCTGGTCGCGGCTGCTCGACCGGCTGGCGGTCTCGGCGGCGACCTTCCTGCGTGCCCAGGTCGACGCCGGCGCCGTCGCCGTCCAGCTGTTCGACTCCTGGGCCGGGGTGCTCTCGGCCGCCGACTACGCCGAGCGGGTGCTGCCGTACTCGCGCGCGGTGTTCGACGGGCTGGGGGATCGCGACGTGCCGCGCATCCACTTCGGCGTCGGTACCGGCGAGCTGCTGCCGCTGATCGGCGACGCCGGGGCCGACGTGGTCGGCGTCGACTGGCGGGTGCCGCTCGACGAGGCGGGCCGTCGGGTGGGCCCGGGCCGATCACTGCAGGGCAACCTCGACCCCGCCGTCCTGCTGGCCGACCGGGCGACCGTCGACCGCGAGGTGCGGCGCGTCGTCGAGCAGGGCCGTGCCGCCCGCGGGCACATCTTCAACCTGGGCCACGGCGTGCTGCCCGACACCGACCCGGGCGTGCTCACCCACGTCGCCGACCTGGTCCACGAGCTGACCGCACGATGACGCGCCGCCTGGTCGTCGTCGGGGCCGGGATCACCGGGCTCGGGGCCGCCTTCGAGTGGCGGCGCCGGCGGCCCGAGGACGAGATCGTCGTCCTGGAGGCCGGCGACCGCATCGGCGGCAAGCTGCACCGGGTCGAGCTCGCCGGGCACTGGTACGACACCGGCCCCGAGGCGGTGCTCGCGCGCGTGCCCGAGGCGGTCGCCCTGATCGAGGCGCTGGGCCTGGGTGACCGGCTGGTGGCTCCGGCGACCACGCAGGCCTCCGTCGTCCTGCCCGACGGGCGGCACCGGCTGCCGGCCGGCACGGTGCTCGGCGTCCCCGCCTCGGCCGACGGGCTCGAGGGCCTCCTCTCGCCCGAAGGGGTCGCCCGGGTGCGCGCGGAGGCCGACCTGCCGCGGCTGGCCCCGGACGGCGACGTCGCCGTCGGCGCCCTGCTGCGCGAGCGGCTCGGCGACGAGGTGGTCGACCGGCTGGTCGAGCCGCTGCTCGGCGGCGTCTACGCCGGGCGGGCCGACGAGCTGTCGCTGGCCGCGACCATGCCGGCGCTGGCGGCCCAGCTGCCGGCGGCCGGCTCCGTGCTGGGCGCGGCGGCCGCGGCCCGCGACGCGGGCCTGCGCAGCCGGGGTGACGCCGACGGCCCGGTGTTCGCGACCGTCACCGGGGGCCTGGGCTCCCTGCCGTCCGCGCTGGCCGCTGCTGCGCGGGCCGACGTGCGGCTGCGCACGCCCGCACACGGCCTGCTACGGACGGCGACCGGGTTCGAGCTCTCGATCGGCCCCGCCGCCGCGCCGGAACTGCTGACCGCCGACGCGGTGATCGTCACCGCACCCGCCCCGAAGGCGGCACGCCTGCTGGCCGAGCTGACGCCCGCCGCGGTCGAGTCGCTGCGCGGCATCCCGTACGCGTCGATGGCCGTGGTCGCGATGGCCTTCCCGGCGCAGGACGTCGACGCCGGGTCCGGCCTGCTCGTGCCCCCGGTCGCCGGGCGGCTGGTCAAGGGGGTGACCGTGTCGTCGGCCAAGTGGCCGCACCTGGCCGGCGATGCGCTGCTGGTCCGCTCGTCGGTGGGCCGGTTCCGCGACGAGGCGGAGCTCCAGCGGCCCGACGACGACCTGACCGCCGCCGTGGTCGCCGACGTCGCCGACCTGCTCGGGCTGGCCCGGCCCGAACCGCTGGAGACGCGGCTCGTGCGCTGGGGCGGCGGCCTGCCCCAGTACCTGGTCGGCCACCCCGCGCGGGTGGCGGCGATCCGGGCCGCGGTGGGGGAGGTGCCCGGGCTGGCGGTCGCCGGGGCGGCCTTCGAGGGCGTCGGCGTTCCGGCCTGCATCCGCGACGCCCACCGCGCGGTCGAGAGGCTCGTCTGAGTGGCCGGGCACATCTCCGGTACCGGGCATTCCGTGGCGCAACCGGTCGTTGGGGAAGGAGTGACAACCCCCAACCGCCCCGACGACCGGCTTCACAGCTCACCCCGACCCGCCCTCTGCCTGCGCCACCACGTCTGGATGGCCGCCTGCGACGACTGCCGCGCGGCCCACCGCGCGCTCACCCGCCGCGCACCCGACGGCACCCCCGCCCCCCGCTGACGCCCCGCACGCCGCCCACCCGCGCACCGGCTGATCCGGCGGCGCGCGGAGAATGGGCGCATGAGCGACGAGCAGACCGTCCAGCCCGCGGAGCAGCCGGTCGAGCACCGCAGCGTCGGCAAGCGGGCCAACGAGATCAACGCGGCCATCCGCTACACGATGTGGTCGGTGTTCAAGCTGGCCCGGCCGCTCGGCGACGACCAGCGGGCGCGTGCGGCCGACGAGGTCTCGGCGCTGCTCGAGGAGCTCGCCGGCAAGGGCGTCGTCGTCCGG
>DASYGS010000119.1:0-1862 GCA_035999465.1 Blastococcus sp. | reverse complement strand
CGGCGCTCGGGCAGCGAGGGCAGGTGCACGAGACCCGCGTGCAACCAGTCGTCGTAGGGGTGCTCGGCGGCCAGCGCCCCCTTGACCTCCTCGTCGGAGACGATCTTCCCCGAGGAGGTGTCGACCAGGAACATCCGGCCGGGCTGCAGCCGGCCCTTGGCCACGATGTCGGCCGCCGGGATGTCGAGGACACCCACCTCGCTGGCGAGCACCACCAGGTCGTCCTTGGTCTGCCACCAGCGGCCGGGACGCAGGCCGTTGCGGTCGAGCACGGCGCCGATCAGGGTGCCGTCGGTGAACGCGACCGCGGCGGGGCCGTCCCACGGCTCCATCACCGAGGCGTGGAACCGGTAGAAGGCCCGGCGGGCCGGGTCCATCTCCTCGTGGTTCTCCCAGGCCTCGGGGATCATCATCAGCACGGCGTGCGGCAGCGAGCGGCCCGACAGGTGCAGCAGCTCCAGCACCTCGTCGAAGGTGGCCGAGTCGCTGAAGTCGCCGGCGGTCACCGGGAAGATCCGCTCGAGCCCGAGCTCCGAGGCGGGGCCGGCCGGCCCGTCGAACAGGTGGGTGGCGAGCTTGGCCTCGCGGGCCCGCATCCGGTTGCGGTTCCCCTTGATCGTGTTGATCTCGCCGTTGTGCGCGATGAGCCGGAAGGGGTGCGCCAGCGGCCAGCTCGGGAACGTGTTCGTCGAGAACCGGCTGTGCACGAGCGCGATCGCCGAGTCGTAGCGCTCGTCGCGGAGGTCGGGGAAGAAGGCGGGGAGCTGGTCGGTGGTCAGCATCCCCTTGTAGGTGATGGTGCGGGAGGACAGCGACACCACGTACATGGAGCTGCCGGCGTCAATGGCGGCCCGCTCGGCCCGCTTGCGCAGCACGAAGGCACGCCGCTCGAGACGGGTCACGCCGTTCGGGGCGACGGTGCCGCCGAACGCCTCGGCGTCCGCCCGGCCGGCCATCGTCTCGGCGACGAAGAGCTGCGCGAAGTGCGGCATGACGGCCCGCGCGGTGGGCCCGACGTCGGCACCGTCGGGGTCGACCGGCACGTCGCGCCAGCCGAGGACGGTCAGGCCCTCCTCGGCGGCGATGCGGGCGACGTCCTCGACGCGGGCGGCGCACTCGGCCTCGTCCGTGGGCAGGAAGGCGATGCCGACGGCGTACTCACCCATCGGCGGCAGGTCGAAGTCGACCTCGGCGCGCAGCAGGGCATCGGGGATCTGGGTGAGGATCCCGGCGCCGTCCCCGGAGTTGGGCTCGGAGCCGGCCGCGCCGCGGTGGTCGAGGTTGTGCAGCGCCGTGAGTCCGAGGGCGACGATGGTGCGCGAGCGGCGACCCCGGGCGTCGGCCACGAAGGCGACACCGCAGGCGTCCTTCTCATGGGCCGGGTCGTAGAGCCCGGAGGCGGCCGGCACGGCCGAGAAGGGAACAGCGGGGGCGGCGAGGTCGGACATTGTCACTCCCGTCGTCGGCGGCCGGCCGGACCTCGGAGGAGGTTCCGGGCGGGGGCGTGAGCCCGGCCGGTGGTCAAGAACGGCGAAACTGGGGGGACGGCAGACGCGACGCCGTCGATCCGGCGCGGGCTGGACCCATGGGTGGTTGACCGCTGGGCTGTCGTCCGGGGCGACGCTGGCCCGGTTCCGACGAGGGTGACCCGGCCAGGGTCGCCGGCGGGTCAGCCCGAAGGGTACACAGCCCTACCCGCCGGTACGAACTGCCGCGAGACGGACGAGATCCCGCGGGTGGCGCGGGGTTCACCGTCATCGGGCGGCAGCAGCCTCGGCCCGTTCGGCCGCGGCGTCGGCACCCCGGGTGATGACCTCGCGCGGCCGGCCCCGCATGTACACGAAGTAGGCGACCCCGCCCAG
>DASYGS010000094.1:0-13985 GCA_035999465.1 Blastococcus sp. | reverse complement strand
CCGGATCAGGCGGCGCTACCGCGGAGCGAGCGCAGCACGTACTGCATGATCCCGCCGTTGCGGTAGTAGTTCGCCTCGCCGGGGGTGTCGATGCGCACGCGGGCGTCGAACTCCTTGTCGCCGGCCTTCACCTTCACCGTGCGGGGCGTGCGGCCCTCGTTGAGCTCGGTGACGCCGGTGATCGTGAACTCCTCGTCACCGGTCAGGCCCAGCGACTCGGCCGACTGGCCTTCGGGGAACTGCAGCGGCAGCACGCCCATGCCGATCAGGTTCGACCGGTGGATGCGCTCGTAGCTCTGCGCGATGACGGCCTTCACGCCGAGCAGCGCCGTCCCCTTGGCCGCCCAGTCGCGCGACGAGCCGGAGCCGTACTCCTTGCCGGCCAGCACGACCAGCGGGATGCCGGCCTCCTGGTATGCCTGCGAGGCGTCGTAGATCGTCGTCGTCTCGCCGGTGAGGTGATTCTTGGTGACGCCGCCCTCGGTGCCCGGCACCAGCTGGTTGCGCAGCCGGATGTTGGCGAACGTGCCGCGGATCATGACCTCGTGGTTCCCGCGGCGCGAGCCGTAGGAGTTGAAGTCGCGGCGGTCGACACCGTGCTCGCGCAGGTACTTACCGGCGGGGGAGTCGGCCTTGATCGAGCCGGCCGGGGAGATGTGGTCGGTGGTCACCGAGTCGCCCAGCACCGCGAGGGTGCGCGCGCCGGTGATGTCCTCGACCGGGGCCGGCTCGGCCGGCATGCCCTCGAAGTACGGGGGACGGCGCACGTAGGTGCTCTGCGCGTCCCAGTCGAAGGTGTCGCCCTCCGGCGTGGGCAGCGCCTGCCACTGCTCGGTGCCGGCGAACACGTCGGCGTAGTCCTTGCTGAACATCTCCGCGGAGACGGCGTGGTCGATGACCCGCTGGACCTCCTGCGGCGACGGCCAGATGTCGCGCAGGAAGACGTCGTTGCCGTCGGTGTCCTGCCCGAGCGGGTCGTTGTTCAGGTCGACGTCCATCGAGCCGGCCAGCGCGTAGGCGATGACCAGCGGCGGGCTCGCCAGGTAGTTCATCTTGACGTCGGGGTTGATCCGGCCCTCGAAGTTGCGGTTGCCGGAGAGCACCGAGACGACGGCGAGGTCGCTCTCGTTGACCGCGGCCGACACCGGCTCGGGCAGCGGCCCGGAGTTGCCGATGCAGGTCGTGCAGCCGTAGCCGACCAGGTAGAAGCCGAGCTTCTCCAGGTACGGGGTGAGCTCGGCCTTCTCGTAGTAGTCCATGACGACCTTCGACCCGGGGGCCAGGGTCGTCTTCACCCACGGCTTGCTGGCCAGGCCGCGCTCGACGGCGTTCTTCGCCAGCAGCGCCGCGCCGATCATCACCTGCGGGTTGGAGGTGTTGGTGCACGAGGTGATCGCGGCGATCACGACGTGGCCGTGGTCGATCTCGGTCTCGGTGCCGTCCTCCATCACCACGCGGGTGGGCTTGGACGCGCGCTCGGTGACCCGGCCGGTGGACGAGCCGTGCGGCTTGCCGCCGGAGCCGTTGCCGTGCGCGGCGGGGCTGGCCGGGTCGGACGCCGGGAAGGACTCCTCGACCGACTCGTCGACGCTCGAGGTCTCCTCGGCCGCGTCGTCGGGCTCGGTGTCGCCGTTCCCGGCGTAGGTCGGCAGGGCCTCGCGGAAGCTCGCCTTCGCGTCGGTGATCGAGACGCGGTCCTGCGGGCGCTTCGGTCCGGCGATCGACGGGACGACGGTGGCGAGGTCCAGCTCGAGGTACTCGGAGAACACCGGCTCGCGCCCGGCGTCGTGCCAGAGGCCCTGCTCCTTGGCGTAGGCCTCGACGAGCGCGACCTGCTCGGCGCTGCGGCCGGTCAGCTTCAGGTAGGTGATGGTCTCCTCGTCGATCGGGAACATCGCCGCCGTGGAGCCGAACTCCGGGCTCATGTTGCCGATCGTGGCGCGGTTGGCCAGCGGCACCGCCGAGACGCCGGCGCCGTAGAACTCGACGAACTTGCCCACGACGCCGTGCTCGCGCAGCATCTCGGTGATCGTGAGCACCAGGTCGGTCGCGGTCGCGCCGTCGGGCAGCTCGCCGGTCAGCTTGAAGCCGACCACGCGGGGGATGAGCATCGAGACGGGCTGGCCGAGCATGGCGGCCTCGGCCTCGATGCCGCCGACGCCCCAGCCCAGCACGCCCAGGCCGTTGACCATCGTGGTGTGGCTGTCGGTGCCCACGCACGTGTCGGGGTAGGCGATGACCTTGTCGCCCTCCTGCCGCGGGAAGACCACGCGGGCCAGGTGCTCGATGTTGACCTGGTGCACGATGCCGGTGCCCGGGGGGACGACCTTGAAGTCGCTGAACGCGCCCTGGCCCCAGCGGAGGAACTGGTAGCGCTCGCCGTTGCGCTCGTACTCGATCTCGACGTTGCGCTCGAAGGACTCCGGCGTGCCGAAGACGTCGGCGATCACGGAGTGGTCGATGACCAGCTCGGCCGGCGCGAGCGGGTTGATCTTCTGCGGGTCGCCGCCGAGCTCGGCCATGGCCTCGCGCATGGTGGCGAGGTCGACGATGCAGGGGACGCCGGTGAAGTCCTGCATCACCACGCGCGCCGGGGTGAACTGGATCTCCTGGTCGGGCTCGGCGTTCGGGTCCCAGTTCGCGATCGCGCGGATGTGGTCGGCGGTGATGTCCGCGCCGTCCTCGGTGCGCAGCAGGTTCTCCAGCAGGACCTTCAGGCTGAAGGGGAGCTTGTCGGCGCCGTCGACGGCGTCGAGCCGGTAGATGTCGTAGTCCGTGCCGTCGACGGTGAGCGTCGACCGTGCCCCGAAGCTGTCCTTGCTGGCTGCCACTCTTCTGCGCCTACCCCTCGCTGGTTCCCGTGTGCGTGACCTGCGCTCGTCTTCCACCCCTGATCATCCCAGTTCCGCTGCGGCCGTACCGAGTGGGGCGCCCCTGTCCGTCCCCCGTGACGTCGCTCACCCCTGCCTGGGGCTGCTACCCCGAGGCCGCAGTGTGGTCGCCGGAGCCGGGCTGCAACGCGGCTCTCGCGTCGATGGTGCGGCGTCCGCCGCGCGGAACTCCCTGGCTGGTCGCGCCGGTGGGCTGACCGGCGCGAACACCGCCCGGGCAGGGGTCGTCGGCGGCAGCTTCGACGGTTAGCGTGACGGGCACCACGTCGAACGGCTGACCGCGCACACCGGCAGCCAGACCCCGGGAGCCGTCATGCGCGTGCCCTTGACCACCCGCGACTTCCTCGACCGGGCCGAGCTCGTCTACGGCGACCGGATCGGGATCGTCGACGAACCGACCCAGCCGGCCCCGAACCTCGGCGATCTCTCCTACCGCGAGATCGCCCGCCGCGGCCGCGCCATGCAGGCGGGCCTCGACGAGCTCGGCATCGGCGAGGGCGAGCGCATCGCCGTCGTCAGCCACAACGCGGGCCGGCTGCTGGAGACGCTGCTGGCCGTGCCGTCGTCCGGCCGCGTGGTGGTGCCGATAAACTTCCGGCTCTCGCCGGAGGAGGTCAGCTACATCGTCGGGCACTCCGGCGCGCGCGTGCTGTTCGTCGACCCCGAGCTGGAGAGCTCGCTCAAGGGCGTGGAGGCCGAGCACCGGTTCTCGACGGGGGAGGAGTACGAGCAGTTCCTCCGCTACGACACCGAGCCCCGGCCGTGGAGCGAGCCCGACGAGGACGCCACCGCCACGATCAACTACACCAGCGGCACCACCGCCCGCCCCAAGGGCGTGCAGATGACCCACCGCAACATCTGGGTCAACGCGGTCACCTTCGGCATGCACATGCAGGTCAGCGACCGCGACGTCTACCTGCACACGTTGCCGATGTTCCACTGCAACGGCTGGGGCCTGCCGTACACGATGGCCGGTGTCGGGGCCACGCAGGTCGTGCTGCGCAAGGTCGACGGCGCCGAGATCCTGCGCCGGATCGACCGGCACGGCGTCACGATGATGGCCGGCGCGCCCGCAGTGTGGAACGCCGTCCTCGACGCCGCCGCCGAGTGGGACGGCGAGATCCCCGGGCGCGACCGCGTGCGGATCGTCGTCGCCGGCGCCCCGCCGCCCTCGCGCACCATCGCCCGGGTCGAGGCCGAGCTCGGCTGGGAGTTCAACCAGATCTACGGCCTCACCGAGACCGCGCCGCTGCTCACCATCAACCGGCCGCGCGCGGAGTACGACGACCTCGAGCCGGAGGAGCGGGCCAAGCGGCTCTCCCGCGCGGGCGTGCCCGCCCTCGGCACGCGCCTGCAGGTCAGCGAGTCCGGCGAGGTGCTGGCCCAGGGCAACACGGTGCTGGCCGGCTACTGGGAGAACCCCGACGCCTCCGCCGAGGCGCTCGACGGTGGCTGGTTCCACACCGGCGACGGCGGCACGATCGACGACGGCGGCTACCTCACGATCTCCGACCGGAAGAAGGACGTGATCATCACCGGCGGTGAGAACGTGTCGTCGATCGAGGTGGAGGACGCGGTCTTCAGCCACCCGGCCGTCGCCGAGGTCGCGGTGATCGGCGTCCCCGACGACAAGTGGGGCGAGATGGTGATCGCGCTCGTCGTCCTGGCCGAGGGCGAGGAGGCCAGCGAGGCCGAGATCATCGCGCACACCCGGCAGCGCGTCGCCGGGTACAAGGCGCCCAAGCGGGTCGAGTTCCGCGCGGAACTCGCCCGCACCGCCACCGGCAAGATCCAGAAGTTCAAGCTCCGCGAGACCTTCTGGTCGGCCTCCGAGCGCCAGGTGAACTGACCGCTGCACCGCGCCGCCGTCGTCCCGCGGCGCGTTGATCACCCGTCGAGCGCCTCTCCCCCCGACGGGGGAGAGGCGCTCAACGGGCGTCCCGACCTGGCCGATCTCCCTCCCAGCGGCACCCCTCCGGGTGCTGCGCGGGTCGAGATGCGCAGCCGTGCCCCTCCGTGGGCGCGTGCCGTGCCGGAAGAGGTCGGAACGTGGACAGCGGGCGTCACGGAACACGGACGGCGTTGCGGCTGGCGGGCGCGGGGATCGTGGCCGCCGTCGCGCTGGGGCTGACCCCGGCGGTCGCCGACGCGTCGCCGGGCAACCCGAGCAACTCCGAGATCGACGCGGCGCAGAACAACGCCAGCGCGGTCCAGAACCATCTCGAGCAGCTCACCCGGAACCTCGCCGACGCGCAGAAGAAGGTCGACGGCGCGACCGCCGCGTCGGCCATCGCCCTCGACGAGTACCAGTCGACCGAGGCCGCCTACGAGCAGGCCGACGCCCGCTCGAAGGCCGCAGCGGCGGCCGCCGCCGCGGCGACGGCCCAGCTGGGTGTCGCCCGCAGGGACGTCGTCGCGTTCGCCCGGCGCAGCTACATGGACGGCAGCAGCTACGCGGGTGCCGCGGCGCTGATCTCCTCCGGCAGTCCGGGGCAGTTGATCGAGCGCGCGGCGCTGCTCGAGGCGGCCGGCAGCCACACCTCGAACGTGTTCGACGTGGTCAGGGTGGCGCAGGCCCGGGCCGCGCGCAGCGACGCGGTCGCGCGGTCGACCCTCGCGCAGGCCGGCACGCTGAAGAGCCATGCATCCGACGCCCTGGCGGTCGCGAAGACCGCCGAGGTGACCGCCCGCGCCCAGGCCACGGCCCTGAACACGCAGCGGGCCACGCTGAACACCCAGCTGGTCGCCGCGCAGAAGCAGCTCAGCAGCCTGCTGGGCGCCCGCGCGGCGGCCGAGCGGATCGCCGCGATCACCGCGCCCCCGGCACCGGCCCCGGCTCCCGCCCCGTCCCCGAATCCCACCCCGGCCCCGGCTCCGCCCGTGGACGACCGGCCGGCGGCCGGCCCCGGCTCCGCGTCGGCGGCCCAGACGGCCATCGACGCGGCCCTGGCCCGGGTCGGCACGCCCTATGCATGGGGTGGCGGGGGCTCCTACGGCCCCGGCCCGGGGCTGCCGCCGGACTCCGGGGTGACCGGTTTCGACTGCAGCGGGCTGACCCAGTACGCGTACGCGCGGGCCGGCATCCGCATCCCGCGCAACAGCCAAGCCCAGTTCGCCTCGCTGCCGCGGGTGTCGTCGAACGACCTGCGTGCCGGTGACCTGGTGTTCTGGGCGACCGATCCGGCCGACCCCGGGACGATCCACCACGTCGCGATGTACCTGGGCAACGGGCGCGTCGTCCAGGCCCCGGAGAGCGGCGACGTCGTCAAGGTGTCGGACATGTGGTGGAGCGGCTTCGCGGGGGCGGTGCGACCCAGCGCCTGACCGCGCGAGCACGTTGAGGCGTCGGGCAGCCACGGGGGGAGCTGCCCGACGCGGTTGCCAGGCTAGCAGCGTGCACCGGCGCCGGGCAGGGGGACGCTCGCGGCGCGGCGACATCGGCACGGCGGATCCGTCGCGCACGTAGCCGCCTGCGGAAGGTGTAGGACACTGGCTCCAGGGGCGGCGCCGCCCCGTCGACGGCCCGCCCGATGGGCGGCCGTGGACCGGTACGACCAGGGAGCCACGTGAGCAGCGCTGCCAGCACCCCGATCGAGAACTCGCCCGAGGGCGCCGACGCCCCGGTGCCGCCGTCGGTCGACGCGGCCCGCCTGGAGCGGGTGCTGTTCGAGATCAAGCGGGTCATCGTCGGTCAGGACCGGTTGATCGAGCGGATGATGGTCGCCCTGCTCGCGCGCGGTCACGTGCTGCTCGAGGGCGTGCCCGGCGTCGCGAAGACCCTCGCGGTCGAGACGCTGGCGACCGCCGTCGGCGGCACGTTCGCGCGGCTGCAGTTCACCCCCGACCTGGTGCCGGCCGACATCATGGGCACCCGTATCTACAAGGCCGGTCAGGACGCGTTCGCCACCGAACTCGGCCCGGTGTTCGCCAACTTCGTGCTCACCGACGAGATCAACCGGGCGCCGGCGAAGGTGCAGTCGGCCCTGCTCGAGGTCATGGCCGAGCGCCAGGTCTCGATCGGCGGCGTCACCCACCCGCTGCCCGACCCGTTCCTGGTGCTCGCCACGCAGAACCCGATCGAGTCGGAGGGCGTGTACCCGCTGCCGGAGGCGCAGCGCGACCGGTTCCTGATGAAGGTGCTCGTCGACTACCCGAGCCCCGAGGAGGAGCGGGAGATCATCTACCGCATGGGCTCGGAGCCGCCCGTGGCCCAGACCGTGCTCGGCACCGGCGAGCTGCGCCGGCTGCAGCGCACGGCGTCGCACGTCTTCGTGCACCACGCGCTCGTCGACTACGTCGTCCGGCTCGTCGTCGCCACCCGCTCGCCGCGGGAGCACGGCATGGAGGACGTCGCCACGTGGGTGTCCTACGGCGCGAGCCCCCGCGCCTCGCTCGGCCTGATCGCCGCCGCCCGCGGCCTCGCCCTGGTGCGGGGCCGTGACTACGTGCTGCCGCAGGACGTCCTCGACGTCGCCGTCGACGTGCTCCGCCACCGCCTGGTGCTCTCCTACGACGCCCTCGCCGACGGCGTGCCGGCCGACCACATCGTCAAGCGGATCGTGCAGACGGTGCCGCTGCCGCAGGTCGCGCCGCGCCAGCGCGCCGACGGGTACGGGCCCAGCGGGCCGGGCGGCCCCACCGTGCCCACGTTCGGTCCCCTCCAGCCCGGTCCGCCCCCCGGTCCGCCCCCCGGTCCGCACGGCCCCGGGCCGGCCGGCCCGCACGCCGTGCCCGGACCGCACGGCTACGGACCCGGACCGCAGCCGACGTGATCCGGCGACGCCGCGGCGACGACGGACCGGCCGCCGCACCCGCTCATCCCGGGCTCCTGCTGCACCCGGCCACCCCCGGGTCGGGCGTCGGCGCGCGCCCGGGGGACGCCGCCGGTGACGGCGCGCCGCCCCGCTTCACCGACGGCCCCACCGACGTGCTGCTGCGTCGCCTCGAGCTGACCGTCCGGCGGCGCCTGGACGGCCTGCTGCAGGGCGACCACCTCGGGCTGGTGCCGGGGTCGGGCTCCGAGGCGGGCGACTCGCGCACCTACCACCCGGGGGACGACGTCCGCCGCATGGACTGGCCGGTGACCGCGCGCACGCAGGTGCCGCACGTCCGCGAGACGATCGCCGACCGGGAACTGGAGACGTGGGCGGTCGTCGACCTCTCGGCCAGCCTCGACTTCGGCACCGCCGCCTGCCAGAAGCGTGACCTCGCGATCGCCGGGCTGGCCGCCGTCGGCCACCTCACCGTGCACGGCGGCAACCGGCTGGGCGCCGTCGTCACCACCGGTGAGCGCGTCGACCGGTACCCGGCGATGCCGGGGCGGCTGGCCGCCGAGCGGCTGATGCGCTCCGTCGTCGGCACCCCGCGGGCGCAGGGCGGGCGGCGCGGGGACCTCGCGGCGGCGCTGGAGTCGCTGCGCCGGCCGCCGCGGCGGCGCGGTCTCGTCGTCGTCATCTCCGACTTCCTGGGCGACAGCGACTGGGAGCGCCCGCTGCGGGGGCTGTCCGCCCGGCACGACCTGCTGGCGATCGAGGTCGTCGACCCGCGCGAGCTCGAGCTGCCCGACGTCGGGCTGCTGACCGTCGTCGACCCGGAGAGCGGACAGACCCTGGAGGTGCCCACCGGCGACGCGGAGTTCCGGGCCCGGTTCGCGCAGGGCGCGGCGGCCCAGCGCGCCCAGATCGCGAGGCTGCTCCGCCGGGCCGGCGCCGGGCACCTCCAGCTGCGCACCGACCGGGACTGGCTGATGGACGTCGTCCGGTTCGTCGCCGTCCGCCGGCGCGCCGGCAGCGGGGGGGCCTCGCGATGACCTTCCAGTCCCCGCTGTGGCTGTTCGCCCTGCTCGCCGTCGCCGCGCTGGTCGCGCTCTACGTGCTGCTGCAGCTGCGCCGGAAGGCGTACGCCGCGCGCTTCACCAACGTCGCGCTGCTCGGCTCGATCGTGCCCAAGCGCCCCGGCTGGCGGCGGCACCTGGCGTTCGGCGTGGTCGCCCTCGGCCTGGCCGCGCTCGTGGTGTCGCTCGCCGTGCCGAGCGCGCAGGTGCGGGTGCCGCGGGAGCGGGCCACGGTCATGATGGCGCTGGACGTGTCGCTGTCGATGAAGGCGACCGACATCGAGCCCACGCGCTTCCAGGCCATGCAGAAGGCGGCGACCAAGTTCGTCGACGTGCTGCCGGGGCGGATCAACCTCGGGCTGGTGTCCTTCGCCGGCACGGCCAGCACGCTGGTGACGCCCACGACCGATCGGCCGCCGGTGCGCGCGGCGATCGGCAACCTGCACCTGGCGGAGTCGACCGCGATCGGCGAGGCGATCTTCACGTCGCTGAGCGCGATCGAGAACTACCAGTCGAGCCTGCAGGGCAAGGGGGAGAAGGCCCCGCCGGCGCGGATCGTGCTGCTCTCCGACGGTTACAACACCGTCGGGCGGGCCGACACCCAGGCAATCGCGGCGGCCAAGGCCGCCCACGTGCCGGTGTCGACGATCGCCTTCGGCACCGACTACGGCACGCTCACCCTCGACGGCGAGACGGTGCCGGTGCCCGTCGACCGCACCACGCTGAAGAACATCGCCGACGAGACCGGTGGCAGCTACAGCGAGGCCGCGACGGCGCAGGAGCTCGAGCAGGTCTACAAGAACCTGGGCAGCCAGATCGGTTACGCCACCGAGCCGAAGGACATCAGTCCCTGGTTCGTGCGCGGCGGCGTGCTGTTCGCGCTGCTGGGCGCCGCGCTCAGCCTGCTCTGGACCAACCGCCTGCTCTGACGCCTGACCGGAGTCGCTGGGGAACGGTTTCCCTTCCCCAGCGACTCCGTCAGCGGGAGGGGTCGAGGACGAGCTTGCCGGTGGTGCGGCGGGCGAGCAGGTCCTGGTGTGCCTCGCGGACGGCGGCCATCGGGTAGCGCCCGCCGACGACCGGCTTCAGCGCGCCCTCGGCCACCAGCTGCAGCAGCTCGGTCATGGCGGCGTCCATCATCTCGGGGCGGCCCATGCAGTGGGCCAGCCAGAAGCCGATGACGGCGCGGCTCCTCTGCATCAGGGCCGGCACCTGGACGGGCGAGGGCGCCGTGCGGCCGGCCATGCCGTACGCGACGAGGCGGCCGAAGGGGGCCAGGGCGGCGAGCGAGCCGTCGAACACGTTGCCGCCGGTCATCTCGAGGACGATGTCGACGGGCTTGCCGCCGTTGGCCTCGCGCAGGGCGGAGGCGAACAGCTTCGGGTCGTCGGTGGCCAGCGCCGGGTCGACGGTGGCGTGCGCGCCCAGCTCCTCGGCGAGCTTCCGCTTCTCGGCGCTCGACGCGGTGGCGATGACCCGCCCGGCGCCCCAGCGGCGAGCGAGCTGCACCGCGAGCGACCCGACGCCCCCGGCGCCGGCGATGACGACGACGGACTCGCCCTCGGCCAGGTGCGCGCTGGTGCGCAGCAGGTGCCACGCCGTGGCGCCCTGGAGGACGACGGCCAGCGCCTGCTCGTCGCTGACTCCGTCGGGCACCGCCCAGGTGAGGACGTCGTGCGCGACGACCTTCTCGGCGTACCCGCCGCCGTCGAGCAGGCCGACCATGCGCTGTCCGCCGCCGACCGGGGTGCCGACGAACTCCGCGCCCGGGATCAGCGGCAGCGTCTGCGCCGACAGGTAGGAGTTCTCGATCTGGTGGGTGTCGGCGAAATTGAGACCGGCGGTGGAGACGTCGTAGAGCTTCTGCCCCTCGCCGGGTGTGGGCTCGGGGACGTCGACGATGTCCAGGACCTCGGGACCGCCGAAGCGGGTGATCTGCACGGCTCGCATGGGGGAGAGGCTAGGGGCACGGTCGACGGATCCCACCGGGCGTGCCGGCAGGGCTCCGGCGCGGCAGCCGCCCGGCTGTCGGCGGCCGAGGAGGAGCACTGGCACAGCGGGGCCCCGAACGGTGGCGACCGGCCGCCGGCGGCTTCACCCCACAGGATGTCGGGCGCGGGCGAGGCAGTAGACCGCAAAGGCGGCTAGGCCGATTGCGATCACGGTGAGCATCCAGCGACCGAAGGCCTGCCCGGCGATCGCCCGAAGGGCGCCGTCCAGGCCGTCCCCGCGGCTGGGATGCGCGGTCACCCCGGCCCAGGCGACGACGACTCCGACCAGCAGGAGGGCGACTCCCTTGAGCGTGAACCCGAGCTGGCTGATGCGCAGCACCGCCGTGCGCACGCCGGGACCGAACCGGTCCAGCGGGATCTCATCCGCGAAGTCGGACCGAATGCCCTTCTGTGCCATGTAGACCCCGATCCCCGAAACCACGACGGCCGCGCCGGTCACGATCACCTGACCGCCGGGCCAGCCCAACACGCCCGCCACCGCCTGCTGCTGCTCGTGCCGGCTCTGGTGGTGACCGAGCGCGGTACGGGCCGCCGAGAAGGCGAGGTAGCCGTAGAACACCGCTGTCCCGACCGTCTTGACCAGCTGGAGCAGCGCAGTACGACGGCGTTTCCCCGGCTCGGGCAGGTGCCGGTGGTGACGCAGCAGCTCCACCGCCTGCCACACGCACAGCCCCGCCAGGCCGACGGCGATGCCCCACAGCAGCGCCTCGCCGGACGGGGACTCGGCCACGAGTGCCAGAGCTCCGGACGAGTCGGTGGCTCGCTGCCCCGGTCCGCTGGATGTTCCCTGCAACCACGCCAGGGACCACGCGAGCCAGGCGACCAGCAGGTGGATCGCTGCGTAGCCCACCAGGCCCGCTGCCGCCACCCGCCGGAGGCCGGTGCTGCGCGCCGCCTCCTGGGCGTTCTGGCGTGCCTGGGACGACGGGCTCCGGTCACCTCGGCCCGCGTCGATCGTCACGCCCGCCCTTCCTGGACGGATCGTCGTCCGTCGCGTCTTCTGCCTGAGCCTGACACGCGATCTGTGCGCGGGCTCGGGGAGCCTCGCTCGGTCGAGTGCGGCCCGCATCGGCCTCGGCCCCGCGGCTGGCGTTCATCCACGGTTACGGCTGCGGTGCACCGGCGCCGGGCTCGGTACTGGCCTCTGCGCGCGGCCCAGTAGCCCTCGAGTTCGAAGCGCAGCGGCCTGCCGACGCGGTACGGGTCCGCGGTCCGTACAGGAAGTCGACGACCGCCACGGCCACCGGCTCGGGCAGGTCACGCTCGATGGCCCGCTTGGCGGACCTTCGGTGACGAGCGTCTGTCGCAGGTGGTGGACGAGGCCGAGCAGCGCCCGTTCGGGCTGCGGAGGGGCATCGGTGAGGGTCAGGAGCGGCACTGAGGTCGGGTGCCAACGGGGGAGGGCGGGAGGGCGCTCCCGATTGCCCGCAGTTGTCACACGACTGTCTGCTGCGGACCGTCTCGGTGGTGGTGTCGGCGAAGGGCTCCTCCCCGCGCCGGTCCGACCACCGGTTACGTTGGACACGGCGGTTACTCGTGACGGTCGGTGAGCGGCGTGGCTCCCGGTGACCATCGCGGTCGGCCGGGTCGCGCCGCCGCTCCAGCACCGAGTCCGAAGGAGCCCCTCGTGGTCGACGATCTCGATGCGACCACCCCCACCGCTGGTGAGCCCACGTCCCCCCGAGAGCCGATGAGTCGCCGCCTGGTCGCGGTGATGGCTGTGGCGACGGGGGTGGCGGTGGCCAACACCTACTACGCCCAGCCACTGCTGCACGCCATCGGCGCGGAGTTCGGCATCGGGCCGGCCGCCTCTGGCCTGATCGTGACCGTCGCGCAGGTGGGGTACGCCATCGGCCTGGTGTTCCTGCTGCCCGCGGGCGATCTGGTGGAACGCCGTCGGCTGATCACGCTGACCTGCCTGGTGACGGCGGTGGCGTTGGCGGGCGCCGCCCTCGCACCCACGCCACCGGCGCTGTTCGGTGCCATGGCGGTGGTGGGCCTGACGTCGATCGTCGCGCAGATCCTGGTGCCGTTCGCCGCGAGCCTGGCGACGGACGAGGACCGCGGCTCGGTGGTGGGCACGGTCATGAGTGGCCTGCTGCTCGGCGTGCTCCTGGCGCGCACGGTGGCCGGGTACATCTCCGAGCTGTGGGGGTGGCGCACCGTCTACTGGTTCGCCGCCGGGCTGATGCTGCTCACCAGCGCCGTGTTGCGCCGCGAACTCCCTCGCTACCGGGAGCAGACGGGGCTGACCTACCCCCGGCTGCTGGCGTCGGTCGTCACGATCCTGCGCGAGGAACCCGTGCTGCGGTGGCGGGCGGTCTACGGCGCACTGTCCTTCGGCACCTTCAGCGTGCTGTGGACCTCCCTGGCCTTCCTGCTGGGCGGCCCCGGCTACCACATGAGCGAGGGGACGATCGGTCTGTTCGGGCTGGTGGGCGCCGCGGGAGCCGGGATGGCCTCGCTCGCCGGAAGGATCACCGACCGGGGCGGCGCCCGTCTGTTGACCGGAGCGACGTCCGCCTGTCTGCTCCTGTCCTGGATCGCCATCTGGCTCGGGGCCCACAGCCTTGCTGCCCTGCTCGTCGGCATCGTGCTGCTGGACGTCGGGGCGCAGGGGCTGCACATCACCAACCAGTCGGAGATCTACCGGCTGCGTCCCGATGCCCGCAGCCGGATCAACGCCGCCTACATGACCTCGTACTTCGTCGGGGGAGCCGTGGGATCGGCCGGCTCGGCGGTCGCGTTCGGTGCCTTCGGCTGGACAGGGGTGAGCGTGTGGGGGGCGGCCTTCGCGGCTGCAGCTGCCGTCATCTGGACGGTGCGCAGCTGGGCGCACCGGTCCGGCGTGGCGGCCGCGGCCGCCGGGCAGCCGGCACGGGGCGCCGAGGGGAACGACCGAACGGGGTCCGTGGTCGGCGTGGACAGGTGACGGCGACGTCGAGGCCCGGGGTCGAGACGTCGTGGAGCCGTGCATGTGAGACGGCGGGCCAGCGCGTGTCGCGCAGGCCCGCCGCTTCGTCCCGGGATCGAGCAGGGAGGGGCATCCCGGCCCCGGGGGTAGCCCGAAGGCTCAGCTCAGCCGTCGCTCCCGGCGGGGGTCGAGACGATGCTGGTGCCCTCGAGCTTGTTCGCCGCGGTGGCGTACTCGTTCGTGAAGGTGTTGGCGATGGTCACCTTCGACGTGTCGACGCCGTTGGCCTTCTCCATGGCGAAGATGACCTTCGGGCCGCCGGCCGGCATGATCCC
>DASYGS010000071.1:0-7489 GCA_035999465.1 Blastococcus sp. | reverse complement strand
TCTCGACCCGCAGATCCAGGCCGCGCTCGACGCGCTGTCGCCGGAGTTCCGCGTCGCGGTCGTGCTGTGCGACATCGAGGGCCTGACCTACGAGGAGATCGCGGCCACGCTCGGGGTCAAGCTCGGCACGGTCCGCAGCCGTATCCACCGCGGCCGGGTGCAGCTGCGCGCCGCACTCGCCCATCTCGCTCCGCGCCGGCTGCCGTCGGTCGGGGAGGCGCTGGCGTGAGCATTCCCGAGAGCCACCTGGCCCAGGAGGCCATCGCCGCACTCGTCGACGGCGAGCTCCCGTCCGGTCCCGCGACCCGGGCCGCGAAGCACCTGTCCGGCTGCCTGCAGTGCCGGCTCGCCGTGCAGGCCCAGCGCGAGGCGAAGGAGGCGCTGCACGCCAGCGCCGACGTCACCGTTCCCGGTGACCTGATGTCGCGGCTGTGCGCGATCCCGTTCACCACCGAGGTCTCCGGCGGAGGAGGCGGTCTCGGCGCGCTCGCCGCCGGGCCCGATCAGCTGACCGTCACCGGGCCGTCGGGCTCCTTCGCCGTCGACCTGGCACCGCACCCCCAGCCGCACCGCCACACCCACGCCCGCTGGTTGCGCCGCGGCATGGTCGGCACCCTCGTCGGTCTCGGTGTGGGGGTCACCGCGCTCGCCCTGAACCTGCCGTCGGACACCACCGCGGGCACCGCGACCCCCGGTCCGGTGGCCGGCTCATCGCAGCCCCAGCGGCACACCGACGTCATGCCGCCGGTCCTGCGCACGCTGAACGTCGGCACGTCGACCGCACTCACCGGCCCGGGCGGGACCCCCTGAGCACACCCGACGAGCCCACGACCGGCCCGGTCGACCCGTTCGCCCGGCCCGCCGGCCACGACGGGCCCTTCGCCGACGCCCCCGACCGGGTCGGTCCGCGGCGGCCGGTCGGCCCGGCGCCCACCCCGGGCCAGCAGACCGCCTTCGGCCGGCCCGCCGCGGTCGAGGGCAGCTTCTCCGGTGACCGGCCCGCCCTGCCGCCCCGCCGTCCCCTCCCGCCGCCCCCGGAGGCCGTGCTGCGCGCGTTCGCGCCGGCGTCCCCGGGGCAGGCCGGGCTCCAGGACCCGCCGGGGGGCCGGCCCGGCCGCCGCCGCACCGCGAGCGGCCCGTGGTGGAAGGCCGACGCCCGCGACGACCCGTGGCGCGACCCCGAGGCGCCGGCCGCGCTGGGTGCGCCCGCGGTCTACGACGAGGACGCGCAGCCCGGCCCCGTCGTCCTCGACGCGCAGGGACGGCGCAAGCTGCGGCTGCGCGACCTGTCGGTCCGGCTCTCGGTGCTCGGGCTGCTCGCCGTGCTCCTGATCGGCGCGATCGGCGGCGGCCTCGGCTGGTACCTGACCCGCACCGCGGCCGAGTCACCACTGCTGGCACCCGGCACCCAGCTGTCGAAGGTCGATCCCGGCATCACCCGCAAGCCCGGGTCGGTCGCCGACATCGCCGCCCGCGTCTCGCCCGCCGTCGTCTCGATCGAGGTGCGCGTCGGCCAGGCGGGCGCGACCGGTTCCGGCGTCGTCATCGACGGCGCCAAGGGCTACATCGTCACCAACAACCACGTGGTCTCCGGCGCGGCCGGGGTCGACGGCGCCGAGATCCGCGCGGTCTTCTCCGACGGCAGCGGCTCGGCCGCCCGGATCGTCGGCCGCGACCCGTCCAGCGACATCGCCGTCCTCAAGGTGGAGAAGCCGGGCCTGGTCACCGCGACGCTCGGTTCGTCGAAGGACGTCGTCGTCGGCGACCCGGTGGTGGCCATCGGTTCGCCGCTGGGGCTGGCCGGCACGGTCACCAGCGGCATCGTGAGCGCGCTCGACCGGCCGGTGCGGCTCTCGGGCGAGGGCAGCGACACCAACGCGGTGATCGACGCCGTGCAGACCGACGCCCCGATCAACCCCGGCAACTCCGGCGGCGCCCTGGTCGACGCGACCGGCGCGGTGATCGGCATCAACTCGGCCATCGCGTCGCTGGGCGGCAACGGCACCGCCGGCGGCTCGATCGGCCTCGGGTTCGCCATCCCGATCGACACCGCCCGGAAGATCGCCCAGGAGCTGATCACCACCGGCAGGGCGGTGCATGCCTCGCTCGGGGTGAACACCCGCTCGGTCACCGACGGGCGCCGCGACGGGGCGCTCGTGCTCAACGTCGAGCCGCACAGCGCCGCCGCCACCGCCGGGATCCGCGACCAGGACGTCGTCATCGCGGTCGGCGGCAAGCAGGTGCGCAGCTCCGAGGAACTCGTCGTCGCCGTCGACGCGCACAACCCCGGCGACCGCGTGACCGTGGAAGTCGTGCGCGGCGGCCACTCGCAGAAGGTCCAGGTCACGCTCGACCGGGCGTGAGCGCGGATCCGCGGTCCCGGCGCCCGGGTCGCCGCCTACGCTGGAGGGGCCGCCGATGCCGGTGGCCGGGAGAACAGGAGCGGTGGTGTTCGACTCGATCGGCTGGGGCGAGGTCCTCGTCATCGCGCTCGCCGCGCTGTTCATCTTCGGCCCGGAGCGCCTGCCGCACCTGGCCAAGGACGTCGCGACCGGCCTGAAGAAGCTGCGCGAGGCGATCAGCGGCGTCCGCGAGCAGTTGCACGATTCGCTCGGCGACGACATGCCCGATCTGCGCGACCTCGACCTGCGGCAGTACCACCCGAAGACGTTCCTGCGCACCCAGCTGCTGGGCGACGACGACTTCTCGGTGCCGGTGCGTCAGGCGCCGGCCGCCGGCGGGGCCGGTGCGGTGGCCGCGGCCCGCCCGCGGGACCACGCGACGCCGCCGCCGTTCGACCCCGACGCGACGTAGTCCCGCCCGCCCCGGGGGTCGAACTCGCGCTGTGGGAGTCCTGCAGGACCCCCGCAGCGCGGACAACACCCCAGAAGCGGGTCAGCGACCGGCGTCCGATTCCGCGGCCTTCTTCAGCCGCACGAGGGTCTCGGCGATGCCCTGCCGGTTCCGCTCGGGGAACTTCGCCCACCGCACGACGGCGTCGGTGATCCGGTCGGCGCGGGACATGTCGAACGTCTCGGTGACCGTCGTCCCGCCGTCGGCGCCGGGCGCCAGCTCGTAGCGCCACCGGTTCGCGGTGAAGTGCCGCCAGGCGATCAGCCGGTCCGGTTCGAACTCGACGACCCGGTTGACGACCACGTACGGGACGCCGAACAACTTCATCCGCACGGTGAACCGCTGGCCCGTGCCGGTGATCCGATCGGGGCCGCCGATGACCCGCTGCACCGAACCCGATCCGTCGATACGGCTGTGCTGCTGCGGCGCCGCGAGGATCGCGAACACGACCCCCGGCGGGGCAGCGATGGTGATGCTGTCGGAGACCTGGTCGCTCATCACCCGACCGTATGCATCAGCGGCCACGGCTGCGCTCCGGGGGTCGAACTCGCGCTCTGGGAGTTCTGCAGAACCCGCACAGCGCGAGGAGGACCCCCAGAGCGCATCCGGGCGGTCAGGTCATTTCCGGACCGGCGTGAGGCCCAGCGACATCCCGGACAGGCCGCGCTGGCGGGTGGCCAGGCCGTCGGCGATCTTCTCCAGCGCCTTCGCGGCGGGGGAGTCGGGCTCGGCCAGCACGATCGGTGCACCGGCGTCGCCGGCCTCGCGGAGCCGCGTGTCCAGCGGGATCTGGCCGAGCAACGGCACCCGGGCGCCCAGCGTCTTGGTCAGCGCGTCCGACACCGCCTCGCCACCGCCGGAGCCGAACAGGTCCATCCGCGAGCCGTCGGGCAGGTCGAGCCACGACATGTTCTCGACCACGCCGACCACCTGCTGGTGGGTCTGGGTCGCGATCGCCCCGGCGCGCTCGGCCACCTCGGCGGCGGCGAGCTGCGGCGTCGTCACGACGAGGATCTCGGCGTTCGGCACCAACTGGGCCACCGAGATCGCGACGTCACCGGTGCCCGGGGGAAGGTCCATGAGCAGGACGTCGAGGTCGCCCCACCACACGTCGGCGAGGAACTGCTGCAGCGCCCGGTGCAGCATCGGGCCGCGCCACACGACCGGGGTGTTGCCCGGGGTGAACATGCCGATCGAGATGACCTTCACCCCGTAGGCCTGCGGCGGCATGATCATGTTGTCGACCTGGGTCGGCTTGTCCTCGACGCCGAGCATGCGCGGCACCGAGTGGCCGTAGATGTCGGCGTCGACCACACCGACCGACAGCCCGCGCTTGGCCAGCGCCGCGGCCAGGTTGACGGTGACGCTGGACTTGCCGACGCCGCCCTTGCCCGACGCCACCGCGTACACGCGGGTCAGCGAGCCCGGCTGGGCGAACGGGATGACCGGGTCGGCGGCGTCGGTGCCGCGCACCGTCTTGCGCAGCTCGGCGCGCTGCTCGTCGCTCATCACGTCGAGCACCACCTGCACGCCGGTGACGCCGGGAACGGCGGACACGGCGGTGGTGACCCGGTTGGTGATCGTCTCGCGCATGGGGCAGCCGGCGACGGTCAGGTAGACCTCGACGCGGACGGCGCCGTCGGCGCCGATCTGCACGTCCTTGATCATGCCCAGCTCGGTGAGCGGGCGGTTGATCTCCGGGTCCTGGACGGTGGCCAGCGCGGCGTTGATGGCGTCGAGCGCCGGCGAGCCGGTCATCGTGTCGGTCATCGGTGCGTGTGTCTCCTTCGGCGGGGGACCCCGGTCCGGCGGCCTGCCGATCGACGGCGACCTGCACGATCGGGTCGCTCGCCACTGTACGGCGGCCCGCGGGGGCACCCGTCCGCCGGAGGTGTGACCTTCCGGTCACTAGGGTCGCCGGGTGCCCTCCGCCGCCCGGTCCGCGACGCTGCGCGACGCGATCGGCCTGGGCGTGGCGGTCGGCCTGTACGGCGCCGCGTTCGGGGCCGCCGCCGTCGCGGCCGGGCTGAACGTCTGGCAGACGATGACCCTCTCGCTGCTGATGTTCACCGGCGCCTCGCAGTTCGCGCTGGTGGGCGTGCTCGGCGCGGGCGGCAGCGCACTCGCGGCCGTCGGCAGCGCGCTGCTGCTGGGCACCCGCAACACCGTCTACGGCGTGCGCCTGGTCCCGTTGCTGCGGCCCCGCGGGGTGCGCCGGGTGGCGGCCGCGCACTGGGTCATCGACGAGACGACGGCGATGTCGCTGGCCGCGCCCGACCGCGAGCTCGGCCGGCTGGCCTTCCTGGCGACCGGGGCGACGATCTACCTCGGGTGGAACGCCATGACGGTGGTCGGGGCGCTGGGGGCGGCCGCGCTGAGCGGCACGGCCCGCGCGGCGCTCGACGCCGTCGTCCCGGCCGCCTTCCTGGCCCTGCTGTGGCCGCGGCTGCGCCGGAGCTTCCCGGAGGCCGCGGTGCAGCGCCGGGTGGCCGCCGGGGGCGCGGTCGTGGCGCTGGCGCTCACGCCGTTCGTGCCGGCCGGGGTGCAGGTGATCGCGGCGGTGGTGGCGGTCGCCCTGGCCGGCCGGCCGCGGCCCGGCGCGCGCCCCACGGCACAGGAGGAGATGCCATGACCGGGACGGCGCTGTGGGCGGCGGTGCTCGCCGGTGGCCTGGGCTGCTACCTGCTCAAGCTGGCCGGGCTGTCGGTGCCGGCCGCCTGGGTGGAGCAGCCGTGGGTGGCCCGCGTCGTCGACTTCGTGCCGGCCGCGCTGCTCGCCGCCCTCGTCGCGGTGCAGGCGGCGACGTCGGGCAACCACCTCGTGCTCGACGGCCGGCTGGTCGGGCTCGCCGTCGCGGCGGTGGCCCTGGCGCTGCGGGCCCCGTTCGTCGTCGTCCTCGTGCTCGCCGGCGCCGCCGGGGCGCTCGCGCACGTGCTAGGGGGGTGAGCCGGTGCTGATCGCGATCGGGGGCCTGCCCGGGGTCGGGAAGACGACGGTGGCCCGGGCGCTCGCCGGGCGGCTCGGTGCCGCCCACATCCGGATCGACGCGCTCGAGGCGGGGCTGGTCACGACCGGGCTGGTGGCCCCCGGCGCGGACGTCGGCCCCGCCGGTTACGGGCTCGCGCTCGCGGTCGCCGACAGCTGCCTGGCCGCCGGCACCGACGTCGTCGTCGATGCCGTGTTCCCGATCGCGGTGAGCCGGGAACCGTTCACCGCGCTCGCGCAGCGGTACGGCGCCCCGATCCGCTGGGTGCGGCTCGTGTGCGGGGACACCGCCGAGCACCGCCGCCGGGTGGAGGAACGCACCGCCGATCTGCCCGGCGCGGTCGTGCCGGACTGGGCGGCGGTGCAGTCCCGCGAGACCGACGACTGGGCCCAGCCGCACGCCGTCGTCGACACCGCGTCCGGTGACCCGGTGGCCGCCGTGCTCGCGGTGCTCCCCTCCTAGTCCGAGGCGGGCTGCCGGTCCCCGTCCTGCTCGGCGGCGAGGGCGCGCTCGCGGCGCTTCTTGGCCTTCTTCTCGCGCTTCTCCTCGTCGCCGTCGACCTCGAACACCCGGCTGAGCTCGCCGCGGATGAAGTCGCGGGTGGCCAGGTCGCCGACCGCGATCCGCAGCGAGGCCAGCTCCCGGGCCAGGTACTCGGTGTCGGCCCGGACCGAGGCGGCGCGGGCGCGGTCCTCCTCGGCCTGCACGCGGTCGCGGTCGGCCTGCCGGTTCTGGGCGAGCAGGATCAACGGTGCGGCGTAGGCGGCCTGGGTCGAGAACGCCAGGTTGAGCAGGATGAAGGGGTAGGGGTCCCACCGCAGCCGGACCGCGGCCACGTTCAGCGTGATCCAGACGACCACGATGATCGTCTGCACCGCCAGGAACCGGCCGGTGCCGAGGAACCGGGCGATGCCCTCGGCGAACCGGCCGACGGCGTCGGGGTCCAGCCGCAGGAAGTTGCCGAAGCCCCGCGCCCGGGCGCGGGGGACGTCGAGGCGCGGCGCGTCAGCCACGGCGGGACCGCTCGCGCCAGTCGTCGGGCAGGAGGTGGTCGAGGACGTCGTCGACGCTCACCGCGCCGACCAGCCGGCCCTGGGCGTCGACGACGGGCGCCGCGACCAGGTTGTAGGTGGCGAAGTACCGGGTGACCTCGGCCAGCGGCGCCTCGGGGCGCAGCGGGTCCAGGTCGTCGAGCACCCCGCTGACCAGTGAGGACGGCGGTTCGCGGAGCAATCGCTGGATGTGCGCCAGGCCCAGGTAGCGCCCGGTGGGTGTGGCCGACGGCGCGCGGCAGACGTAGACCTGGCTGGCCAGCGACGGCGTCAGCTCGGGCTCGCGCACGCGGGCCAGCGCCTCGGCGATGGTGGCGTCCGGCGTGAGGATCACCGGCTCGCTGGTCATCATGCCGCCGGCGGTGTCCTCGGAGTACTTGAGCAGCTGGCGCACCGGCTCGGCCTCGTCGGGCTCCATGAGCTCCAGCAGCCGGTTGCGGTCGACGTTGGAGAGCTCGGCGAGCAGGTCGGCGGCGTCGTCGGGGTCCATCACCTCGAGCACGTCGGCGGCCCGGCTCTCCTCCAGCGTGCCGAGGATGGTGATCTGCTCGGCCTCGGGCAGCTCGCCGAGCACGTCGGCCAGCCGCTCGTCGTCCAG
>DASYGS010000130.1:0-39761 GCA_035999465.1 Blastococcus sp. | reverse complement strand
CAGAAGGGCCTGATCGACCGGTTCCGTTCGCTGCCCATGGCGCACTCGGCCGTGCTCGTCGGGCGGACGGTTGCCGACCTCGGGCTGAACGCGTTGTCGATCGTGGTCATGGCGGTGACCGGCCTGCTCGTCGGGTGGCGCATCCACACGTCCGTGCTCGAGGCCGCCGGCGGCTTCCTCGTCCTGCTCGGGTTCGCCTACGCGATGTCCTGGCTGATGGCCCAGGTCGGGCTGATGGTCCGCACGCCGGAGGTGGTCAACAACGCGAGCTTCATCGTGATCTTCCCGATCACCTTCGTGGCCAACACGTTCGTGCCGTTGGAGACCTTCCCCGCCGTCCTGCGCACGTTCGCGGAGTGGAACCCGGTGTCCGCGGTCGTGCAGTCGGCCCGCAACCTGTTCGGCAACTCGTTCGGCGCCCCGGACGTCTGGTCGCTGCAGCACCCGGTGCTGTACTCCGGGCTCTGGGGGATCGCGATCCTCGCGATCTTCGTTCCGCTGGCGGGGCGCACGTACCGCAACACAGCCAGCCGCTGAGCTCGGGACGCCGTGCCAGGCGGTCCGCGGGTGGGGGGCCGGAGGCCTCCGACCGCGGACCGCGGTAGGGCTCCGCGCCGCTGGGGGACGCCCCCTGGCCGCGGTGCGGCCCGGAGGGTCGCGATGTAATGGACGGCGATGAGCGCCGTCGACTCCCGCCCCGTGTCCTCCGACAACCCGCTGTTCCAGGCCTCGCCGCTGCCGTTCGGCCTGCCGCAGTTCGCCGACATCACCGTCGAGCACTGCCGCGAGGCGCTGCTGACCGGTATGGCCGAGCACCGCGCCGAGGTGGCCGCGATCGTCGGCGCCGCGGAGCCCGCGACCTTCGAGAACACGATCGTGGCGCTCGAGCGCTCCGGGGAGCTGCTGACCCGCGGCTGGCGCGTGTTCGGCAACCTCTCGGGGTCGGTGTCGACCCCGCGGCTGCGCGAGATCGAGCGCGAGATCGCGCCGCTGGACGCCGCACACTCCGACGCGCTGCACCTCGACCCGGCGCTGTTCGCCCGCGTCGATGCGGTGCACGCCGCGCGGCACGACAGCGGTCTGGACGACGAGGCGGTGCGGCTGGTCGAGCGCTACCACCTCGACTTCGTGCTCGCCGGTGCCCAGCTCGACGAGGCCGGCCGCGCCCGCCTCACCGAGCTCAACCAGGAGCTCTCCGCCCTGTCGACGACGTTCGGGCAGAACCTGCAGCTGGCCACGGAGGCCGCCGCCGTCCGGGTCGATGACGCCGCCGAGCTCGACGGGCTGGACGCCGAGGAGATCGCGGCCGCCGCGGTGGCCGCCGCCGAGCGCGGCGTCGAGGGCTACCTGCTGCCGCTGCTCCTGCCGACCAAGCAGCCGTTGCTGACGAAGCTGCGCAACCGCGACCTGCGACGCCGGGTGTTCGAGGCGTCGATCGGCCGGGCGTCGGCGGGCGAGCACGACAACCGCCCGGTCGCCACGCGGATCGCCCTGCTGCGGGCCGAGCGGGCCCGGCTGCTCGGCTTCGACACCCACGCCGACGTCGTGCTGGCCGATCAGACCGCGCAGACCACCCAGGCCGTCGACGCGATGCTCGCCTCGATGGTGCCCGCGTCGGTGGCCAACGCCGAGGCGGAGGCGAAGGTCCTCGCCGAGGCCGCGGGAGGGGACGGCGTCGAGCTGGCCCCGTGGGACTGGGCGTTCTACAGCGAGCAGGTGGCCAACGAGCGGTACGCCGTCGACGCCGCGGCGCTGCGCCCCTACTTCGAGCTGGACCGCGTGCTGGTCGACGGCGTCTTCCACGCCGCCGAGTTGCTCTACGGCTACCGGTTCACCCAGCGCCCCGACCTGACCGGCTACCACCCCGACGTGCGCGTCTGGGAGGTCAGCGACGCCGACGGTGCCCCGGTCGGCCTCTACCTGGGCGACTTCTACGCCCGCGAGGGCAAGCGCGGCGGCGCCTGGATGAACTCCTTCGTCACCCAGTCGCGGCTGCTCGACACACGGTCGGTCGTGGTCAACAACCTCAACGTGTCGCGGGCGGCGGAGGGTCAGCCGACGCTGCTGACCCTCGACGAGGTGAACACCCTCTTCCACGAGTTCGGCCATGCGCTGCACGGCCTGAGCTCGTCGGTCACCTACCCGCGGTTCTCCGGCACCAGCGTGCCGCGCGACTTCGTCGAGTTCCCGAGCCAGGTCAACGAGATGTGGGCGCTCTGGCCCGAGGTGCTGGCCAACTACGCCCGCCACGTCGAGACCGGGCAGCCCCTGCCGGCTGCCGACGTCGAGGCGCTCGACGCAGCCCGGCTGTGGGGCGAGGGCTTCGGCACGCTCGAGTACCTGGCCGCGACCCTGCTCGACCAGGCCTGGCACCGGATCACGCCAGAGACCGAGGTCGGCGACCCGGTGGAGTTCGAGCGGCGGGCGCTGGAGGCGGCCGGCGTCGCCTCCGAGCTGGTGCCCCCGCGCTACCGGACGACGTACTTCCAGCACATCTTCGCGGGCGGCTACGCGGCCGGGTACTACTCCTACATCTGGTCGGAGGTGCTCGACGCCGACACAGTGGAGTGGTTCAAGGAGAACGGCGGCCTGCGGCGCGAGAACGGCGACGTCTTCCGCGGGCGCCTGCTCTCGGTCGGCGGATCGATCGATCCGCTGGCCGCCTTCCGTGCGGTGCGCGGGCGCGACGCCGACCCGGGCCCGCTGCTCCGCCGCCGCGGTCTGGCCGCCTGAGCGCCGTCCTACTGCTGCGGCCCCGCTTTCGGGGTGTTGTGCGCGCTTCCGGAGTCCTGCAGGACCCCCGGAGCGCGCACAACACCCCCGAAGCGGGGTGGCACACGCTCAGAGCCAGGGCAACTGGAGGACGACGTCCAGATCGTCGGGGCCGTCGCCCTCGCGGACCAGCCGGTTGGGCTGGCGGTGGCCGCACGCCGTGCAGCGGTGCACCACCTGCCAGCCCTTGCCCGACTTCTCGACCAGCCCGACCGGTTCCATCGGCGCGCGGCAGTCGCTGGCCCGGTCACCCGGCAGGTCGTCGACGTGCAGCGACCACAGGCAGTACGGGCAGTGGTTGCGGTAGTGCCCGTCGGTGTTCGCCGGCACAGGCGTCGAGCAGTGCGCGCAGACGAAGCCGGTGTTCTCCGCCCGCCGGGAGCGGACGCCGCGACCCATCAGCGGATCAGGGGACGAACGGCTCGATGCCGACGACCTCGACGGTGATGTCCTTGCCGTTGGGAGCCTGGTAGGTCACCTCGGCGCCCGGCTTCGCACCCATGATCGCCGCACCCAGGGCCGACTCGGGGGAGTAGACCGTCAGGCCTGTCGTGCCGGCGATCTCGCGGGACCCGAGCAGGAACTTCTCGGTCTCGTCGTCGCCGGCGAAGCGGACGGTGATCACGGTGCCGGTCGCGGCGTTGGTGACCTTCGTCGGCGGTTCGCCGACGGTCGCCTTGCGCAGGAGGTCGGTGAGCTGACGGATGCGGGCCTCCTGCTTGCCCTGCTCGTCCTTGGCGGCGTGGTAGCCGCCGTTCTCCTTGAGGTCGCCCTCCTCGCGGCGGGCGTTGATCTCCGCGGCCATCGCCGGGCGCCCGGCCACCAACTGGTCGAGCTCGGCCTTCAGCCGGTCATGGGCTTCCTGGGTCAGCCAGACGCCCTGGTCGTGCTCGTCGGTCGGGGTGGACACGTGGGGGTACTCCTGGAACTCGGGAGGCCGCTCCCGGGGTCGGGAACGGCCAGCGGTCAATCCGGCCAAGCTAACACCGCGGCCCGCGGCGACGCATACCTGCGAGCGTCCCGGTGCGGTTGCGGAACGGTACCGGATCGCGAAGTGACGGTCGGCACACTTCCCCCTACGGAGTGGGGTCGGAGGAGGTGGCATCGGCCGACCCTCCGCCGCCTCGCCGCGGTCCGGGGGACAATGTTCGGGTGACCGAACCAGACCAGTTGCGCCTGCTCGCCGTCCACGCCCATCCGGACGACGAGTCGAGCAAGGGCGCCGCGACCATGGCCAGGTACGTCGCCGAGGGCGCCCGCGTCCTGGTGGCCACCTGCACCGGCGGTGAGCGCGGCTCCGTGCTCAACCCGGCGATGGACCGGCCGGAGGTCTGGGAGCGGCTGCCGCAGATCCGCGCCGAGGAGATGGCACGGGCGCGCGAGATCCTCGGCGTCGAGCAGGAGTTCCTCGGCTTCGTCGACTCCGGGCTGCCCGAGGGCGACCCCCTGCCGCCGCTGCCGAAGGGCTGCTTCGCCCTCGTGCCGCTCGAGGAGGCCGCCGCGCCCCTCGTCGCACTGATCCGCCGGTTCCGGCCGCAGGTGATCACCACCTACGACGAGCGCGGCGGCTATCCGCACCCCGACCACATCAAGACGCACGAGATCTCGATGCACGCCTTCGACGCGGCCGGCGATCCCGACCGCTATCCCGAGCTCGGGGAGCCCTGGCAGCCGAGCAAGCTCTACTTCCACATGAGTTTCACGCTGCCGCGCACGAAGGCGCTGCACGAGGCGATCCTGGCCACCGGCGCCGAGTCGCCGTACACCGAGTGGCTGGAGAACTGGGACCCGGCGCGCGACATCTCCCACCGGGTCACCACGCGCGTGCCCTGCGCCGAGTACTTCGACGTCCGCGACGCCGCGCTGATCGCGCATGCGACGCAGATCGATCCCGACGGCCGCTGGTTCGCCTGCCCCCTCGACACCCAGCAGCGGATCTGGCCGACCGAGGACTACGAGCTCGTCCGCTCCCTGGTGGATTCGCCGACGCCCGAGGACGATCTGTTCGCCGGGATCCGCAGTGAGGTGGCCGTCCGATGAACGCAGAGATCGTTGCCGCCGCCAGCAAGCAGCTGCCCGAGGACGTCGGCAAGGCCGGCCCGCTGGGGCTGCTGCTGATCCTCCTGCTGCTGATCGCGACGGCGTTCCTGGTCCGCTCGATGACCACGCACCTCAGGCGCCTGCCGCGCAGCTTCGATCCCGCCGACCGCGGCCCGCAGGTCGTCGTCCCGGACACCCCGGAGGAGCTGTTCCGGCCGCGCCGGGAACCGGGGCAGGACCTGCTCGACCAGCTGCGCAGCGCGCCGCTGGCGATCGAGCCGCCGCGGGCCCGCGACGACCGGCCGGAGAGCCCGCAGGGCTGAGCGGGCCCCGGCCCCCACGCGTCAGCGGGCCGGGGCCGGCAGGTGCCGCACCAGCAGTTCGCCGCCGTCCGCGGCCAGCTGCCGGCCGACGGTGCGCAGGATGCGCAGGCCGGCGTCGTCGGCGGCGCGCACGTCCCGTAGATCGAGGGACACCCGCGTGTGGCCGTCGCGCCGGAGGCTCTCGACGGTGCCCCGCAGCAGGTCGGCGCCCTGCACCGTCAGGTGTCCGCTGACCCGGACGGATCCGGTGTCGGGGTCGATCACCTCGCTCATCTCGCCGGGCGTTCGAGGGGCAGGGGCTGTGGTCACGTCGTCCTCCGGTTCAGGGCGGCGGTCGGGTTCGCCGTCGGCGATGGACCTCCACCCTCCCAGCAGTTCGGGCGGACGCCGAGCCGCGGAGCGACTTGTCACGGCATCGTCAACTTCCCGTCGTCAGGAGTGCCCGGCCCTCCGGCTGGCCGCGTAGTCCGCCGCGGTGAGTGGGCCGGAGCTGAGCTCCCCGGACGGCAGCGGCGCCTCGACCGCGACGCCGTCGTGGGTCAGCAGCACCGACCGGACCTCCGGCAGGCTCGTGGCGGTGAGCACGATCTGGCCGACGGCGCGACGGCTGCCCTTGCCGGTGGGTGTGTCGGGGACGCCGGAGATGTCCACCGTCACCGTGCCGGCGTCGAGGGCGCCGACCGTCAGCCTGATCCCCGGCGGGAGCGCGGTGGCCAGCCCGTGGTCCCGCTCGTCGGTCGTGGGGCCGTTCGCGAGCTGCTCCAGCAGGTCGGTGAGGCGCTTCTCCACCGTGCTGCCGACGATGGTCCGGCCGCTGGGGACGAGCACGTCGTGCGCGTCCACGAAGTACACGCGGGGGAGGTTCTGCCGGGGCGGCGCGGACGTGGCCGTCGGCGTGCTCGAGCTCGGGGACGCCAGGTTGTAGGGGACCTCGGACGGGGCGATGGTCCGCGGCGCACCGCCGGTGGTCACCCCGCAGCCGGCCAGCAGCGCGAGCAGGCACACGAGCAGGAGAGCGCGCCCGCCGCTCATGACCGAGCCACCGGCAGGGAGACCGTCATCCGGGCACCGCCGCAGGGGCTCGCGGCGCACCAGGCCGCGCCGCCCAGCCGGGCCGCCGTCTCCGCCACGATCGCGAGACCGAGGCCGGCACCCGACAGGGACCCGCGGGCGGCCTCCGGACCTCGGGTGAACCGCTCGAAGATGCGTTCGCGGTCCGGCGGTGCCACGCCCGGTCCGGCATCGTCGACGATCAGCAGGACGGCTGCGTCCCGTCGTTCCACGCGCACGCAGCACGCCCCGCCGGCGTGCCGGTCGGCGTTGTCGAGCAGGTTGCGGACGGCGCGTTCGAGCCGGTTCTTCTCGCCGTGGACCGTCGTCCGCCCGTCGTCGTCCGAACGCAGCAGGTCCGCGGGCCGGCCGCTGGCCACGAGCACCTCGCGCGCGAGCGCCCCGAGGGACACCGCCGGTGGCGTCTCATCGGCCCGGGCGTTGTCCAGCCGGGCGAGCTCGAGCAGGTCGTCCAGCGTCGTCCGGAAGCGGGCCAGCTGGCCCTCGACCAGGGTCAGCGCCTGGCGCCCGCGCGATGAGAGCTCCTCCCTGCGCGCGCCCATCACCTCGACGCTGGTGATCAGGCTGGTCAGCGGGCTGCGCAGCTCGTGGCTCACGTCGCCGACGAACCGAGCGTCGCGGTCGATCCGTGCGGCGAGCGCGTCGACCATCGTGTTGAAGCTGCCGACGATGGCCAGCAGATCCGGGTCGTCGGTGCTGGCCAGCCGGGTCGTCAGCTCGCCCGCGGCGATCCTCGTCGCGGCGGAGGCCACCTGCTCCAGGGGATGGACGACGCGGCGGCTGGCCCAGATGCCGAACCCGGCGCCGGCCGCGGTGGCCGCGAGTGCCCCGGCCCCGAGAACGGCGGCCAGGGTGTGCAGCTGCATCTGCAGCTCGACCAACGGCGAGATCTCGTAGAACTCCAGGTGCGCACTCGACAGCGGGATGCCCACGACCATGCGGGGGCCGACGGCGGACGATTCGCGGACCGTGCCGGCCGACCCGCTGCCGACCAGGTGGCGCAGGGCGGCCGGCACGTCCTTCCCTCCCACGTCGAGGCCGGAGGAGTACCAGGCGCCATGACTGCGCACCACCACGTCGGAGCCGCCCGAGGGGACGAGCTCGCCGAGGGCGTCGCCCACCGCCGTGCCGGAGGTCGACAGGCGACTGCGCAGGAGGTTGGCGTCGGTGAAGGCCTGGCGGGTGGCCGATCGTTCGCGCTGGTCGAGCAGGTAGCTGCGGGCCGTGAAGAAGGTCGTCCCGACGAGGACCGCGGACACGAGCAGGGTGCCGACCGCGAACGCGAGGACGATCCGGGCGCGCAGGCCGCGGGGCCCCAGCGCCCACCTCACTGCGGGTCCAGCCGGTAGCCCAGCCCGCGCACCGTCACCACGATGCGGGGCGCGCCCGGGTCCTGCTCGACCTTGGTGCGCAGCCGCCGGACGTGGACGTCGACGATGCGCTCGTCGCCGAAGAAGCCGTGCTGCCAGACCCGCTCGAGCAGTTCCTGGCGGCTGAGAACCCGGCCGGGGGAGGCTGCCAGCTCGCAGAGCAGGCGGAACTCGGTGACGGTCAGCGGCAGCTGCCGGGGGCCCCGGTGCACCGTTCCGCGCCCCTCGCGCAGCACCAGCGGCGCCGCGGGATCGCGGTCGAGCACCGTCTCGGCGGGCTGGCCGTCGTTCGCCGGCGCAGTGCCGGCGCCGACGCGACGGCGCAGTGCGCGCAGGCGTGCGGTGATCTCCTTGACCTGGAAGGGCTTGGTCACGTAGTCGTCGGCCCCCGCCTCGAGGGCGGCGACGATGTCGTGCGTGTCCGAGCGGGCGCTCACCACGACGATCGGCAGGTCGTGACCGCGCCGCACGGCGCGGATGACGCCGAAGCCGTCCATGCGGCCGAGCATCAGGTCGACCAGCATCAGGTCCGGCGGGTCGGCGTCCACGGCCCGGCAGGCGGCCTCACCGCTGGCCGCCTCGTCGACCGCGTAGCCCTCGTCCTCCATCGCCCAGCGCAGCGAGGTCCGGATGTGGTCGTCGTCCTCGACGATCAACAGACGGGGCGCCACACGGCCATGCTCCCATCGGGAACCGGGGGGAACCCCTCCGGCCGCAGACCGTCACGGAATCGCAAAGGTGCCGACGGGGCGATCGCAACCTCGGTGGGGGACGGTCGTCCTGCGAGTGTCGACGAGAGGGAGGTTCACCGGTGACCAGGACGGCGGCAGGCGAGCCCCGCGCGACCGACGAGGTGGTCGTCGACCTGAGGGAGGACGTCCTGGCCGACGGCCTGGCCGAGACGCGGTGGCTGCTGCACGACGCGCTCCTCGCCGGCGCCCGGCGGATCGTGGTCGACCTAGGCGCCGCCGGTCACCTGTCCAGCGCCGCGCTGGCGAGCTTCCTCTGGGCGCACCGGATCTGCCGGGCGCGCGGCGGCGGCGTCGTCCTGCGGGGAGCCGACCGGCGGACCCGGGACATGCTCAGCCGCACCGGTCTCTGGCGGGTGCTGCGGCTCGAGGCGGCCGACCGGCGGTCCGTGGCCTGACGGGCGGGGGCCCGCGGACCCCGGCTCGAGGGCGGTCTCACCGACGGGTGCGCTGGGCGCGTGCCCCATCTCGTCGCGGTAGCAGTAGAGCGCGTCGCGTTCGGGCAGGACGTGGCCGTTGGGGCACGCCAGCGTGCCGACGTCCCCCACGTACATGACCGCCGCCCGCTCGGGGACGGCGAACCGGCGGCCGCGTTCCGACAGGCGGGTGTCGCAGGTGGGGCAGTAGAGGTTGTGCACCGACTGGATCCAGACCGACTCCATGCCGCCCAGCGTCGCCGGCCTGTGACCGGCCTGTGAGCGCTCGGCATGTGTGTCCGGGTGGCTTCACGCGATCGCAAAGTCCGCCGTCCGGGATGCGGATCCGCCCTGGAGTCGTAGAGTTGCCATACGGCAACCATTGGCCTTGGCCGAGAATGGATGCCCGCACGTACCGGAACCGTCGTGCAGGTCGAGAGTGGAGGACGCGCCATGCTCAAGGAGATGTCGATCGACAGCTTCCGGTTCGGGTGCCCGGGCTGCGGGCACTCCTGGACGGTCGACTACGACCTGCAGCATGTCGAGGACGGTCACGGGATCTCCTGGGACTGCTACTCGCGCGGCGGCCGCCCCGCCACCGCCCCGACCGCGCGCGGGGTCGTCTGCTGCCCGAAGTGCGGCGCCGGCCTCGTGCACGTCGAACTGGTCGCGAGCCGCGTCGTCCCCGTGGTGGTGTAGCTCCCGCCGTGTCGGCCGGGCGGTCATCGCCCGGCACCCGCGCCCGTCGCAGGTGACATCCTCGAGGCGCGGCGACGGCCCACCGGCCGCTCCGCGCGCGACCGGGGGTGGGCCGATGAGCGACGACGTGGACGACGACGGCGCGGCGCCCGCGTCCGGAGCGGATCCGGACTACCGCTTCACCCTCGCCAACGAACGGACGTTCCTGGCCTGGTTCCGCACTGCCCTCGCGCTCATCGCCGGCGGTGTCGCGGTCGTGCAACTGGTACCGCAGTTCGCGTTCCCCGGCGCGCGCCACGTTCTGGGCACGCTCCTCACGGTGGCCGGCGGGACCCTCTCGGTGGCCGCCGTCCGGCGCTGGCGGCGGGTCCAGTGGGCCATGCGCCACGACCAGGACCTGCCGCCGACCCGGATCCCGACGCTACTGGGTGTGTCGCTCGCCGCGCTGACCGCGTTCGTGGTCGTGCTCCTGCTCATCTCCTGGGGCAGGGCATGAGCCCGCCGGGGCGCTACCGCCGTCCGGTGGACCGGCCCGGACTGGTGAGCGAGCGGACGGAGATGGCGTGGGAGCGCACCGCGCTCGGCGTCCTCGCCGCCGCGGTACTGCTGCTGTTCCGCCACGTCGGCCCCACCCTGGCCCGAACCGTCGTCGTGGTCCTCGATGTCGGCGTGGGGCTGGTGATGATCTGGTTCGGGCGCCGGCGCGGACGCCAGATCCGGTCCCTGCGCGACGACCGGGCCGTGGCCGTCACGGTGCCGGAAGCGAGGGTCGAGGTCGTCGGCGCGGCGGTGGCCGGCGCCGTCATCGCCGCAGCTACAGCGCTGGTGCTCCTCCTCCCGGGGTGACGCCGGACGGGGTGCCGGGGATCAGCGCCGCTCGTCGAGGTGGCCGGCCAGCGACGCGGCGAACCCCTCGGCGACGGCGAGCTGCGCGCGCAGCGCCGTGACGCGGTCGGTGGCCGCCGCGTGGAACGCGCGCAGCCGCTCCAGCAGACCGGCCCGGTCGCCGGTGCCGGCCTCGAGGTCGGCGAGGAGAGCGAGCAGGTCGCGCATCTCGTCGAGGGCGAAGCCGAGGGGCTTCATCGACTTGATCACCTCGAGGCGGCCGACGTCGTCGGTGCTGTAGAGCCGGAAGCCCCCCGCGGTGCGCGCGGCCGGCACCACGAGGCCCTCCTCCTCGTACCACCGGATGGTGCGCAGACTCAGGCCGGTGCGCTCGGCGACCTGGCCGATCTGCATCAGCTCCCCGCGCGGCGGCGCGTTCTCGCCCGGGTGCTTCGCGCCGCCCGCCATCAGTGCGCCCCGGCGAGCCGGCCGGTGTGCCGCTCGTACCGATCCGCGGAGTGCCCGGTCAGCCCGACGATCTCGACCGTCTTGCCACGGGTCCCGTACTTGTGGGTGATGGCGTCGAGAGCGGCGACCGTCGAGGCGTCCCAGACGTGCGCGTCGGACAGGTCGATGACGACGGCGTCGGGGTCGCCGGCGTAGTCGAACTGCGTGTAGAGCTCGTTGCTGGAGGCGAAGAACATCGCGCCGTGCACCGAGTAGACGCGGGTGCGGCCGTCGGGGGCGGTCTCGCTGGTGACCTCGACCAGGTGGGCGACGCGGCGGGCGAACAGCACGCAGGCGACGAGCACGCCGACACCGACGCCGATGGCGAGGTTGCTGGTCGCGACGACCACCGCCACGGTCGCCAGCATCACCGCGGTCTCGCTGCGGGGCATCCGGCGGAGGGTGCGCAGGCTGTGCCAGTCGAAGGTGGAGATCGACACGAAGATCATCACCGCGACCAGGGCGGCCATCGGGATGACCGCGACCACGTCGCCGAGGCCCACGACGAGCACGAGCAGGAAGACGCCGGCGAGGAACGTGGAGAGCCGGGTGCGGGCGCCGGAGCCCACGTTGATCATCGTCTGGCCGATCATCGCGCAGCCGCCCATGCCGCCGAAGAACCCGGTGACGATGTTGGCGATCCCCTGGCCGCAGGACTCGCGGGTCTTGTCGGAGTGCGTGTCGGTGATGTCGTCGACCAGTTTCGCCGTCATCAGCGACTCCATCAGCCCGACGAACGCCATGCCCAGGGCGTAGGGCGCGATGATGCGCAGCGTCCCGACGGTGAGGGGCACGGAGGGCAGGGCGAGAAACGGCAGGCTGGTGGGCAGTGCGCCCTCGCCGCCCACGTTCGGGACCGCGATGCCGGCGGTCACCGTGAGCGCGGTCAGCACGATGATCGACACCAGCGGGGCAGGCACGGCCCTGGTGAGCCGCGGCAGCAGGAAGATGATCGCCAGCCCGGCGGCCACCATCGGGTAGACCAGCCAGGGCACGTGCACCAGGTGGGGCAACTGCGCGAGAAAGATCAGGATGGCCAGCGCGTTGACGAAGCCGACCATCACGCTCCTGGGGATGAAGCGCATCAGCTTTGCGAAGCCGGCCAGGCCGATGAGCACCTGGAAGGCGCCGGCGAGGACGACGGTGGCCAGCAGGTAGCCCAGCCCGTACAGGTGCACCAGCGGGGCGACGACGAGCGCGACGGCGCCGGTGGCGGCACTGATCATGGCGGGCCGGCCGCCGACGATCGAGATCGTGACGGCCATCGTGAAGGAGGCGAAGAGCCCGACACGGGGGTCGACCCCGGCGATGATCGAGAAGCTGATCGCCTCGGGGATCAGCGCAAGGGCGACGACCAGGCCGGCGAGGACCTCGGTCCGCGCGACCGTCGGGGACGACCAGTCCGGCCGTCGTAGGCGCGGTCGGGGCAGGGCGGGCAGGGCTGAGGACATGGATCCGTCTCGTTCGTGGCGCCGGCCCGGCGCCCGCGGGCAGTTCGCCGGCGCTGGGGGGGCGTCCGGCGGATCCGGACCAGTCTGACGGCAACTCGTCCCTCACGTCAGGGTTGGGTGGTGAGCGGTTCGTCACGCCGTGCGCCCCGGGCCATGCGCGTAGCCGGCACGAAGGGACTTTCGGCTCGGCCGGTCGACGCCGTCGGAGCCTGTCCACAGCTCGCCGCTCGGCCGTTCCGTCAGGAGGTGGCGGAGGGAAGGGGGCTGCGATGCCGGACCCGGGACAGCAGGTCGCGCGCCGGGACGGGCGGGCGTGGGAGCAGGGCGGCTGACCGCGTGCTGGTCACCGACCTCTACGAGCTGACGATGGCGGCCGGGTACCTCCGGCGAGGCATGCGGGCGACCGCGACGTTCAGCCTCTTCGTGCGGCAGTTGCCGCGGAACAGAGGGTTCCTGGTCGCCGCCGGGCTGGAGGACGCCGTCGCGGGTGTCCTGGACCTCGAGGTGACCGCCGACGACATCCGCTGGCTGGTCGGTCGCCAGGGGTGGCCGGAGGAGCTGGCCGGACCGCTGACCGGTCTGCGCTTCACCGGGGACATCGACGCAGCCCCCGAGGGCTCCGTCGTGCTCGCGAACGAGCCGCTGCTCGAGGTCACCGCGCCGCTGCCCGAGGCGCAACTGGTCGAGACGGTGGTGCTCAACGCGGTCACGTACCAGACGGCGCTGGCCAGCACCGCCGCCCGCTGCGTGCTGGCCGCCCGCGGACGGCCCGTCGTCGACTTCGCCCTGCGGCGCACCCACGGCGTCGAGGCCGGGATCGCGGCCGCGCGGGCCGGCGCGATCGCCGGCTTCGCCGCCACCAGCAACGTCGCCGCCGCCGAGCGCTACGGCCTGGCGGCCGCCGGCACGATGGCCCACTCGTTCGTCCAGGCGTTCCCCGACGAGCGGGCCGCCTTCCGCGCGTTCGCCGACGACTTCCCGGCCGCGCCGACCTTCCTGGTCGACACCTACGACACCGCGCGCGGGGTCGCCGCGGCGATCGAGGTGATCCACGAGCGAGGTCTCGCCGGCCGCGCCGCCGTCCGGCTGGACAGCGGAGACCTCGCCGCCGAGGCGCGGCTCGCCCGCGACCTGCTCGACGCGGCCGGCCTGGACCGCGTGCGGATCGTCGTCAGCGGCGGGCTGGACGACCATGGCATCGACGCCCTGATGACGGCCGGCGCCCCCGTCGACGTCTTCGCCGTCGGCACCCGGGTGGGCACGTCCGCCGACGCACCGATGCTCGACTCCGCCTACAAGCTCGTGGAGTACGACGGCCGACCGGTGACCAAGCTGTCACCCGGGAAGGGCTATCCGCCCGGGCGCACGCAGGTGTGGCGGCGCCCCGGCGGCCCGGACGTCCGGGCCGTGCGCGCCGAGAGCGGTCCGCCCGGGGCGTCCGCGCTCCTGCTGCCGGTGGTCCGCGACGGACTGCCCCTCGAACCGGCGGCCGGCGTGGCGGCCGCGCGCGGCCGGTGCGCGGCCGAACTGGCCGGGCTGCCGGCCTCCGCGCGCCGCCTGGTCGATCCGGATCCGCCGATCTGCGGACTGAGCCCCCGCCTGCGGGAGGAGTACGACCGCGTCGTGGCGGCCCTCCGGAGACCCCGGCCGTGACGGGGTGGGGGAGGCTGGGGCCATGCCGAACCGCCTCGCCGGCGCCACCAGCCCGTACCTGCTCCAGCACGCCGACAACCCGGTCGACTGGCAGGAGTGGGGCCCCGACGCCTTCGCCGAGGCCCGGCGGCGCGACGTCCCGGTGCTGGTGTCGGTCGGCTATGCCGCCTGCCACTGGTGCCACGTCATGGCCCACGAGTCGTTCGAGGACGACGCGACGGCGGCGCAGATGAACGAGAACTTCGTCTGCGTGAAGGTCGACCGCGAGGAGCGGCCCGACGTCGACAGCGTCTACATGACCGCGACGCAGGCGATGACCGGGCACGGCGGCTGGCCGATGACGGTGTTCACGACCGCCGACGGCGAGCCGTTCTACTGCGGCACCTACTTCCCGCCGCGCCCCGGGCACGGCATGCCGGCCTTCCGGCAGGTGCTGGCCGCGGTGAGCGACGCGTGGGCAACCCGCCGGGAGGAACTCGAGCGGGCAGGGACGTCGATCGTCACCGGCATCTCGGCGCGGATGGACCTGGGGGAGCCCGATCCGCTGTCGGCCGAGCTGCTGGACGGCGCCGTCGGCGCGCTGACCGCGAACTACGACGCGGCCGCCGGCGGGTTCGGCGGCGCACCGAAGTTCCCGCCGTCCATGCTGCTGGAGTTCCTGCTGCGGGCGCACGCCCGCAGCGGCGACGCGACCGCGCTGCGGATGGCCCGCGGCACCCTCGAGGCCATGGCCCGGGGCGGCATCTACGACCAGCTGGCCGGCGGCTTCGCCCGGTACTCGGTCGACGCGCGCTGGGTGGTGCCGCACTTCGAGAAGATGCTCTACGACAACGCCCTGCTGCTGCGGGTGTACCTGCACCTGTGGCGGGCGACCGGCGAGCCCTGGGCGCGCCGGATCGCCGACGAGACGGCTGCCTTTCTGATCCGCGACCTGGGCACCCCGGAGGGCGGGTTCGCCTCGGCGCTCGACGCCGACACCGACGGGGTGGAGGGGCTCACCTACGTGTGGACGCGCGATCAGCTCGTCGAGGTGCTCGGCCCGGACGACGGCCGGTGGGCCGCCGACGCCTTCGAGGTGACCGACCGCGGCACCTTCGAGCACGGGACGTCGACGTTGCAGTGGCTGCACGACGGTGACGACCCGGCGCGGCTGGCGTCGGTGCGGGAGCGGCTTCTCGCCGCCCGCGCGCAGCGGCCGCAGCCGGCCCGCGACGACAAGGTCGTCACCGCGTGGAACGGGCTCGCGATCGCCGCGCTGGCCGAGCACGGCGTCCTGACCGGGGACGACGTCTCGACGACGGCGGCGCGGCGGGCGGCGGACCTGCTCGCGACGACGCACTGGGTGGACGGGCGGCTGCGGCGCGCCTCCCGCGACGGGGTCGTCGGCCGGCACGCCGGCATCCTGGAGGACTACGGCGATCTCGCCGAGGGGTTGCTGGCACTGCACCAGGCGACGGGTGAGGGGCGCTGGCTCGAGCTGGCCGGGCAGCTGCTCGACGTCGTCACCGCGCAGTTCGTCGACGAGGCCGGGTGGCACGACACCGCGGCCGACGCCGAGGCGCTGGTCACGCGCCCGTACGACCCGACCGACGGCCCGACGCCGGCCGGTGTCGCCGCGGCCGGGGGGGCGGCGGTCACCTACGCCGCCCTCGCCGGTTCGCCCCGGCACCGGGAGCTGGGGGAGTCCGCACTCGCCTCGCTGGCGCGGCTGGTGAGCCGGGCGCCGCGGGCCGCGGGCTGGGCGGCGGCGGTCGGGGAGGCGCTGCTGGCCGGCCCGTTCGAGGTGGCGGTCAGCGGTCCTGCCGGCGCCGAGCGCGACGCGCTGGCCGCGGCGGCCCGCGCGTCGACCAGCCCGGGTGCCGTCGTGGTCGTGGGGGAGCCGGACGCGCCGGGGGTCCCGCTGCTGGCCGGCCGGCCGGCCGTGGGCGGCCGTGCCGCGGCGTACGTGTGCCAGGGATTCGTCTGCTCGGCGCCGGTGACCGACGTGTCCGCTCTGAGCGCAGCGCTGACGCCTTCCTGACGGGTGCTTACCGGCCTACCGTGTAAGCGTGTAATCACATCGCTTCTCCTGGAGGTCCCCGTGCACGGACACCACCGTTTCGCCGATGCAGCCTTCGGTCAGGGCTTCGGTGCGGGCTTCGGCCGGGGCCGCGGCCCGGGCGGTCGCGGCCGCCCCGACAGCGCCCCGCCCGTCGAGCGCGCCGAGGTCGCCGGCTGGTTCGCCGGCCGGCTCCCCGACGACTGGTTCACCGGACCGGTCGAGCTGACCATCGACCGCGACGAGATCACCGTCGTGGGCACCCTGCCCGAACCCGCGGTCGGCGAGGGCGATCCCGCGGCGGCCCGCGCCGGCCGGATCGCTCGCTTCCGCGAGGAGACCCGGCAGGAGCGCATGGCCGTCGCCGACGCCGCGCAGGAGCGCTACGGCCGCTCGGTCGCCTGGGGCGCGGCCTGCGGCGAGGACCGCGCGCTGTTCACCAACCTGTCGGTGCCGGTCATGACCCGGCTGCGGCAGCGCGAGCGCCTCGTGCTCGACACCCTCGTCGACGCCGGGGTCGCCCGGTCGCGCTCCGAGGCGCTCGCCTGGGCCGTGCGGCTGGTCGGGCAGCACGCCGACGACTGGCTGACCGAGCTCCGCGACGCCATGGCCTCGGTGGAGGAGGTCCGAGGACGCGGTCCGCAGGTCGGCTGACCGGCCAGGGACACTGGACCTCGTGCCAGCCAGCGCCGTCCCCTCCGGAACCGACGTCCTCGTGGTGGGCGCCGGTCCCGCGGGGTCGGCGGCCGCCGCCTGGGCGGCCCGTGCCGGCCACGACGTCGTGCTCGCCGACGCCGCCGTCTTCCCGCGGGACAAGACCTGTGGCGACGGGCTGACCCCGCGCGCGATCGCCGAGCTGGACCTGCTCGGCCTCGGCGACTGGGTGCGCGGGCACGCCCGCAACCGCGGCCTGCGCGCGGCCGGGTTCGGCCGGGAGTGGCAGCTGCCGTGGCCCGGCGGCCGGTTCCCCGACCACGGCAGCGCCGTGCCGCGCACGGCGCTCGACGCCCGCATCCGGCAGGTCGCGGTCGAGGCGGGCGCGGTGCCGCTGGACGGCGCCCGGGCCGTCGACGTCGAACGGGACGGCGACCGGGTCACCGCCGTGGTCTTCGAGGGCGCCGACGACGAGTCGTTCCGCGTGCCCTGCCGGCGGCTGGTCGTCGCCGACGGCGTGCGCTCGCCGCTGGGTCGCGTGCTGGGCCGCGAGTGGCACCGCGAGACCGCCTACGGGGTGGCGGCGCGCGGCTATGTCCGCTCCGGCCGCAGCGACGACGAGTGGATCTCCTCGCACCTGGAGCTGCGCGGCGCCGAGGGCGAGCTGCTGTCGGGCTACGGGTGGGTGTTCCCCCTGGGTGCGGCCGCAGGCGAGGTGAACATCGGCGTGGGCACCCTCGCGACGGCGCGCCGCCCGGCCGGGGTGGCCCTGAAGGCCCTGCTCGAGATCTACACCGACGCCCGCCGCGACGAGTGGCAGATCGACGGGCCGGTGCGGGCGCCCGCCTCCGCGCTGCTGCCGATGGGTGGCGCGGTGTCGGGGGTGGCCGGGCGCAACTGGGCGCTGATCGGCGACGCGGCCGGCTGCGTCAACCCGCTCAACGGCGAGGGCATCGACTACGGGCTGGAGACGGGGCGCACCGTCGTCGACCTGTTCGGAGCCGACGACTGGACGGCGGCCTGGCCGGGCGAGCTCCGACGGCACTACGGAGAGGCGTTCTCCATCGCGCGCCGGCTGGCCGGCCTGCTCACCCTGCCGCGCTTCCTCCCGGCGGCCGGGCCGGTCGGCATGCGGTCGCGCGGCCTCATGACGGTCGCGCTCCGGGTGATGGGCAACCTGGTGAGCGAGGCCGACCGCGACGTCGTCGCCCGAGCCTGGCGCACCGCCGGAAACCTGTCCCTACGGCTGGACCACCGGGAGCCGTTCAGCTGAGCGGGGGCCCGGAGGGTCCCCCGAAGCTGAACTCGAAGTGACCCGAAGGAAGCAACCCGCGGCGAAGCCGCGGTCGGAGGAAGGGGACCCGGAGGGTTCCCTGAGTCCGGACGGGTGGGGCTCAGAGCAGCAGGGGCACGGCACGTGGCCGCGGTTGTCTGACGGAGTCAGACAAAAGGAGAGTTGTACATCGCGAAGTACACCGCGATGTAGTGGCAGATCGCGGCCACGATGGTCATCGCGTGGAAGACCTCGTGGTAGCCGAAGGTGCCCGGCCACGGGTTGGGCCGCTTCAGCGCGTAGAGCACCCCGCCGATCGTGTACAGCAGGCCGCCGACCGCCAGCAGCACCATCGAGGCGACGCCGACGATGTGCAGGATGTCGGTGAGCACGAAGACGGCGACCCAGCCCAGCCCGATGTAGAGCGGCACGCCGACCCACCGCGGCGACGTCGGCCAGGCGAGCTTGAGTGCGACCCCCGCCAGGGCGCCGGCCCACACGAAGGCCAGCACCCAGTACCCGGTCGGCTGGTCGACCGCCAGCAGCGAGAACGGCGTGTAGGTGCCGGCGATGAACAGGAAGATCATCGAGTGGTCGAGCCGCTTCATGATCTTCCAGCCCCGCGGTGACCACCGGCGCCGGTGGTAGAGCGCGCTGATCCCGAACAGGCCGCAGATCGTCAGGCAGTAGACGGCGACCGAGAAGCCGGCCCGGGGGCCGAGCACCGAGCCGAGCGGGATGAGGACCGCGCCGCCGACGATCGCGCCGAAGAAGGCGAACAGGTGCAGCCAGCCGCGCATCCGGGGCCGGGTGTCGGGATGGTCCCAGTCCGCGTCGCCGAAATCCTCGGCCGTCCAGACGTGCTCCGGCCGGTCGCCCTCGGTCAGCACGGTGGCCACTACCTCGTCGCGGGGGCCTTCGAGTTCGGCGTCGTCCGCCTCGACCCGCACCGGCTCACTGTCGTCGGGCAGGGCGCTCATGCCCCGAGGTTACGGACCCGTAGGTTGCCCGTCATCCGGAGCGTCCCTGTGACTTCCGCCGGGTCACCGGGCCGGTCCCCGAACACGGCGGCTCGGCTCCGGGGAGGCCTCCCGGAGCGCGGCGGAGGGGAGGCCTAGGGTGGCCGCCGTGGGGGCTCGCCAGAAGGTCCGCGATGCGCTCGTCCAGGTCTACGAGCGCCGGCTGGCGCGGGCGCTGGAGGGCGCCGACATCCCGCGGCACGTCGGCGTGATCATGGACGGCAACCGCCGCTGGGCGCGCGCGATCGGGCTGGAGGACGTCGCCCACGGCCACCGCCGCGGCGCGGACAAGATCGTCGACCTGCTGGGCTGGTGCGACGACGCCGGCGTGCAGGTGGTCACCCTGTTCATGCTCTCCACGGACAACCTCGGCCGCCCCGAGTCCGAGATCACGGCCCTGCTGAAGATCATCGAGGACGTCGCGATCGACCTGTCGCGGCCGGGCCGGCGGTGGCAGGTGCGGGCGATGGGCGCCCCCGAGCTGCTCCCGCCCGAGACCGTCGCCGTCCTCAAGCAGGCGGAGGAGGACACCCGCGGCCGGCCGGGCGCGACGGTGAACCTCGCCGTCGGCTACGGGGGACGGCGGGAGATCGCCGACGCCGTCCGGTCGCTGCTTGCCGAGCACGCCACCCGCGGCACCTCGCTGGAGGAACTGGTCGAGGTGCTCGACGTGGAGCACATCGCCGAACACCTCTACACCCGCGGGCAGCCCGACCCCGACCTGATCATCCGCACCAGCGGGGAGCAGCGGATGTCGGGCTTCCTCCTCTGGCAGACGGCGAACTCCGAGTTCCACTTCACCGACGTGTACTGGCCCGATTTCCGGCGGGTGGACTTCCTGCGGGCACTGCGCGACTACTCAGCGCGGCACCGCCGGTTCGGAGGCTGAGGACCTCCGGGTCGGCGGGTCGCGGAGCAGGCTGAGAAACTGCGGGGCATGGCAGCCCTTCCCCTCGACCTCCCCCTCGAGTACGTGCGGCTGGGGCTGCGCTTCGACCGGTTGGAGGCCGGCTTCGTCGACGCCTACACCGGGGACCCGCGCATCCGTGCCGAGGTCGCCGACGAGGTGGCGCCCACCCCGCAGCAACTGCGCGACCAGGCGCGTGGCCTGCTCCGCGAACTGGATGCCGCCGAGCTCGACCACGGCCGGGCCGAGTTCCTGCGCGGTCAGCTGACGGGGCTGGAGTGCACCGCCCGGAAGATGAGCGGCGAACCGGTCGGGTTCGTCGACGAGGTGCGCAGCTACTTCCAGGTCGACGTCGAGCTGGGCGACCCGGCGCAGTACGCCGGCGCCCACGCCGAGCTGGACGCCCTGCTGCCCGGCAGCGGGACGCTGGCCGAGCGCTACGCCGTCCACCGCCGGCGGGAGGAGTGCCCGCCGGACCGGCTCGAGGTGGCGGTGCACGCCCTGTCGAGCGCGCTGCGGGACGAGGTGCGCGACGCGTACGGGCTGCCCGAGGTCGAGACGGTGCGCTACGAGGTGGTCACCGATCAGCCCTGGTCGGGCTTCAACTACTACGAGGGCGGCTTCCGGTCGCGGGTGGCGATCAACGCCGACCTCCCGCACCGGCTCGGCAGCCTGCCGCACCTGGTCGCACACGAGGCCTACCCCGGCCACCACACCGAGCACTGCCGCAAGGAGCAGGGTCTCGTCGAGCGGGCCTCGCGCGCCGAGCACACGATCTTCCTGGTCAACACCCCGGAGTGCCTGATGGCCGAGGGGCTCGCCGACCTCGGCGTCGAGGCGTCGGTTGGGGAGGGCTGGGGGCCGTGGGCGGCGGAGATCCTGGGCGATCTCGGGCTGCGCCTGGACGGGCACCTGGCCGAGCGGGTCGCCGCCGCGGCCGCGCCGCTGAACCGGGTGCGTCAGGACGCGGCGATCATGCTGCACGACCGCGGGGCCGACCCCGACGAGGTGGTCGCGTACCTGCAGCGGTGGTCGCTGGTCAGCGCCGACCGGGCGACGCAGCAGCTGCGCTTTCTCACGCACCCGCTGTGGCGGGCCTACATCTCGACCTACGTCGAGGGTTTCGACCTGCTGTCGCGCTGGCTCGCGGCGCGGCCGGCCGGTCAGCCGGTCGCCGACCGTTTCGTCCGGTTGCTGGACGAGCCCCTGACGCCGGGCGGCGTGACCCGCGAGCTGCGGGAAGCCTGAGCCGTGAGCCGTCGCGACCCCCGGCAGGCCCGTGTGCTCGGGCTGTGGACGGCGGCGTGGCTCGCGGTCTTCCTCCTGGTCGGGCTGCTCTGGCTCGGTGACCTGGCGGTGCAGTGGCCCGTGCTGGCGGTTCCGCTGGTGTGGGCGCTGGTCGCCGTCCGGCCGCGGCGGCACCGGGACTGATCCGGCGTCCGCCCTCGGCGAATCCGCTCGACTCCGTCGGACCCGTGATCGATGCTGGCGCGCGTGATCCACGCCCGCGGTCTCGCCCGCACGTTCCGGAAGAAGAAGCAGGAGGTGCGCGCCGTCGTCGGCGTCGACCTCGACGTCGACGCCGGTGAGATCGTCGGCTTCCTCGGGCCCAACGGTGCCGGGAAGACGACGACGCTGCGCATGCTGACCACGCTGCTGGAGCCCACCGCCGGCACGGCGACCGTCGCGGGCTGCGACCTCATCGCCGACCCGGTCGGCGTGCGCCGCCGGATCGGCTACGTCTCGCAGAGCGGCTCGACCTACCCCGACGCGCGCGCGGGCGAGGAGGTCGTCGACCACGCCCGGCTGTACGGCATGACCACGGCGGAGGCCACCCGGCGCGGGCGGCAGCTGTTCGACGAGCTCGACCTCGCGGGACTGTGGGAGCGCCAGCCGAAGTCGATGTCGGGCGGCCAGCGGCGCCGGCTCGACATCGCGGTCGGCCTCGTGCACGTGCCCGAGCTGGTCTTCCTCGACGAGCCCACGACGGGCCTCGACCCGCAGGCGCGGGCCAACCTGTGGCAGCACATCCGGGCGCTGCGGGAGGACAGGGGCACGACGGTCTTCCTCACCACCCACTACCTCGACGAGGCCGATGCGCTCTGCGATCGCATCCTGGTGATCGACCACGGCGCGATCGTGGCCTCCGGCACCCCCGACCAGCTCAAGTCGCAGGTCGGCGGTGACGTGCTCACCGTGACCGTGGCGCGCCCCGACCAGGCCGCGGAGGTGGCCGGGCTGGTGGGCGCGCTCCCGGGCGCCGAGCCGCCGCAGGTCGTCGACGACCGGGTGATCGGCCGGGTCGCGCACGGCGGTGCGGCTCTCGTGGAACTCGTCCGCGGTCTGGACCGCGCCGGCATCGCGGTCAGCGGCGTGGAGAGCCGCCGCCCGAGCCTCGACGACGTGTTCCTGCAGTTGACCGGCCGGTCGCTGCGTGACGCGGAGACCACGGGCGCGGCTCCGGTCGCCCCCGAGGAGGTGGCCGTCTGATGAGCACCCTGCTGCGTGACACGCGCACCGTCTTCACGCGGGCGATGCGGCTCTCGCTGCGCAACCCCGCCTGGCTGGTCATCATGATGATGCAGCCGATCCTCTACATCGTGCTGTTCGGGCCGCTGCTGAAGCCGCTGTCGGGGCAGCTCGGTACGGGCAACGCCTACCAGATCTTCGTGCCGGGCATCCTGGTACAGCTGGGCATCTTCGGCTCGCTGTTCGTCGGGTTCGGGCTGATCGCCGAGTACCGGGCCGGCGTCATCGAGAGCCAGCGGGTGACACCCGCCAGCCGCACCGCGCTGCTGCTCGGGCGGGTGCTGCGCGACGTCGTCGTCCTCCTGGTCCAGGGCACGCTCCTGGTGCTGGTCTCGCTGCCGCTGGGGCTGAAGGCGCCGGTGGTCGGCGTCCTGCTCACGCTGGTGGTGATCGCCCTGCTGGGTGCGGCGTTCGCGTCGATCTCGTACGCACTCGCCCTGACGCTCAAGAGCGAGGACGCCTTCGCGCCGCTGCTCAACGCGTTCGTGCTCCCGGTCCTGCTGCTGTCGGGCATCCTGCTGCCGATGAGCCTGGCGCCGTCGTGGCTGCGCACGGTGAGCGACGTCAACCCGCTCAAGCACGTGGTCGAAGGGGCGCGCGCCTTCTTCGTCGGGGGCTACGACACCTCGACGGCCTGGTGGGGCGCCGGGCTGACCGTCGCGCTGGTCGTGCTCGGCTGGGCCTTCGGCGTGCGCCGGTTCCGCCGCGAATCGAGCTGAACGGGCCGCTGGGGCGAGTGTTGCGGCTGATGACCCGACGGGGTGACACGCCGCCTGCCGGTCACGCTTCTGTCATATCCCCGGCCTAGCGTTCCCCGTGGACGACGAGTTCTCCTCGCCGTCCACGGGAGGCCCGGTTGGTGCTGACGAGTTCGTCGACCAGGGGGGCCGGACACCGGCCTCTGCGCCGGGGCCCGGCCACCTTCGAGCGGGGGTGCGCTGCGCACCCCACGGGAGACGCCTCGTGAGTACTCGCCGCACGTTCGTTCTCGACACCTCCGTCCTGCTCTCCGACCCCGGTGCGCTGCTGCGCTTCGGCGACTCCGACGTGGTGCTCCCGCTCGTCGTGATCGGGGAACTGGAGGACAAGCGCGACCACCCCGAACTGGGCTGGTTCGCCCGGCAGTCGCTGCGCATCCTCGACGACCTGCGGGTCACCCACGGGCGGCTGGACGCCCCGGTGCCGGTCGGCGAGGCCGGCGGCACGCTGCACGTCGAGCTCAACCACAGCGACCCCTCGGCGCTGCCGGCCGGTTTCCGCAACGACAGCAACGACAGCCGGATCATGGTGGTCGCGCTGAACCTGCGCGGCGAGGGCAAGGACGTCTGCCTGATCACCAAGGACGTGCCGCTGCGCGTCAAGGCCGCCGCCGTGGGGCTGGCCACCGACGACTACCGCATGCACGACGCCGTGGACGCCGGCTGGACGGGCATGTCCGAGGTGTCGCTCGAGGACGAGGACCTCGACGCGCTCTACGAGGACGGCGAGGTCTTCCACGCAGAGGCCGCCGAGATGCCGCCGCACACCGGACTGGTGCTGCTCTCCTCCCGCGGTTCGGCGCTCGGGCGGGTGACGGCCGACAAGGCGGTGCGGCTGGTCCGCGGTGACCGGGAGGCGTTCGGCCTGCACGGGCGGTCGGCCGAGCAGCGGGTCGCCCTCGACCTTCTGCTCGACCCCGACATCGGCATCGTCTCCCTCGGCGGCCGCGCCGGCACCGGCAAGTCGGCGCTGGCCCTGTGCGCCGGCCTGGAGTCGGTGATGGAGCGGCGGGCCCACAAGAAGGTCGTCATCTTCCGGCCGCTGTACGCCGTCGGCGGCCAGGAGCTCGGCTACCTCCCCGGCAGCGAGAACGAGAAGATGTCGCCGTGGGCGCAGGCCGTCTACGACACCCTCGGCGCGCTGGTCTCGCCGGCCGTGATCGAGGAGATCGACGCGCGCGGGCTGATCGAGGTGCTGCCGCTGACGCACATCCGCGGCCGGTCGCTGCACGACTCGTTCGTGATCGTCGACGAGGCGCAGTCCCTCGAGCGCGGGGTTCTGCTGACCGTGCTCTCGCGCCTGGGCTCGGGCTCGCGCGTCGTGCTCACCCACGACGTCGCACAGCGGGACAACCTCCGCGTCGGCAAGCACGACGGCATCGCAGCGGTCATCGAGAAGCTCAAGGGACACCCGCTGTTCGCGCACGTGACGCTGACCCGGTCGGAGCGCTCGCCGATCGCGGCCCTCGTCACCGAGATGCTGGAGGACCTCCCGCTGTAACCGAGCCGCTGGTCGACTCTTTCGGGGTGTTGTTCGCGGTTCCGGAGCCCTGCAGGACTGCCGGAGCACGAGCAGCACCCCGAAAGCAGGCTCATCGGCCCAGGGCGCGCCGGACCCTGGCCGCGACGTGGTCTGCGCGGCGGAGGTCGGCCCAGCCCCAGCGGATCACGCCCCACCCTTCGTCGCGGATCGCGTCCTCGCGACGCTTCTCCTGGTAGACGGCGTCGCCTGCGTCCTGCCCGGGGCGCAGCAACCGGCCGTACTTGACCCGCCCGTCGAACTCACCGACCACCCGCTGCTGTTCCCAGGCGAAATCCGAGCGCGCGACGAAGCTGCCGTCTGCGGAGCGCACCTCGAACTGGAGCGCTGAGGGAGCGAGCTTCCAGCGCTGCAGGATGACGCGGCTGCGGGACTCGCCGACACTCTCGCTGCGACTGTCGGCGAACTTGACCGCCCGCGCAGCGCTCCGACTGCCAGGGACCCCGGCGCTGTCGAAGAGCCGGGTCCGTAGCGTCTCGAGGGCCAGCAGCCCCTCGTGCAACGCGGCGTCGAGAGCAACCACGGCGGCCTCGTGCGGCAACGTCCGGGCGAGGTCGAGCGCCGTCCGGGTCGGGTCGGTGACCCGCAGGCCGTCCACCTCGACGATCTCGTCGTCGCGGATCCGAGCGACGTGACAGCAGAGGACCGCGCTGCTGTCGGTCCAGGCCCTCGGGCGGCGCGTGATGTGCACCCGGTCCAGCGGTACGTCCCACAGCGGAAGGCCCAGCAGCACGGCCGCTGACTGGTGGCTCACGATCGCCGGACGGCGCAGGCCGACCACCGTTGCCCGGATCAGCAGGCGATGCAGTGCGGCGGCCTCATCGGGCAGGAGGCCGTTGACGTAGGCGCCGCGCCGCAGGCGAACCAGCTGCCCGGCGCGGACGAGCCGGCTCAGCTCGTCGTCCGACCAGCCGCCCCCCACCGCTTCGCGGCGCAGCAGCAGGTCGGCAACGGGCGATGTCGGGTCGGCCATGCCCGTGACGCTTCCCGACAGACCGTCCCGCAGCGACGCCCAGCGCCGGTCGGTGGACAACGCTCTCGGCTGTGGACAGCGCTATCGGGGCCCTTCTCGTGCCCTGGCAGTCCTGCAGAACCCCGATGGCACGAGGAAGACCCGCAGAAGGAGCCTGCACCGGGCTCAGTGGTCGGTGAGCTGCTCGGACTCGGCGATCGGCTCGACGGCATCGGCGGCGCGGCGGTGGGCGGATGCGCCGGGCGTCGACCGGGGGGTTGCGGCGAAACGGAGCAGCGCGACGACGCCCCAGCCGGCGGCCAGGCACCAGGGCAGGCGGGCGGTCATGTCCTGGACGGAGAGGTCGCCCCGCAGCCCGAGCGCGAGCACCGGCAGCGCCAGCACGAACCCGACGAGCAGCACGTCCCAGCGGAACGGGTTCATGCCTGGCCGTTCTCCAGCCGCTCGCACAGCAGCGAGGCCCAGCGGTGAGGGGTCGCGCGCACGCCGTCGAGGATGGCCACCGGCGCCGCGACCCGGCGGAGGACGGCGGCCGGGTCGGCGGACAGGTCGGTGTCCTGGACGATCAGCGCGTCGACGCGGGGGAGCCCGTCGATCCACGGCATCAGGTCCTCGGGCTTGCGGGTGGCCTCGACGACCGCCCACACGGCGACCGGCGCCCAGACGGCCATCATCTGCGCCGTCCAGTACGCGTCGGTGCGCATCGGGGCGTCGACCGCGACGATCGTCACCGTGCCCGCGGTCGCGACGGCCTGACGGCGGTCGATCGCCGCGTCGACGGTGGTCACCCGGCTGCCCTTGGGCGCGAGACCCGCCAGGTCACCCCGGGTGGCCCACTGGACGCTGTCCGGGTCGAGCCGCAGCATCGCGGCCAGTGAACGGGCGGCGCGCAGGGTCTCGACACCCGGCCCGACGACGACCAGGACCTCCCCGGCGCCCGTCGGGAGTTCGGGGGCCTTCGGCAGGCGGAGGCCGAGGGCCCGGGTCAGCGCGGCGTACGTGCCGTGCGTCTCGACGTCGGTCGCGAACGTGGCCCCGAGGAGGCTCGCCGGAACTCCCAGCACCTCCAGCCGCGCGCCCACGGTGCCCGGCGTGCTGGGGGCGACGGCGGGTGCGGTCGTGCGGGCCGGCTCGGTGAGGGCGGGGATTTCGACGCCAGCAGGGACCTCGACGGCGGCGGGAGCGGCCGGCTGGACCGCGGCGACCGGCTCGTCGTCCTCGACGTCGTCGAAGAGGCCCGGCATCTGCGGGGTCTCCGCGGTGGCCATCAGCGGGGCGACGGGCAGCCGGGTCACGGTCGCCAGCGGCGAGGCGACCGGCACCTCGGCGGTGGCGGCGTCGTCGGCCGGAACGGACGGCGTGCCGACCGGGGCCGCCGGGGTCGAGGACACCGGGGGTGCCGACGGACGCGTGGCGGTCACCGGCGCGCGGGTCGACGACGGCGGCACCGGCGGACGACCGCCGCGACCGCCCCGGGAGCCGGGCAGCGGGGGCAGGAGCGACAGCGGCGGCATGACCGTCGTCGCGTCGAGCGACATCGGTGCCGGGTCGCTGGCGGTGCGCGCCAGCACCGGCGCGAGCTCCGCCACCTCGACGTCGGCTTCGGGCTCCTCGATCTCGACGGCCTCGGCCACCTCGGCGACCTCGGCGACCGCTTCCGGCTCGGCCACGTCGGATGCCTCGAGGGCGGGTGCCGCGAGCTCGACGTCGAGATCCGGCTCGATCTCGGCCGCGGCCTCGGCGACGACGGGCTCGTGCCGCACGATCTCGGCCCAGATCGGGGCGTCGGCCGGCGTCGCCGGCGCCGACCACGAGGCGACCGGCTCGCCCCACAGCGTGCTGTGCGAGGCGGGGGCGCCCCAGATCGAGTCGGCCGACGTGCCCCAGATCGACGACGCCGGCGCCGGGACCGCGACCGACGGCAGCGGCAGGGGAGCGGCGGCCATCGGCGTGACGTCGGAGACCTGGAACAGGGAGGTGTCGACGACGGGGGTCTCGTCGGCGGGTGCCTCGACGCGCGACTCCTCGACGGCGGGGGCCTCGACGGCGAACACCTCGAACGAGGGCTCCTCGAACGCGGGCTCCTCGAACGCGGGCTCCTCGAACGCCGGCTCGTCGACACCGGCCGCTTCGAATGCCGGCTCCTCGGACGGGGGCTCCTCGGACGCGGGCTCCTCGAATGCCGCTGCCTCGAATGCCGGTGCCTCGAACGCGGGTGCCTCGGTTGCAGCCTCGACGGCCGCGGTCTCGACGACGGGACTCTCGACCGCGGCGGTCTCGAACGTGACCTCGACCGGCGGCGCGATGTCCTCGACGACCGGCGCGGGCGCCGGGATGCCGGCGCCCGCGAGCGCCATGGCCAGGCTCATGGTGACCGGCGGCGCGACCACCGGCTCGGACGCCGGAGTCTCGGGCTCGGTCAGCGCCGTCTGCGGTGAGGCACCGGCGAGCACCTTGCGCAGGATGCCGGCGAGCGCCTCGTCGGAGTGTCCCTGGGCGAGGGCCGACCGCAGCACCTCGGCGATGGCCTCCTCCCGCGAGGAACCCGCGGCGGCCGGCTCGGGCTCGACGGCCCAGTTGGGCAGCCCCGTCGTCCGGGTTGCGTGCGTGGAGGGCGGCGCGATGACCTGGTCTCCCACCGTTTCCTCCTCCTGGCGCGTCCCGCGCAACGGCACCGACGTGTCTTCTGTGTGCAGCGACCCGGACCAGGACGGCCAGGCCTCCGCATCGCCGCGCGAACGCAGAACCATGGGTTGCTCCAGTACCTGCTCGACGGCGTGCCGGACGTCACGGTCCCCGGAGACCATCCGCGCGAGGGCGGCGGTGAAGGGGCTGGGCGGGGCGGAGGCGGGTGCCTCGGGGAGAACGGGTTCGGAAGGGACGTCGTCGTCCTCGTCGTCGAGGAGGGACGCCGAAACGTCGCGGCTCGCACGGGGGAACGACGCGCGCGGGAACGACGTGCGCCCGTAGACGCTCGCGGACCGCCCGGCCGGCTCCGCGCCCAGCAGGCCGGCGAGCTCGCTGAGCCGGTCCTCGTCGGCGGGCGCCTCGACCGGCTGCGCCGGGGCGGCCGCACGGGCGGGCGTGGGCGACCAGGCGGGCGAGGACGACCAGGCCAGGGCGGCCGGGCCGGCGGCGGGCTCGGGAGTGCCGGCACCGGCAGCTGCGGCCCACGCCGCTGCCCCGTTGCGGGCGGGCGCCCGGCCGGTCATGGCGGACGACGGCGCGGCGGTCGCCGGTGCCGCCGCCGACAGCGGGGAGGACCCGAAGCCGCCGGTGGAGGTCAGCGCGGAACGTCCACCGGACGACGGGCGCCCCGCGGCCGGGGCCGGGGCCGGTACATCGGGGCGGCCCGGCTGGCCGTCGGCGACCTCGGCCACGTAGCGCTCGGTCGCGAAGAAGCCGAGCACGCCACCGGAGCGCACGCGCCGGACGCCGACGACGCGCGCCGACGGACCGAACTGCTCGCGAGCTGCCGCGATCGCGTCGTCACGCGTCGCCGCCTCAACGGATCGCAACGGCACCGCTCACAACTCCCAGCGATTCGATCTGCGCTGTCCGGGACACCTCGGTGTACGCGATCACGGGCAGCCTGGGCAGGACCTGGCGCATCAGGCGCGCGAGGGCCGCGCGGACCTGCGTCGAGCAGACGAGGACGGGCGAGAATCCCTGCCGCTCGGCGTCCTCGAGGAGACCGCTGCAGCCGTGGACGAGGGCGTCGACCGTGCCGGCGTCCAGCGCGAGGACGTTGCCGATGTCGCTCGGGCGGATCGACTCCAGGAGGCGCTGCTCGAAGCTCGGCTCGAGGGTGAACACGTGCAGCCGCTCGTCGGGTGTCACGTACGGATGGCTGATCGCCGAGCCGAGCGCGGTCCGCGCCGCCTCGACGAGACCGTCGACGTCCGTGGACTGCTTTGCACGTACAGAGAGTGCCTCGAAGATGCGCACCAGGTCCCGGATCGACACACCCTCTTCGAGCAACGCGTGCAACACGCGTTGCACCTCTCCCAGGGTGAGCAGAGTGGGGGTCAGTTCCTCCACGACGATGGGGTGGCTGCGGCGCACCATCTCGACGAGGAGGCGCACGTCCTCGCGGCCGAGCAGGTCGGCGGCGTGCTGCCGGACCACCTCCGCCAGGTGCGTCGTGATGACCGAGGACCGGTCGACGACGGTCGCGCCGGCCATCTCGGCCTGGCGCTGCAGCTCGACCGGCACCCACTTGGCCGCCAGGCCGAACACCGGCTCTCGGGTGGCCTTGCCGGGCAGCCCGTCGAGGTTGTCGCCGATCGCCAGCACGGTGCCGGCGGGGGAGGTGCCCTTCGCCGCCGGGACGCCGTTGAGCCAGATGACGTACTGCGACGAGGGCAGGTCGAGGTTGTCGCGGGTGCGCACCAGCGGGATGACCAGGCCGGTCTCCATCGCGACCTTGCGCCGCAGGGCCTTGACCCGGTCGAGCAGGTCGCCGCCGCGGGCGGTGTCGACCAGGTCGACGAGATCGAAGGCGACCTCGAGCTCCAGCGGGTCGACGCGCATCTTCTCGGCGATGGCCTCGGGGGAGTCGGGGGCCGGCGCGGAGTCGGCGGCGGCCGCGGCCTCGGCGTCCTCGTCCTCCGCCGGGGCGTCGGTCATGCGGGAGGCCATGAGCATGAACAGCGAGCCGATGACCAGGAACGGCAGCTTGGGCAGCCCGGGGATGAGCATCAGGGCGAGCGCGGCGCCGCCGGCGATCCGCACCGGCTGCTTGAAGCGGCCGAGCTGGGCGAGCAGGTCGCTGCCCATGTCGCCCTCGGTGGCCGAGCGGGTGACGATGATGCCGGTCGCGGTCGACAGCAGCAGCGCGGGGATCTGGGACACCAGCCCGTCGCCGACGGTCAGCAGCGAGTAGGTGTTGACCGCATCGGCCGGCGCCATGCCGCGCTGCAGCACCCCGATGCCGAAGCCACCGATCAGGTTGATGACCATCACGATGATGCCGGCGATGGCGTCGCCCTTGACGAACTTGCTGGCACCGTCCATCGAGCCGTAGAAGTCCGCTTCGGCGGTGACTTCCTGGCGCCGCTTGCGGGCCTGCTTCTCGTTGATCAGGCCGGCGTTGAGGTCGGCGTCGATCGCCATCTGCTTGCCGGGCATGGCGTCGAGGGTGAAGCGCGCGCCGACCTCGGCCACGCGGCCGGCACCGTTGGTGATGACGACGAACTGGATGATCGTCAGGATCACGAAGATCACCAGGCCGACCACCAGCGAGCCGCCGACGACGAAGTGGCCGAACGCGGCGATGACGTTGCCGGCGAAGCCGTCGGTGAGCACCAGGCGCGTCGAGGAGACGTTCAGCGAGAGCCGGAACAGCGTCGCGATCAGGATCAGCGACGGGAAGACGGCGAAGTCCAGCGGCCGCCGGATCTGCATGGCGACCAGCAGGATCAGCAGCGAGCAGGTGATGTTCGCGCCGAGCAGCAGGTCGAGGACCACCGACGGCAGCGGGACGACCAGCATGAGGACGATCGCGACGACCCCGATGGGGACGGCGAGCTTGCCCATGCCCTTCATGCGGTGCTCCCGCAGGGGCGGTTCGGCGGCTGGCTCACCCTCCTCTCATCGGCAGCCCCGCCCGGCGGTGGTACCGGATCAGGCGGCCACCGCGCGCCGGCGTCGTCCGGCCTTCGGCAGGCCCTCGGTCGCCGGCGCCTCGAAACCGGGCCGGTGGAACCCGCCCCGCACGCCCCGCGCACCCAGGTGCATGACGAAGGCGAGCACCCGGGCGACCGCGGTGAACAGCTGCGCCGGCACCTCCTGGCCGATCTCGCACGAGGCGTGCAGCGCGCGGGCCAGCGGGATGTCCTGCACCATCGGCACCCGCGCCTCGGCGGCCCGCTCGCGCAGCTTGGCGGCGACCTCTCCGGCGCCCTTGGCGACGACCCGCGGCGCCCCCCGGGCCGGGTCGTACCTGAGCGCGACGGCGACGTGCGTGGGGTTGACCAGCAGGACGTCGGCCTCGGCGACCTCGGTCATCATCCGGTTGCGCGACATCGCCATCTGCATCGACCGGCGGTGCGCCTTCACGTGCGGGTCGCCCTCGGAGTTCTTGTTCTCCTGCTGGATCTCGTACTTGCTCATCTTCAGCTTCTTCATCGCCTTCTTGCGGACGACGACGTAGTCGGCGAGGGCGATGCCGAGCCCGGTCAGCGCGACCACGCGCAGCATGCTCACGGCCGCGCTGCTGAAGGTGGCGGCGACGGCCGACAGGGGCAGCGAGCCGGAGGAGGAGACCAGCGTCTGCGCCGTCCCGCTGGTGATGACGACGACGGTGCCCAGCGCCGCGGTCTTGATCAGCGCCTTGACCGCCTCCCAGACGCCGTGGAAGCCGAACATGCGCTTGAACCCGGGGAACGGGTTGAGCTTCTTCAGCGTCGGCTTCATCGACTTGGTCGCGAACGTGATCCCGCCCTGCGCCGCCGAGGCGGCGGTGCCGACTGCCATCAGCCCGAGCGCCGTCGGCAGCAGGGTGGTGAGGAACGCGTTCAGCGCGGTGCCGAGCAGCGCGGTGACCTGAGCCGTCTCCGGATGCTTGGCCACCGACCCGACCTGCACGAACAGCTTCTGCACGGTGTCGAACGTGTGACTGACCAGCATCGGCAGCAGGATGCTCGCCGCGCCCACGCCCGCCCAGGTGCCCAGCTCCTGGGTGCGGGGGATCTGCCCTTCCTTGCGCGCCTTCTTCAGGCGCTGCGGAGTGGGCTTCTCGGTCTTCTCACCACCCGGTCCGTCGGCGGCCATCAGCCGCTCTTCAGGGAGACCATGGCCCGGGCGGCGTGCTGCATCAGCATGTCGAGGGCCGGCGGCAGCAGCGGGAAGGTCAGCCCGAGCATCGTCAGCGTGAGCATGATCTTGACCGGGAAGCCCAGCTGGAAGATGTTCAGCGCGGGAGCCGCGCGGCTCATCAGCGCGAGGGCGACGTCAGCGAGCAGCAGCACGGCCACCATCGGCCCGGCGATCTGCAGGGCCGCGACGAACATCATCGAGAACGCGGTGAGAATGACGTGCCCGATCTGCGCGGTGGGCACCGTGCCGCCGACCGGCATGCCGACGTAGGAGGTCGCGAACCCCTTCACGATCAGCAGGTGCCCGCCGCTGGTGAACAGCAGCGTGATCGCCAGCAGGTAGTGCAGGCGGCCGATCGCCGCGTTCTGGGTCATGGACAGCGGATCGAAGGCCGGCTGCAGGGAGAAGCCGCCGGTGACGTCGATGATGTCGCCGGCCATCTGCACGGCCGTGAACAGCACCTGGACGACGAAGCCCAGCGCCGCGCCGATGACCACCTCGGTGATCGCGGTGACCACCAGGAAGCCCGGCGTGATCGCGGGCAGCTTCGCGGCGATGTGCGTCGACATCGCCACCGAGAGGGCGAGCGCGAACGCCGCCTTCACCGGCACCGCGATGCTCTTCGAGTTGAACGGTGGCGCGAAGAGGACGAAGCCGGTGGCGCGGGAGGTGCCGAGGAGGAGTGCCGCGAGGGTCGCCTCGGAGACCTGCAGGTTCATGCCGGGTCAGGTCCGGCTGAGCAACCGGGGCAGCTCGCCGAACAGGGTCTGGGTGAACGACACCAGTTCCGAGAGCACCCAGTTGCCGGTGACCAGCATCGCGATCGAGACGGCGATCATCTTCGGCACGAAGGACAGGGTCGGTTCCTGGATCTGGGTCGCCGCCTGGAACAGCGAGATCAGGAAGCCCACCAGGAGCGCCGTCAGCAGGATCGGGGCGGCCACCTTCGCGGCCAGCATCATCGTCTGCGCAGCGATCTGCGTGACATCAGCGTCTGACATCGCTAATGCGCCCCCGTATAGGACCCGACGAGGGCCGTGGTTATCAGTCCCCAGCCGTCGACGACGACGAAGAGCAGGAGTTTGAACGGCAGGGACACGATCGTCGGGGGCACCATCATCATGCCCATGGCCATTAAGGCGGCGCTCACCAGCATGTCGAGCACCAGGAACGGGATGAACACGACCAGGCCGATGATGAACGCGCTCTTGAGCTCCGAGAGCACGAACGCCGGGATGAGCGTGGTGAGCGTGACGTTCTCGGGCTTGGCCGGCTTCTTCTCGCCCGACAGCCCGATCATGAGCTTGAGCTCGTCCTGCCGGGTGTTCTTCAGGAGGAAGCCGCGGAGCGGGACGACGCCGGCGTCGTAGGCCTGGGTGACGGTCATGTGGCCGTCCATGTAGGGCTGGACGGCGACCTTGTTGATGTCGGAGAAGACCGGCCCCATCACGAACAGCGTGAGGAACAGGGCGATCCCGGTCAGCACCTGGTTCGGCGGCGACGTCGGCAGGCCCAGCGCGTTCCGCGTCAGGCCCAGCACCACGATGATCTTGGTGAACGACGTCGCGAGCAGCAGCACCGACGGCGCGACCGACAGCACGGTGATCGCGAGGATCAGCGTGATCGAGCTGCTCGGCGAGCCGTTGCCGACCGAGATGCCGATGTTGCCGGCGCCGGGGACGACCGGCGCGGTCGGCGCGGTCGGGGCCGTGGGATCGGTCGGAGCGGCCGAGGCGGGCCCGGCGAGCAGGACGACGACCACGGTGCTCAGGAACACGAGCAGCAGCACCAGCGCGGCCCGGCGGCGGGCCGGCGAGCCCGCGCGGGCCAGCGGCAGTGCGGGAGCGGTCATGGCTTGCGCACCGTCCGCTCGCGGAGCTGGTTGACGAACGCGCCCCAGCCGTTGCGGTCGAACACCGAACCGGCGAGCGCGCCGCTGGAGACCCGGGCCGCGTGCGCGGGCGAGTCGCCGTCGTCGGCGGGGGTGCCGACGGCACCGATGCGGGCCGGCGGCCGACGCTCGCGCAGGGCGGCGTCCACCGCCTCGGAGTCGACCTCGGCGAGCAGGGTGACCTGCTCCTCGGTGGCGCCGACGACGAGGACGACGTCGGCGATCCGGACGACGTTGACGGTGCTGGTGCGGCCCATGCGCTGGCGGGCCACGACCTCGATCAGGCCGTTGCCCTGACCCAGGCCCTTCTTCTTGGCCAGCCGCGCGGCGTACAGCAGCACCACGCCGATGAAGCCCAGCGACAGGACCAGGCGAATGATCATCCACGTCATGCTTGAACGGATCCCAGCTCGGCGGCGTCCGTCACGATCTCGCTGATCCGCAGCCCGAAGTCCTCGTCGACGACGACCACCTCGCCGCGGGCGATGAGGGTGCCGTTGACCAGCAGGTCGGCCGGTGCGCTGGCCGCGCGGTCGAGTTCGACGACCTCACCGGGGTGGAGGGAGAGGAGCTCCTGCACGGTCATGCGGGTGCGGCCGATCTCGACGGTCACCTCCATCGCCACGTGCCGCAGGAGGTCCAGGCTGCCGCGCTGACCGCGCACGGCGGGCAGGGTCACCTGTAGGGCGAAGGTCGCCTGGTGCTCGCCGTCGGCGATCAGCGGGACGGCCACGAACATGCCCTTGTCGCGCAGCCCGTCGAGGGCCGCGACCGGCTCCTCCTCGCGCTCGGAGGCGACCCGGACCCGGCCCAGCGTCGCGGCGGCGGCCTCCAGGGCCGGCCGCAGCGCGGCGGCGACGTCCATCTTGCCGACGGGGGAGTTGCGCAGGGCCTCGACGACGTCGGCGGACAGGACGAGGACGACGTCCCCGCTGACCTCGCCGGACAGGCTGGCCGAGACCGCCGAGGCGGCGGCGGGCGGGAGCGGGACGGTGTCCGGGTCGCTCACCGGCGTGCCGGGCACGAGCGGAGAGGCGGAGGGCACCAGCGAGGCCGCGGCGCGCGCGGCAGCGGTGACCACGGCGGAGACGGTCTGGGAGTCCTGGGACGGCTCGGCGGTCCGTGGCGTGGTCATGCGGTGTCCTTCGCGGCTTGCGGGGTCGGAACGATGGCGGCGGCCAGGCGGCGCCGGTGGTTGCTGGCGATCGCGTACGCGAACGTGACGTCGTTGGTGGTGACCTCGAGCGGGCTGTCCGGCGCGTGCCGCAGCAGCAGGACGTCACCCACGGCCAGCGAGAGCAGGTCGGCCGACGAGACCGTGAGGGGCGCGAACCGCACGCTGACGTCGACCGGCACGAGGTTCAGCCGGGCGGTCAGGGCCTCCGTGGCGCGCTTGCGCTTGCGCAGCGCGGACTCCGACAGCTGCGGGGACGCCGCGTTGTTCAGCGACTGGGCGAACGAGGAGAACGGCAGGACCAGGGTCGCCTCGCCCTCGCGGTTGCCGACGGCCATGGAGAACGTGGCCACCATGACGGTGTCGGAGCCGGAGGCGGCCTGCGCGAGCTGCGGGTTGTACTCGAGGCCGCTGAGCGCGGGCTGGAGCTCGGTGATCGTGCCGAACGAGGCGGCGAACTCGTCGAGCAGCCGGCTGAGCAGGTGGTTGGTGATGGTCGATTCCATCGCCGTCATCGGCCGGTTGGGCTGCTCCGCCCGGCCGGAACCGCCGAGCATGTGGTCGACGGTGGCCATCGCGATGTCGAGCGGGTAGGCCAGCAGGCCCTTGCCGGCGAGGGGCTCGAGCGTGAACGTCGAGATGAAGACCGGGTTGGGCAGCGTCGCCAGGTAGTCGTCGTAGGAGAACTGCTCGATCCCGATCAGCTCCAGGCGCGCACCGGCGCGGAGGAACGTGGTGAGGATCGTCGTCGCCTGGCGGGCGAAGGCCTCCTGGGCGATCTGGAGGACCCGGACGTGCTCGCGGGAGAGCTTCGTCGGCCGGCGGAAGTCGTAGGTGCGGGGCTCCCCGCGGCGGCTGCGGGTCGACGACGGCGGCGCGGCGACCGGCACGAAGGGAGCCGCCCCGGTGGGGGCCGGTCCTGCTTCGGGTTCGGTCACGGTTCCCTCATCGGCGGGGAAGCGGCCGACCCTGACCGGCGGCGCCGAGGCGCTGCCGGTCCTCCGGGAAGGGTGTGACTGGTGGGGCGGAGTGGGCTACTGCGTGACGTAGTCGGTGTAGTAGATCCCCATGACCTCGCCGTCGTAGGCCTTCTCGATCTTCTTCTCCAGCGTCTTCTTCAGCGCCTCCCGGGCACCGGTCACGTCGGCCGGCGCGGCCTGCGAGAACGTGGAGATCACCAGGTCGATGGCCTTGGCGCCGTCCATCGTCTTGCTGTCGGCGGTCGACGTGAGCTGGAGGGCGACCCCCACCTTCAGGTAGCCGCCGCCGGAGAGGTTGACCGCGACCGGGTCGAGGGTCATGACCGTGCCCGGTGTGGGTGCCGCCGCCTTGGCCGAGCCCGAGAACAGGAAGAAGTAGGCCGCCCCGCCCGCGGCGAGCAGCACCACGAGCACGATCAGCAGCAGCTTCTTCTTGCCGCCCTTGGCCTCGGCCTCGTCGGTCTCCGGGGTCTTTTCCTTGGTGCTCATGGCGTGGCTCCCTTGTGGGTGGCTGCGTCGATGCCGGGCAGGAGGGCGTTCGCCTCGGCCGAGGCGTTGGACAGGACGACGATGTCGACCCGGCGGTTGACCGACATGGCGGTCGGGTCGGAGTCGGGCACCAGCGGCTGCGTCGAGCCGTAGCCGGCGGCGTACATGCGCGGCTGGGGCACGCCGTCGGAGGCGAGGAAGCGCAGCACCGTCGTCGCCCGGTAGGCCGACAGCTCCCAGTTGGAGGGCCACGGGCCGTTCGGGTCGACCGGCAGGCTGTTGGCGTGGCCCTCGACCCGCAGCATGTTCGGCAGCCGGGTGAGGGTCGGGGCGACCGCGGTCAGGATGCGGCGGCCCTCCGGGCGCAGGTCGGCCTTCTCGGCGTCGAAGAGGACGGCGTCGGCGACGATGTGGACGACGAGCCCGCGCTCGTCGATCTGGTAGCGGGCGGCGCCCTTGTACCCGGCGGCCGTCAGCGCCCCGTCGATCTTGGCCCGTGCGGCCGCGAGGTTGTCGTAGGCCGTCTTCGCCTCGGCCGCGACCCGCTTCGCCCGGTCGGCGGCGGCCTTGGCCGCGGCGGCGTCGACCTCGGACTGGGCGACGCTCTGCTTGGGCGCGATGCCGGCGGCGATGTTCACCGGCGCCGGCAGCGAGTCGAGCACGGCGCTGCCCTGCGGCGTCGTGCCGGGGAGTGCCGTGATCGGCGCGCCGAAGCTCTGCGACAGGCCGCTGGCGAGCGCGGCGAACTTGGCCTTGTCGACCTGGCTCATCGCGAACAGCACGATGAACAGGCACATCAGCAGCGTGACCATGTCGGCGTAGGACACCAGCCAGCGCTCGTGGTTCTCGTGCTCTTCTTCCTCGTGCTTCTTCGGTCGCTTGCGGCCGGGGTGCGCGGAGCCGCTCATGCCGCCTCCCGCGCGACCTCACTGGGGGGCACGAGGGAGGTCAGCTTCTGGCGGACCGCACGCGGGCTGGTGCCCGCCTGGATCTCGGTGATGCCCTCGACGAGCAGCTCCATCTGGGCCGCCTGGAGGTCGCTGATGCGGGTGATCTTGGCGCCCATCGGCAGCCAGAACAGGTTGGCCGTGAGCACACCCCACAGGGTCGCGACGAACGCGCCGGCGATCAGCGGGCCCAGCGACGCGGGGTCGGAGAGGTTCTCGAGCACGTGGATGAGGCCCACGACGGTGCCGATGATGCCGATGGTGGGCGCGTAGCCGCCCATGGCGGTGAAGAACTTGGCGGCGACCTTGTCCTCGCCCTTCTTGGCCGAGATCTCACCTTCGAGGACGGCGCGCAGCTCCTCGGGGTCGGTGCCGTCGATGCCCATCTGCAGGCCACGCTTCAGGAACGGGTCGTCGATGTCCTTGACCTGCGCCTCCAGCGCGAGCAGACCCTCCTTGCGGGCCTTCTCGGCGAGGCTGACCAGGGTGGCGATGCGGTCGGACAGCGGCGGCACCTTGGCCGGCATCAGGGCGAGCTTGAACCAGCCGCCGATCTTGGTCACGTCGGCCATGGCAGACCCGGCGATGGCCGCGCCGAAGGTGCCGCCGAACACGAGCAGCAGAGGCGGGAGCAGGACGATGGCCATGGGGCTGGAGCCCTCGAGGACCATCGTGGTCAGCAGCGCGCCCAGCGAGAGGACGATGCCGATCAGGGTTGCCGGATCCATGGGTCAGCGTTCCTCTCGGCTCGGGAACGGCACGACCGACGAGACGTCCGCGTCGCCGTCGTCCGGCACGGGGGAGCGGTACTCGCCCCGGTCCATCTCGTAGGAGGTCGCGAGGATGCCGGCCCGGTACTCGCGGATCTCGGTGAGCACCTCGTCCACGCCCTCCCGGACGACGTACTTGGTGCCGTCGACGAGGAAGGCCACCGTGTCGGGGTGGGCCTCGACCCGCTCGATCAGATCGGGGTTGAGCGCGAACCGCTCGCCGTTCAAGCGCGTCACACGGATCACGGGTCGGTCCTCTTGCTCGGTGGGGGCCTGCGGCGGCCGGGAACAGCACTGTTCTCATCGGCGCATTCGCGCCTTCCCTTGAGCCGAACAGGCCGGTCACCCCGTAGGGGGTGCCCGGCCCGTCGTCGTCCCGCCTGCGCCCGTCAGGACGGCGGAGCGCCGTCCCGTGCGCCGGGTCGGCGTGGATCGCCGCGGAGTGGAGCCGGGGCACCCCGGTGATCAGTCGCTGCTCGGTGTCGTGGGCGAGCCGGTGCGCCTCGGTGACGCTCACGGAGCCGTCGATGTCGAGGTCGGCCTCGGCGAGCAGCGCGTGGCCGTGTCCGGTGCAACGGACGACGGCCGCACCACCGGGAGGTGGTGCGGCCGTCGGTCGGTTCGGCGCTGGTTACTGCTTCATCTGCACGAGATCCTGGAGGATCTGGTCGGAGGTCGTGATCACCTTGCTGTTCGCCTGGAAACCGCGCTGGGCGATGATCAGGCCGGTGAACTCCTGCGAGAGGTCGACGTTGGACATCTCCAGCGCGCCGGCCGAGAGGGTGCCCCGGCCACCGGCACCGGCGACGCCGATCTGGGGGGCCCCGGAGTTGTCCCCGACGACGTAGGAGCTGTTGCCCGCCTTCGTCAGGCCGCCGGGGTTGGCGAAGTTGGCCAGCGCGAGCTGCCCGATCGCCTGGCGCAGCCCGTTGGAGTACACGCCGGTGATCGTGCCGTCGTTGCCGAGGGAGAACGACTCGAGCGTGCCGAGCGCGGAGCCGCCGCCGGTGACGGGGCTGTTGGCGATCGCCGTGGTCTTGCCGCCGAACTGGGTGACGCCCGACAGGTCGGCGGTGACCGCGCCGGTCCAGGCCGGGAACGACGAGCTGGGGTCGAACGTGAAC
>DASYGS010000077.1:0-34249 GCA_035999465.1 Blastococcus sp. | reverse complement strand
CGGTCGGTCTTGTTGACCACGAGGATGACCGGCATCCCCTTGCCGAGCGCCTTCCGCAGCACGAAGCGGGTCTGGGGCAGCGGGCCCTCGGAGGCGTCCACCAGCAGGACGACGCCGTCGACCATCGACAGGCCGCGCTCGACCTCACCGCCGAAGTCGGCGTGGCCGGGGGTGTCGACGATGTTGACGACGACGGGGTTGCCGTTCTCGTCGGCGAGGTGGATCGCGGTGTTCTTCGCGAGGATGGTGATGCCACGCTCACGCTCGAGGTCCATCGAGTCCATCACGCGGTCCTGCGTGGAGTCGTTGTCCGTCCCCTCGCCCTTGGCGCGCCCGAGGGCACCGGCCTGGCGGAGAAGGGCGTCGACCAGGGTCGTCTTGCCGTGGTCGACGTGGGCGATGATCGCCACGTTGCGCAGGTCGTCGCGGGTGGGCATGCGAAAAGGCACCTCAGAGAGTCATTCGGGGATCCGGCGCGCGTCTGCGCCGTTCACTGGAGTAACGGCCGCCGGCCCGGCGACCTTCCCATGGTAGTCGCTCAGCGCGTCGCGACGTCCGCCCGAGCGCTGTCAGCCACCCCGTACGTCACCCCGGCGGCGGTGAGCGTGACCAGACTCACCGACAGCCAGGCCGGCCAGCCCAGCCCGAGGGCCAGCACGTGCGACATGACGAAGGCCCCGAGATAGAGGACGCCGAGCGCGCCGGCAACCGCCCAGCCCCGGCGCTTCTGCCACATCCAGGCCGCGCCGAGGCCACCCGCGGCGAAGATCGCGCCGCCCAGCGGCCGGATGCCGGTGCCCTGGGCGACCCCGAATCCGAGGGCGAGCCCGATCGCCACCAGCACGGACGACGGGAACCGGGTACGGGCGCGGGTCAGCGTCGAGGTCGACATGTGCTCCAGTGTCCTATCCCTTGGCCGCGTCGACCGCGGCGGTGAGTCCGGCGGGTGAGAGGTCGGCGAGCACCTTGCCCTTCACCTTGACCGTCGGCGTCCCCGTGACGCCGTCCTTGCTGGCCTGGTCGGTGACCTTCTTGACCCAGTCGCCGTAGGTGAGGTCGCGGATCTGCGTGGCCACGGTCGGGCCGGTCGCGCCGGCCTGGTTGGCGTAGCTGATCAGCTGGTTGTCGGAGAGCCCACTGCCCTTCTCGGGGGGCTGGTTGGCGTAGAGCAGGTCGTGGAACTTCTGGAAGGCGTCGGGGCCGGCCGTGCCGACGACGACGGCGGCCGCGTTGAGCGCGCGGGTCGAGTAGTTGTTGTTCGCGGCCGTGTCCAGGAACGCCATCGGGTGGTAGTGCGCCTGCACGGTGCCCGCGGCGACCAGCTTGGCGAGCGTCGCGCCCGACGCGGCCTCGAACGCCTTGCAGTTGGGGCACTGGAGGTCCTCGTAGAGGTCGACGGTCACCGGGGCGGCGGCATTGCCGACGACGATGACGTTGCCGCCGTCGGTCGTGTGCGGCGGGACGGCGGCCGACGCCGAGGTCGAGGTGCGCTGGGTCTGGACGACGATCACCACGATGACGGCGATCACGACGAGCACCGCACCGACCACTCCCCCGACGATCACCCGGCGGCGGCGCTCGGCGTGGGCGCGGGCCAGTGCCTCGGCGGCCCGCTTCTCGGCGATCCGCTTCTGGGCCGCGGCCCGCTTTCCCTTGTCAGCGGGCACGGAGGAGCTCCTTCTCGGTGGGCGGCGCGGTGAGGTGGGTGCCGAGGGCGAGTCGCGACCGCGGCCATCGGGCGAGCAGGAGGGCGACGATCAGCAGCCCGACGTCGCGGGCCACCTCGGCCGGGTAGGCGGTCTGCCCCGCGGCGACCTGGCCGCCGTTGCCGAAGCAGCCGCAGTCGATCTGCAGGCCGCGGGCCCAGGCCGAGCCGACGCCGGCGATGTACACGACGAGCATGACGGAGGAGGCGATGGCCGCCGTCCGCACGAAGACCCCGAGCAGCAGGGCGAGGCCGACCGCGATCTCGACCACCGGCAGCCCGAAGGCCACGGGGGCGACCAGCCACTCGGGCAGCAACCGGTAGGCGCGCACCGCCCGGACGGCGGCCGCGGGGTCGGGCAGCTTCAGCGCGCCGGCGACGAGGAAGACCCCGCCCACCACCAGCCGCCCGACGGTCGCCAGCCAGAGGACGAGCGCAGACCTGTCCCTCTCCACGTCTCCACAGTCGCACCGGGAGCACCCCGGGTTCCCAGGAGAGCGCTGAATGTTTCCTGTGAACATGCGACGAGGGCCCCGGGCGGCTGCCCGGGGCCCTCGTCGGAGGTACGGCTGGATCAGGCGGTGCGGAGCACGGCCTCGATCTCGAGCTCGACGGCGACCTTGTCGGCGACGACCACGCCGCCACCGTCCATCGGCATCTGGATGTCGACGCCGAACGCGGAGCGGGAGATCTCGGTGCGGGCGGAGAAGCCGGCGCGCGTGCCGCCGTAGGCGTCGGGGCCGAAGCCGTTGAGCTCCAGCGTCAGGGAGACCGGCTTGGTGTTGCCCTTGAGGGACAGCTCGCCGTCGACGACCCAGTCGGCACCGTCGGTGCGCACCGCGGTCGACCGGAAGGTCATCTGCGGGTGGTTCTCGACGTCGAAGAAGTCGGCCGAGCGGATGTGCGCGTCACGCTGCTCCTGGCGGGTGTCGATCGAGCCGAGGTCGATCGTGGCGGTGACGGTGGACTGCGCCGGGTCCTCGGCGGTGACGACCTCGCCGGAGAAGTCGCGGAAGTAGCCACGGACCTTGCTGACCATCATGTGGCGGACGGAGAAGCCGACGGTGGAGTGGGCGGCGTCGATGTCCCACGTGCCGACGACGTAGCCGGGGATCTGGGTGACGGTGCTCTGGGTCATGAGAGGAACCTCCAAGTAGTTGAGCCTTTGACCTTCCGCTCGACCGTAGCGTAGTTGAAGGCTTGACTATTCCGCCAGTAGACTCGGGCCATGACATCGCAGGTGTGGGCCGCCTCACAGGAGGCGAAGGCTGGGTCGGGGGCCCCCGAGGGCGGCCCCCGCTGGCTCGACGCCGAGGAGCAGAAGGCGTGGCGCGCCTGGCTCTACAGCGCCCAGCTGCTCATGGACCGGCTCGACCGCGACCTCACCCACCAGACCGGCATCTCGCACGCCTACTACGAGGTGCTGGTCGCCCTGTCCGAGGCGCCCGGGCGCGCGATGCGCATGAGCGAACTGGCCGACCGGTGCCTCTCCTCCCGCAGCCGGCTCTCGCACGCGGTCTCGCGGCTCGAGGAGCGGGGCTGGGTGCGCCGCCAGGTCTGCGAGAGCGACGGGCGCGGGCAGCTCGCCGTCCTCACCGACGACGGGTTCGCCGCGCTGGAGGCCGCCGCACCGATCCACGTCGAGAGCGTGCGCACGCACCTGTTCGACCAGCTCTCCCCCGCCCAGGTCGCCGCGATGCGCAACCTCGGCGAGACCCTCCTCCGCCACCTCGACGGGACGGCTCCCTGAGCTTCCGGAACGGTGTGCGCTGACCGGCAGTTCCTGCGGGAAAGCTGCTGCCTGGCGCACACCGTTCGCACGACGGACTCAGGCGAGGCCGAGCTCCCGGAAGTACTTGTCGGGCGTGATCGGCAGGTCGCGGATCCGCAGGCCGGTCGCGTGCCAGTACGCATTGGCGACGGCGGCAGCGGCACCGGTGATGCCGATCTCGCCGATCCCCTTCAGGCCGAGCTCGTTGGCCAGCTCGTCGGGTTCGTCGAGCCAGCTGATGTCGAGCTCGCCGATGTCGGCGTTGGTGGCGATGTGGTACCCGGCCAGGTCGTGGTTGACGTAGTGGCCCAACCGCGGATCGACCAGCGTCTCCTCGTGCAGGGCCATCGAGACGCCCATGCTGAAGCCGCCGAGGAACTGCGAGCGCGCCGTCTTCGCGTTCACGATCGTGCCGGCGTCGTAGACGCTGGTCGCCCGCGGCACCCGCACCTCGCCGGTGTCCTGGTCGACCCGCACCTCGACGAAGTGCGCGCCGAACGCGTGCATCGAGTGCGTCTCCGCGTGCGGTGAGGCCCCGTCCACGCCGCCGTCGACGACCACGCCGTCGGCCGGCACCTGGCCGCCGTACTCGTCGTCGATCCGCCGGCGCAGCTCGCGGGCGGTGAGCACGATCGCCGACCCCCACGACGCCAGCCCCGTCGAGCCGCCCGCCCCACCGGCGAAGGGCAGCCGGCTGTCGCCGATCCGCAGCTCGACGGCGTCCATGCCGACCCCGAGCGCGTCGGCGGCGATCTGCGAGAGCGTCGTCCACGCGCCGGTGCCGATGTCGGAGCCGTCGATCTCGACGACATGGTGTCCGCGACCGTCCACCGAGATGCGGCACTCGGCCTTGCGACGGCGGGTCGGGTAGGTCGCCGCGGCGACGCCCGTGCCGATCAGCCAGCGCCCCTCGGTGCGCATGCGCGGGCGCAGGTCGCGGCCGGCCCAGCCGAACCGCTCGGCGCCGGTGCGCAGGCACTCGACCAGGTGCCGGCTCGACCACGGCACGTTCCGCTCCGGGTCCTGCGACGGCTCGTTGCGGATGCGCAGCTCGACCGGGTCGATGCCGAGGGCGACCGCGAGCTCGTCCATCGCCGACTCCAGCGCGAACATGCCGGGCGTCTCCCCCGGCGCCCGCATGATCGTCGGCGGCGGCACGTCGAGGCGGCCCAGCCGGTGCGTCGTCCGCCGGTTCGCCCCTGCGTAGAGCACGCGGGTGCAGGTCGCGGTCTGCTCGGCGAACTCGCTGATCGTCGACGTGTGCTCGACCACCTCGTGGCTGAGCGCGGTGAGCCGTCCGTCGGCGTCGGCCCCCAGCCGGAGCCGCTGGATGGTCGGCGTCCGGTGCCCGACGAGGCTGAACATCTGCCGCCGGGTCAGCTCGAACACGACCGTCCGGCGCACCACCCGCGCGGCCATCGCGGCGAGGATCTGGTTGGGGTGCGCGAACGCCTTCGACCCGAACGCGCCTCCGACGTAGGGCGAGATCACCCGCACCTGCGCCGGCTCCAGACCGAAGCCCGTGGCCAGGTCGCGCACGATGGTGTGCGGGCCCTGGTTGGCGTCCCACAGGGTCAGCGAGTCGCCGTCCCAGCGGGCCATCGAGGTGTGCATCTCGATCGGGTTGTTGTGCTCGGTCGGCGTCTCGTAGGTGGCGTCGACGGTCACCGCGGCGGCGGCCAGCGCGCTGCCGACGTCGCCGATCACCGAGTCGGTCGCGAACCCGGCCATGACCTGCTCGGGCGCGTACAGGTCGTCGCGGTCGGCGGTCAGGACGACGTCCGGCGGCTGCGCGTCGTACTCGACGTCCACCACGGCGGCGGCCGCCTTCGCGATCTCCGACGTCTCGGCGACGACGGCGGCCACGATCTGCCCCGAGTAGTGGACGTCGTGCGACTGCAGCACCGGCAGGTCGGAGGAGAGCTCGCCGACCAGGCGCGGCGCGTTCTCCGGCGTGAGGACGACGAGGACTCCGGACATCGCCTCGGCCGCCGACGCGTCGATGCCGGTGACCCGGCCGTTGTTGACCGTGCTCTGCACGACCGCGAGGTGCGCGATCGGCTCGCCCGGGTCGTGCTCGAAGGCGTAGGGCGCCGTGCCGCGGACCTTCGCGGGCCCGTCGATGCGGTCGATGCCGGCGCCGACCAGCCGGTCGATGGTGGTCATCGGGATCCCTCCGCCAGGTCCAGCAGGGTGCGGACGACGAGGTTGCGGGCCAGCGGCACCTTGAACCCGTTGTCCCGCAGCGGGGCGACGGCGGCGAGTTCGGCGTCGGCCGCGGCGGTGAACGCGGCCTCGGTGGCCGGCTGCCCGCGCAGCGCGTCCTCCGCGACCCGCGCCCGCCACGGCTTGTGCGCGACGCCGCCGAGCGCGAGCCGCACGTCGGCGACCACGCCGTCGTCGACCCGCACCGCGGCCGCGACGCTGACCAGGGCGAACGCGAACGAGGCGCGGTCTCGGACCTTCCGGTAGCGGGACGGGAAGCCCAGGGCCGGCGCGTCGACGGCGGTGATCAGCTCGCCGTGCCGCAGCGTCGTGTCCCGCGACGGGTCGTCGCCGGGCAGGCGGTGCAGGTCCGCCATCGGCACCTCCCGCTCGCCGTCGGGCCCGGTCACGCGGACGACGGCGTCGAGGGCGGCCAGGGCCACGGCCATGTCGGAGGGGTGCGTCGCGATGCAGGTGCCCGGGCCCTCGAGGGTCTGGCCGAGGATCGCGTGGTTGCGGTGCGGCCCCCCGAGCGCGCCGCACCCGCTGCCCGGCTCCCGCTTGTTGCACGGCACGGTGATGTCGGTGAAGTAGCCGCACCGGGTGCGCTGCAGCAGGTTGCCGCCGGTGGTGGCCCGGTTGCGCAGCTGCCCGGAGGCGCCGGCCAGCAGCGCCTGCGAGAGGACGGGGAAGCGCTCGCGCACGCGGGCGTCGGCGGCCAGGTCGGCGTTCGGGACGGCGGCGCCGATCCGCAGCCCGCCGTCCGGCAGGTCGGTGACCTCGGCCGACGTGAGCTCGCGGACGTCGACCAGCAGATCGGGCGTCGCGACACCGAGCTTCATCAGGTCGACCAGGTTCGTGCCCCCGCCGAGGAAGGCGCCGGACGGGTTGCCGGCCAGCAGGGCCACGGCGCCGTCGACGTCGTCCGCCCGCTCGTAGCGGAACTCCCTCACCGCCGGACCCCCTCGTCGGCGGCGACCGCGGCCACGGCGGGCACGATGTTGGCGTAGGCGGCGCAGCGGCAGAGGTTGCCGCTCATGCGCTCGCGGATCTCGGCGTCGGTGAGGTCGATCTCGCCGTCGTCGCTCACCGCGCTGGGCCAGCCGGCGCGGGCCTCGGCGAGCATCCCGGCCGCCGAGCAGACCTGGCCGGGCGTGCAGTAGCCGCACTGGAAGGCGTCGTGCTCGACGAACGAGCGGTGCAGCGCGTGCGGCCGGTCGTCCGTGGCGAGCCCGTCGGACGTGGTCACCTCGGCGTCCCCGACCGTGACCGCGAGGACCAGGCAGCTGTTCACCCGGCGGCCGTCGAGCAGCACGGTGCACGCGCCGCACTGGCCGTGGTCGCAGCCCTTCTTCGGGCTGGTGTTGCGCAGCCGCTCCCGGAGCGCGTCGAGCAGGGTGGTGCGGGTGTCGACGGTCAGCGGGTGCGCCGCCCCGTCGACCCGCAGCGTGATCTCGGTGTCCACACCGCCGATCCTGCCCCTCCGACGGGTGCGGCCAGACGGCGACGGTCAGGGACGGCGGCCGTCGAGCCAGATCGTCCAGGGCCTGATCTCACCGATCGCGAGCTGCCCGGTCGGCATCCAGGGGTCGGCGTGCAGGCGCTCGACGATCTCCGCCTCGTCGGCCGCCTCGACGGCCAGCAGCACGTCCACTCCGTCGCCGATCGGGCCACCGAGGACGACGAAGCCGTCGGCGACCAGGCCGTCCATGAACGCGGCGTGCTCGGCCCAGCCCGGCTGCTCACGGCGCGGCCGGCCGGCGTCCCAGCCCGGTCCGCACACCATGGTGACCGCGTAGACGGCCACGGGTCAGCCCGGCTGGACGTCGTCCGGCGGCAGCGGCCAGCGGGGCACCTCGGCGACCGATCCCGGGCCGAGCCCCTCGCCGAACTGCGGCGGCCGCTTCTCGAGGAAGGACATCACGCCCTCGGCCGCGTCGGGGCTGCCACCGAGCTCCATCAGCGCCTTCGACTCCAGCCGGTGGGAATCCCACGGCGACGGCGCCCCGAGCATCGACCAGAGCAGCTGCCGGGTCGCCGCGACGGCCACCCCGGAGGTGTTGTCGACGATCTCGGCGGCCAGCGCCCGCGCGGCGGGGAGCAGGTCGTCGTCGGGGAGCACGCGGGCCACCAGGCCGCCGCGCAGCGCCTCGGCGGCGTCGAAGATGCGGCCGGTCGCGACCCACTCCATCGCCTGGCTGATGCCGACCACCCGGGGCAGGAACCAGCCCGACGCCGCCTCGGGCAGGATGCCGCGGCGGACGAACGGGAACCCGAAGCGGGCCGATCCGGCGGCGAGCCGGACGTCCATCGGCAGGGTCATCGTCGCGCCGATGCCGACCGCGGTGCCGTTGATCGCGGCGATCACCGGCTTGCGCAGCGCGGCGAACGCCAGCGAGGCGACCCCGCCGCGGTCGCGGGGGACGCCGCCGATCGTCTGGCTCAGCAGCCCCGGCGGACGGCTCTCCAGCCGGTTGCCGTTGAAGGTGTCGCGGCCGCCGCTGAGGTCGGCGCCCACGCAGAAGTCGCGGCCCGCGCCGGTCACCAAAACGACGCGGACGTCGTCGTCGGCGTCCGCCTGACCCGCGGCGTGGGCGAGCTCGTCGGCCATCGTGCCGCTGAACGCGTTGCGGTGGTCGGGCCGGTCGAGCGTCACGGTCGCGACGCCGTCGGCCACCTCGTAGCGGATCTCGGTGAGCTTCGTGGCCCTGCCCCTCTCGTCGGTCCCGGTCGGTCAGGCGCGCAGGGCGCCGGCCTCCACCAGCCGGGCGACGGCGTCGAGGTGCTCGGCCTCGTCGCCCAGCAGCAGCCGGTCGACCTTCGCACGCCGCCAGTAGAGGTGCGCATCGTGCTCCCAGGTGAAGCCGATGCCCCCGTGCACCTGGATCAGCGTCTCGGCCGCCCGCTCGAACGTCTGCGCCGCGTAGGCCTTCGCCGCCGCGGCCGCCAGCGGCAGCTCGTCGGGCGCGGCGTCGGCGGCCCAGGCCGCCCACCACACCAGCGAGCGCAGCTGGTCGACCCCGACCCAGGCGTCGACCAGCATGTGCTTCACCGACTGGTACGAGCCGATCGCCCGCCCGAACGCCTGCCGCTCCTTGGCGTAGGCGACACCCAGCTGCACGGCGCGGTCGGCGGCGCCCAGGTCCTCCGCGGCGAGCACCACGGCGGCGACCTGCCGCGCCCGCGCCCAGAGCTCCCCGGCGTCCTCGCGCAGCACCCGGCGGTCGGTGAGTCGGACCGAGGCCAGGCCGCGGGTGGCGTCCATCGGCTGCCCGGCGGTGGCCTCGCCCTGCCCGACGACCAGCGCGCCGCCGTCGAACGCCAGGAACGTGGTCGCGCCGGCCGCGTCGATCGAGGGGTGCGAGCCGTCGGCCGGCCCGTCGAGCACGGCGAACGCCGTCGACCCGTCGGCCAGTTGCGCCGCCAGGTCGGGGACGCCGGCCAGCAGGACGGCGGCCCGCGCCGCCGTCACCAGGGACGGTCCGGCCAGCACCGCACCGCCCTGCTCCGCGACGACGGCCAGGTCGAGCAGCGACCCGCCCGCGCCGCCGGCGTCCTCCGCGACCGTGATGCCGAGGAACCCGATCTCGGCCAGCGCCTTGTGGCCGGGCTCGATCGCGCCGCCCTCGAGCGCGGCGCGGGCCGCGGCCGGGGACGCCGAGCCGCTGAAGAACGCGCGCGCCCCCGCGGCGGCGTCGCGCTGGTCGGTGCCGAGGTCGAAGTTCATCGCGTGCCTCCGGAGAAGGGGCCCGACTTGTCGGCCCGCGGTTCCGGCGGCAGGCCCAGCACCCGCTCGCCGAGGATGTTGCGCAGCACCTGGTCGGTGCCGCCGGCGATCGCCAGCCCGGGCATGTACGCCTGCTGGCGCTGCCAGGTGGCGTCGCCGTCGGTGGCCGCGTCGTACACGGCGTCGTCCCCGAGCAGCCGCACCCCGGCGTCGGCCACGAGCCGGCCGGCGGTGGTGCCGCCGAGCTTCCCGGCGCTGGCCTCGGGGCCGGGCAGCCCACCCTGGCTGAGCACGGTGAACCGGCGGTAGCCGGTGTAGCGGGTGGCCAGCGAGGCGACGACGGCGCGGCCCACCGCCTGCCGGGCGAGCACCTGCCGGTCGCCGGTAAGGGCGGGGAGCCGCTCGCGGGCGTGCGCGGCGAACGTCTCGACGGGGACGCCGATGTCGCTGCCGGCGCCGCCGATGGCGACCCGCTCGTTCATCAGGGTGGTCAGCGCGACCCGCCAGCCCTCGCCGGGCTCGCCGAGCCGCTCGGCGTCCGGGATGCGGACGTCGTCGAAGAACACCTCGTTGAACCCTGCCCCGCCGGCCATCTGGCGCAGCGGCCGGACGGTCACACCGGGGGCGTGCATGTCGACGACGAACATGGTGAGGCCCGCATGCTTGGGCCGCTCGGGGTCGGTGCGGGTGAGCAGGATGCCGTAATCGGCGACGTGCGCCAGCGTCGTCCAGACCTTCTGCCCGTTGACGACCCAGTCGTCGCCGTCGCGGACGGCGGTCGTGCGCAGTGCCGCCAGGTCGGAGCCGGACGCCGGCTCGCTGAACAGCTGGCACCACACGTCGTCGGCCCGCAGCAGCCGGGCGAGGTAGCGCGCCTTCTGGTCGTCGCTGCCGTGCGCGATCACCGTCGGACCGCACATGCCGATGCCGATGTGGTTGATCAGGGTCGGGATGCGGGCGCGGGCGAACTCCTGGCCCGCGATCGCCTGCTGCACCAGCGTGCCGCCGTCGCCACCGAACTCCCGGGGCCAGGTGATGCCGATCAGCCCGGCCTCGGCGAGCACCCGCTGCGTCGCGCGGAACCCGGCCTGATGGGTCGACGGGTCGACCGACTCGCCGGCGCTCACGTGCAGCAGTTCACCGGCGTGCTGCTCGAGCAGAACCCGCACGTGCGCCCGGTACTCGGCTTCCTCGGGGGTGTCGTCGAAGTCCACGCGGGGGTCGCCTCTCGTCGTCGTCCGGGAGTCGACGGAGTCGCTCGGTGACGGTTCCCGTCACCCTGCGACTCCATCAGTCGCTCGCAGCGTGGCACCGATCACACCAAACGGTCAACGGTGACTGTTCACCGCCCCGGCCGCGGCCTACGCTCGCGCGATGAGCGCCGAGCCGGTCGCCGCGGACGACGTCCCGCCCGGACCCCGCACGCGCTCGGAACGGACCGCCGACAGCCGGCTGCTGATCCTCGACGCGGCGGTCGAGTGCCTCGTGACCGACGGCTACGCGGGCGCCTCGACCCTGGCCGTCCAGGCTCGCGCCGGCGTCTCCCGCGGCCGGCTGCTGCACCACTTCCCGTCGCGGGCCGAGCTGCTGGTGGCCGCCGCGCGCCACCTGTCGGTGACGGTGCTGGAGGAGGTCCGGGGCCGCGCGGCGTCGCTGATGGCCGACCAGCCGGCCGGCCGCGAACGGGTCGACCGGGCGATCGACCTGATGTGGGCGACCTTCCAGGAGCCCCCGTTCTGGGCGGCGATGGAACTCTGGACGGCGGCCCGCACCGACCCCGACCTGCGCGCGGCGCTGCGGGCCGAGGAGCGGCGGCTGCGCGCGGCGATCCGGGCGGTGGCCGACGAGATCTGGGGGCCCGAGATCGCGGCCGCCCCGCTCTACGCGGAGCTCTGCGAGCTGCTGTTCACCAGCATGCGCGGGGTCGCGATCGTCTACGCGTTCGAGGACCGCCCGCCGTCCACCGACCCGCACCTGGGCCTCTGGAAAGGTCTCGCCGTGACCGCCCTGTTCGGGGGCGACGGGCAACCCGCGGGAGGCAGTCAGGGTTGACCGGCGCGAACGGCGACGGAGAGCATGATGCGGATCACATCCGCCCGCCGCAAGGAGTGCCCGTGAGCGTCTCGATCCCCGTCCTGCAGGGCCGCGGCATGACCATGAGCGACCAGCTCGCCCGCCACGCCCGCGCCACGGCGGGGGCGGTGGCCCTGCGTTTCGAGGGGACCGGGCGCACCTACGGCGAGCTCGACGAGCGGGTGACGCGGCTGGCCCGGGCGCTGCGGGAGCGCGGCGTCGGCGCCGGTGACCGGGTGGCGGTGCTGGCGCTCAACGGCATGGAGGTGTGGGAGGCCTTCCTGGCGGGCGTCCGGCTGGGGGCGATCGTCGTCCCGGTCAACTTCCGGCTGGTTGCCGACGAGGTCGCCTACGTGCTGAACGACAGCGGCACGGTCGCGCTGATCACCGACGCCGCCCTGGCCGAGGTCGGGGCCAAGGCCCGGGCGCAGGCGCCCGGCGTGCGCAGCACGCTGGTGATCGGCGACGACTACGAGGCGGCCCTGGCCGCGGCCGGCAGCGACCCCCTGGACGTCGCTGTCGACGAGCGTGCGCCTGCCTTCATCATGTACACCTCCGGCACGACCGGGCACCCGAAGGGCGCGGTGCTGACCCACCACAACCTGCTCATGCACGCGTTCAGCCAGATCGCCACGCTCGGCGTCGACGTGGCGACCGAGAAGGTCGGGGTGCCGGGCGCGCCGATGTTCCACATCGCCGGGCTGGCCGGGGGCCTGCCGCCGCTGCTGCTCGGCGGCGTGCACGTGATCATCCGGTCGGGCGGGTTCGACCCGGTGGCGACGCTGGACATGATCGAGCGCGAGCGGGTCAACAGCATCTTCCTCGTGCCGGCCATGTGGGCCGCCGTCGTCGCGGTGCCGGGCATCGCCGACCGCGACCTCTCCTGCCTGCGGCGCATCTCGTGGGGCGCCGCGCCGGCGTCGACCACGCTGCTGCGCACGATGATCGACACGTTCCCGCAGGCCGAGGTGACGACGGCGTTCGGGCAGACCGAGTGCAGTCCCGTCACCTGCCTGCTCCGCGGCGAGGACTCGGTGCGCAAGATCGGCTCCGTGGGCACCCCGATGCTCAACGTCGAGGTGCGGGTGGTCGACGAGGCGATGAACGACGTGCCGCGCGGCGAGGTCGGCGAGATCGTGTACCGCAGCCCGATGGTGATGAAGGAGTACTGGAACAAGCCGGAGGCGACGGCGGATGCATTCGCCGGCGGCTGGTTCCACTCCGGCGACCTGGTCCGCGAGGACGAGGACGGCTACTTCTATGTCGTCGACCGCAAGAAGGACATGATCATCTCGGGCGGCGAGAACATCTACTGCGCCGAGGTGGAGGACGTGCTCGCCGCGCACCCGAAGGTCGGCGAGGTCGCGCTGATCGGCGTCCCTGACGACCGGTACGGCGAGGCTCCGCTGGCGATCGTCGCGCCCCGGGACGAGGCCGACCCGCCCACTCCGGCCGAGCTCTCCGCCTGGTGCCAGGAGAAGCTGGCCCGCTACAAGAACCCGCGCGAGTACTCGATCGTCGCGGCGCTCCCCCGCAACCCGAGCGGCAAGATCCTCAAGACGACGCTGCGGCAGGAGCACTCCGCCGGCTCGCTGGTGGCCGAACCCGTCGTCTGAGCGGCTGATGGAGTCGCTCGAGCGCGGAAACCGGCACCGAGCGACTCCATCAGTCAGCCGTTCCAGACCTCGGCGACCTGCTCCACCACCGACGCGGCCTGCTTCCGGCCGGCCTGCGCCGAGGGGGCCCGCGCCGCGGGGTCGAGCACGTTCTTGCCGATCGCGGTCCTGCTCGCCGCGTCCGGCGAGACGACGGCGACCCGAGCCACCAGGCCGGTGACCTGGGCGTCGACGCTGGCCATGGGGCCGATCCCGCGCGGGATCGGGGCGAGGACGACGAGCCGGTCGTAGCCCTGCGCGAGGTCGGCGTTGGCCGCCGAGCGCATGCCGCCGTCGACGTAGCGGCGCCCGTCGATGCTCACGGGCGGGTAGACGCCGGGCACCGCGCAGCTCGCCGCGACCGCCGACACCAGCGGCACGCCGGAGCTGCGGTCGAAGGTGCGGAACTCCCCGGTCTCCGCCTCGACGGCGGTGACGGCGAAGGACCGCTCCGGCCACTCGGTGCTGATCAACCGCGCCCCGATGACCTCCAGCCGCTCCTGCTCCGACGGCGTGAGCCCGGCCTTCTCGGCGGCGAGCGCGAGCGCCCCGATCCGGCGGCGGAAGGCCGGGTGGTCGCCGCGGGTGCGCAGCATCGCCCAGCCGAACCGCGCGAGGGTGCCGCGGTCCAGCCGCGCCGCCTTCTCCCCCGTGGCCGGCGCGAGCTGGCGGCCGTACATCGCCTCGAGCTCCGCGCCGCTGGTCACCTGGGCGCCGACGACCGACCCCGCCGAGGTGCCGACGACGTAGTCGGCGCTGCTCAGGTCGACGCCCGCCTCGGCCAGGCCGGCGAGGACGCCGATCTCCCACGCGATGCCGGTGATCCCGCCGCCGCCGAGGACGAGGGCCGTGCGCTGGTCGCTCATCCCCACATCCTCACAGACACCCCGGTACTCGACACGGTGTGTGAGCTGAGCCACCCTGGGGGTCTGTGATCGTCGACGAGAGGTTGCGCATGACCGCCACGCAGTCCGCCCCCGCATCCGCCGCGGCCAGCTGGCCGCCGGGGTTGCCCCGGTCCCTCGAGTACCCCGAGGTGCCGGTCGGGTCGATCCTGCGGGCGGCGGTCCGCCGGTGGGGTGACCGGACGGCCTACATCGACCACGAGGTGCCCCTCAGCTACGAGGAGCTCGGCCGGCGGGCCCACGCGATCGCCGGCTGGCTGGCCGATCAGGGCATCGGCCGCGGCGACGTCGTCGCCGTCCACATGCCCAACTGCCGGCAGTACCCGGCGGTCTACTACGGCGTGCTGCTGGCCGGGGCCACCTTCTCCCCGACCAACCCGCTGCTGCCGGCGGCCGACCTGGCCGCGCAGGTGACCGACGCCCGCGCCCGCGTGATCGTCACCTGGGACCAGGTGCTGCCCCTGGTGCGCTCGGCCCTGGCCGCCACCCCGGTCGAGACCGTCGTCGTCACCGGCGAGGCCCACACCCTCGACTTCGCCGCCCGCGTCGAGGTGGCCGAGGGCGAGTTCGACCTCGCCGATGCGCTGGCCGGCGACCCCACCGACCGGAACCTCGACGCCGCGATCGACCCCTCCGGCGACCTCGCGCACCTGGCGTACACCGGCGGGACGACGGGCGTCAGCAAGGGCGTCGAGCTGCCGCACCGCAACGTCGTCACCAACGTGCTGCAGTCGGCCTGCTGGACCTCGGGGTCCCTGCCGGTGCTCGACGAGCACGGCGACGTCACGCTCGACCAGATCGGCAGCCACGACGAGTTCACCACCCGGCTGGGCACCGCGACCGTCATCAACCTGACGCCGTGGTTCCACGCCATGGGCGCGATCGGCTACCTCAACGGCATGGTGATGAGCGGCACGACGACGGTCATCCACATGCGCTTCGACCCGGTGAAGTACGTCGAGGACGCCGTCCGTCACCGCGTCACCAGCATCGGTGGCGCGCCGCCGGTGTTCGTGGCGCTGCTGCAGGTGCCGGGCATCGAGGGCGCCGACCTGTCCAGCGTCCGCGGCATCGCCAGCGGCGCCGCCCCGCTGCCGGTGCCGCTGATCGAGCGGCTGAAGGCGCTGCTGCCCGGCGCGACGATCGGCGAGGGCTACGGGCTCACCGAGGTCACCATGCAGGCGACCGGCAACCCCGCGTTCCAGTCGGGCACCCGCAAGCCCGGCACCGTCGGCGTGCCGGTCTTCGACACCGAGATCAGCATCCGGCCCCTCGGCGGCGGCGACCCGCTGCCCGTCGGCGAGCGCGGCGAGGTCTGCATCCGCGGCCCGCAGGTCATGCGCGGGTACGCCCACCGGCCCGAGGCGACCGCGGAGGCGATCGACGCCGACGGCTGGTTCCACTCCGGCGACGTCGGGATCCTCGACGAGGACGGCTACCTCTCGATCGTCGACCGCACCAAGGACATGCTGCTCTACAAGGGCTACAACGTGTTCCCGCGCGAGCTCGAGGAGCACCTGTTCGCCGTGCCCGGGGTGGCCGGCGCGGCCGTGGTCGGGCGGCCCGACGAGGACGCGGGCGAGCTGCCCGTCGCCTACGTCGTCCGCAAGGCCGACGACGCCGGGGCGGCGCTGACCGTCGAGTCGGTGATCGCCGCGGTGAACGCGCACGTCGTGCCGTACAAGCGGCTGCGCGACGTCGTCTTCATCGACGCCATCCCGGTCTCGGCGGCCGGCAAGGTGCTCAAGCGCGAGCTCGCCGCCCGCGAGCGGGCCGCGACCTGACCCACGGGAGCGGGTTCGTGCGCGTGCCGCGCACGAACCCGCTCCGCATCAGCCGGTCACGCGCGCCCAGGGGGCGAAGGCGTTGTCGCTGTGCCGCAGCGCCGGCCGCAGCTCCGGGAGGTGCCGCAGCAGCACGGTGCGCATGTCGTTGTCGCGCACCCAGCTCATCCCGATCGGCGAGTAGACCTCCGGCCGGAAGTCACGGGTGAAGAACCGGTCGCTGTTGAGCCGGCGCGAGGCCATCAGGATGAAGATGCGGAACGCGGTGTCGCTGAACGCGAACCCCGTCGGCCGCTTCTCCGCGAACAGCCCGACCATCAGGTCGACCTGCTCGATGTCGCCGTAGAGCGCCTCCATGTCGGCGGCGAGGCCGGCGTCGTCGGTCAGCTCGGCGAAGGTGGCCGGCACGGCCAGATGCAGCAGCCGCCGGAACTCGCAGTACCTCGGGACGCCGAGCTCGCGGACGCGCACCAGGTCGGTCGAGGCCAGGTCGATCGTCTTGCCGTCGGGGCGCTCGTACTCCTGCAGGAACTTCGGGTAGTTGCGCAGCACGATCGCCCCGGGGTGGGTCGTCCCGAAGGAGTAGAAGAGGTCGCCGAGCGCGTACTGCGCCGCGACCTCCTTCGAGTGCGGCCCGGAGAGCGCCCGGAAACCGAGCGTCGCCAGTGGGCGGTCGGCCGCGGCCGTGCGCAGGTCGAAGTCGTCGGGCAGCAGCGGGTGCATGCGGTAGACGCTGGTGAACTCCTCGGTCAGCGAGAACGGGACGCCGTAGTGCTCGGTCGCAGCACCGGGGATGCCGCTGATCACCTCGCTGGAGCTGATCCGGCCGAACGTGCGGGCGATCCGCTCCCCGGCGACGCCGAACCAATTGGCCCGCAGCGCGAACACGGTGGTCGGGTGGCTGATGACGGCCGGCGTCCACTCGACGGTGTGGATCTTGGCCAGCAGCGCGGCGACCACCAGCCGGGCCCGCTGGAACAGCTCCTCGTCGTCCCACTGCGGGTAGCCGGCGGCCAGCGCGTCGCAGACCGCGTTGTGCTCGCGGGCGAACAGCGTCATCAGCATGCCCAGGCCGGTCCACCAGCCGGGCTTCATGGTCGGGTCGAGCGCCGGGTCGTCGGGGAACGGGAGCTGACCGTCCGCGGTGAGCCGCAGCTTCCCTCCCTCACCCGACCGCGCCCGACGCTGCTCGTCGGCCGACGAGCCGTAGATCGACGAGCCGTCCCACCAGTGGGTCACGTCGTTGACCGTGGTGATCGGCCCGGTCGCGTCGGTCGGGCGGGTCGGGTCGTTCTTGATCCGCGGGATCCGCATCGGGTTCTCGTACCAGGGGTCGCCGGGCTCCAGCGGGATGTCGACCAGGCGCGAGGTGTCCCCCTCCCCGTGGGTGAACCAGTCGTGGATCATGAACTGCAGCCACGACGCGGCCATCGTGTTGATGCTCGTGGCCGGCAGGAAGGTCGTGCGGGTGAGCAGCCGGCGGCTGACCTCGCGGGGGCTGGGCTCCAGGAGTTGCTCCGGGGTCACCGGCAGCACCGCGTCCAGCGAGATGTTGCGGCCGAAGCGGGCACCGGCCCGGCCCATGTCCGGGTGGTCGAGGTCGTTGTAGGTGCCGTCGACGCTGCGCGCGGTCAGGTACCCGGGGGTGCGCTCGGGCACCGGCGCGGCGTTCACGATGGGCACAATCGTCGACGGGTCCTGCAGGTTGCGCTGCCGCAGGATGTTCCGGATGCCGATCAGGACGGCCAGCCCGGCGGGCACCGGCAGCTTGTCCCAGCCGCGCCGGAGGTCGATCAGTTGCGCGACGCTGTCGTAGACCCGCCAGAACGGCGTCCTGCGGTAGTCCCCGCCGGGCACGGGGGGCGGCGTCGGTCCAGTCCCCGCGGACGGCACCGACGGGTAGCCGTCGGCGGCGATCCGCGGCTGGGGCACGGACGCCCTGCTGACGCCGGTCGATCCAGAGATCTCGGTGCTCATGGCTTCTCCTGTGCGGCTCGGACCCCGGGCACGGCCGGGGCACGGTGCGGCTTGCGCGGACGGGGCAGCAGATCGAGCACGCGCCGCAGGTCGGCGCGGGACGGCACTGCCACCGGAACGGGGACGACGGAGGAGGCGGCCGCGGCGATGACGGCGCTCGCCTTCTCGGCCGCCATGTAGATCGCGGTGACGAGGAAGAAGCCGGGGATGCGCGGGAAGATCGACGCGTCGACGACCCGCAGGTTCGTCGTCCCGTGCACGCGGAAGTCGCTGCCGACCACGGCCCGCGGATCGTCGGCCGGGCCCATCGCGCAGGTGCACGAGGCGTGGTGGCCCCAGGCCTGGTCGCGCACGAAGGAACGCAGCGCCGCCGGCGTCCGGACGTCGTCCCCGGGCACCAGCTCGCCCTCCACGAGGTCGCCGAGCCGGTGCATGATCGAGCGGGCCACCTCGATGCCGGCCACGACCGCGTCCAGGTCGGCGCCCTCGGTGTCGCTGCCCTCCTCGAAGTAGCGGAACCGGATGTCCGGGGGGTCCCGCGGATCGGCCGAGCGCAGCAGCACGCTGCCGGCGCGGTTGGCGGTGTGCGCCTTGAGCACCGCCCAGGTGAACACGTCGGTGTGCTGCGCCAGCTCGGCCGAGTAGCCGGGGTAGTACCCGGTGAAGCGCGCCGGCAGCCCGAAGACGAACAGGTCGGGGCTCGCCAGCTCCGGCCGGGACCGGCGGACGACGCCCAGCAGCGCGCCGTTGGTCGTGTAGACGCCCCTGCCCTCGCCCCACTCCACGAAGGCGGGATCGGGCTGCTCCCCCGGCGCGGGCGGCCGGAAGGTGAGGCCCTTCAGCAGCGTGAAGTCCGTGCGCATCCGGCTGACGACGCCGACCTCGTAGCGGTCCTGCAGGTTCTCCCCCACCCCGGGCAGGTCGACCCGGCACGGGATGCCGAACCGGTCGAGCTCGGCCTTCGGCCCGACGCCGGAGAGCTTGAGCAGCTGCGGGGTGTTGAACGCGCCGGCGGCCAGGATCACCTCCCGGCGGACGAGCACCCGCACCGCCGGCGCGTCCGGACCGGGGTCGGCGGCGGGAGACACCCGGTAGGCGTGCGGCTGCGGCAGGTACTCGATCCCGCGGGCGGTCGTGCCGTCCGCGGCGAAGAGCACCTTCGTGACCAGGGCACCGGTGCGCACCTCGAGCCGGTCGGGCAGTCGCGCGGCCACCTCGCGGATCCGCTCGCGGGTGCCGTTGCGGTGCCCCTTCCGGACGGCGAGCGGGATGAACCAGGCGCCGTCGGGGGTCTTGCGCACCTGCCAGCTGTTGGGGTCGACGAACGCGTCGAGGCCCTCCCACGGGCGCAGCGGCCGCCGGAGGAAGTCGCCCAGATCGCGCAGCACGGCCGACGTCACGACCGAGACCACCTCGGGGTCGCCCACCGCCAGCTTCGGGTCGGGCAGGCTGGTGGTCAGCCACCCGTCGAAGCCGTGCCTGCCGCGGTTGACGTACCGGTCGCTGGTCCACGGCAGCCGCGCGACCAGGCGGGCCAGCAGGTGGTTGCGGGGCAGCACGCGCGGCCGGTCGACGTAGGAGCACGCCTCGAGCCGTTCGAACCAGCGCCGCATCGCCGCGGCGCGCCAGCTGCGGTCACCGGTGAGCCGGGCGATGCCGTCCCAGTCGGCGTCGTGCGGGTACATCGTGATCATCGCGTTGTGCGCGGTGCAACCGCCGAGCGTGGCCGCCCGCGGGTACAGGACGCCGTCCCGCTCGGGCACGTACTTCTCGTCGCGTCGCTGCTGCCCGGTGTCGTCGAAGTGGCGTACGTAGAAGGGCCAGCTCATCGGGGGGCTCTCGCTGGCCCGCCCGTGGAAGGCCGGCACCCGGTAGTCGTCGTCCTCGGGGTCGAGGCCCGCCTCGAGCAGCAGCACCCGGTGCCCGGCCTCGGCGAGGTTGGCCGCGACCGGCCCGCCCCCGGCCCCGGAGCCGACGACGACGTAGTCGTAGCCCGGCCCGCCGTCGCCCATTGGCGCGGTCACGACCCGGCCCGACGTCGTGACAGGAACGCGGTCACCGCCAGTGCCGTGTTCAGCCCGGAGATCAGGGCGAGCGGCCGGGCGAGGTCGGGGGGCAGTTGCCGGCGCCGCCACAGCGACAGGACCGTCGAGGTGTCGCTGCCGTGGATCAGGACCGCCGAGCGCAGGGCGCCCTCGAGCTCGCGCCCCCGCAGGAGGAACAGGTCCGCGCCCAGGACGATCGTCCGCACCCCGAACAGCCGGATGCCGTAGTAGGCGGCGGCGTTGGTCGCCGGCGCCCGGTCCCCGAGCCGGCGGATGATGACCGCCGGCGCGACGAGCCCGAGGGCCCCGTTGAGCACGCGGATGCCCCCGAGGGCGTAGCGCGCGGCGGTCCCTGCACTGGCGATGGCGGACACGGTCGCCCTCCCCGCCCGACCCGCACACCGGGCGAACTCGTCGGAGGACCGCGCGCGTCGAGGGAATCGGCGCGGAACGGGAATGGACGTGTCCCCGCCGATGAGCGCCCGCTGTTCACCGGCACCACTGGGGTACCGGTTCGACTTCCCCCTGAACGGAAACCGCCGGCATTGCTCCCGGCGGCGCACAGATTCCTCCCGCCCCTGCGGGATCACAAGGGGTTGATGCGCCATTCCGGGGGGCTGCGAGGCGCCGCGAACGGGCTTTCCGGAAGGAGCCGACACGAGATCCGACTGCCTTGACAGGAAATCGGGCCAGGCGGACGCTCCTCGATCAGAACCAGGGGGAACGATGTGGTTCGAGCCCGCTGGTCCGTTCTCTTCTGCGCCATTTCCCGGTTCGGGCGACAGAACGGACTCCGTCGATGGGCAGGGTGCACGTCCGCGCACACGGCGCGTTCCCTCCGGAGCGCTTCGTCGCCGCCCTGACCGATTTCGGGCCCGGTCGCGGCGAGATCTGGGGCAACAGCGACGAGGCCCGGCTCACCGTGCACGGGCGCGGGGCCACGTGGGCCGAGGTGACCGAGGGCTCCCCCGCGGCGGGCTCGATCTGGCAGCGCTCTCGCTACGACTGGACGGCGCGGGGCCGGGTCACCCTCGACGTGCTCGACAGCAACGCGTTCGGGCCGGGCAGCCGCTGGACGTACCTGGTTGAGCCGGCGGCCGGCGGTGGCACCGACATCGACCTGACGATCCGCCGGGTGCCGACGACGACCAAGGGGAAGATCTTCGACGTCCTGCTGTCCCTCGGCGGCGGCATCTACTTCTCCCGCGACCTGCGGCGCACCGTCCACCGCCTGGAGAGCCGACCGGCTCCCACCTGACGCACCCGGGCCCCGCGACCGCGCCCATCACTGTCTGGGGGATTTCGATGACCACGACAGGTTCCGCGCCCGTTGCCACGAGCGACGTCCCGGATGCCTCCGCCCGCGCCCGCGACGCCGACACCCGGGCACTGATCTGGGGGGTTCCCCGGCCGGACACGGACGACGAGCCGCGGCGGACCTGGCGGGAGCAGGTGCTCATCCGGGCCAACGAGCTCGCCGCCCTCGCCGTCTGGATGGGCAGCCGCGACGACGACGACTCCGACGCAACGCTCCGGGCGGCGAACGCCGACCTCGACGCCGCGGCCCGGGCGCACCTGAAGATCGCCCGCGACGCGGCCATCGGCACCGCCGGCATCCACGGGGCGGCGCGAATGGAGCGGGCGGTGGGCCACCTCGACGCCGCCGAGGCGGCACTGCTGCGGCGCAGTCCCGACGACTTCCTGGCGGGTGAACTGCCCTGGATGCTCGCGCACGTGCGGGCCCACCTCGCGCCGGCGCACCCGCAGCGCGTGTACGTGGAGAACCTGGAGAAGGCGCGCACCGACGGGGGCGCCGCACCGATCACCGGTGCCGAGCGGAACGCACTCGTCGACGCCACTCGAGCGGCCAGCTGGGCGGAACGGCGCGAGAGCAAGCGGCTCCGCAGCTTCCGCACCGTGGTCGCGCTCGCGGCCGTCGCGCTGCTACTGCTCGCGGCCGGGATCGGCGTCGTGGGCGCCGTCCGCCCCCAGTGGATGCCGCTGTGCTTCGCGCCGCAGGGTGAGAACGCGGTCGTCTGCCCGACCGGCACCGCCTCGACCGGCACCGGCACCGGCACCGCCACCACCGCCCACATCGCCGAGGTCACCGCGCGCACCGTCAGCTCGGCCGACATCGCGATCGTCATGCTGATCGGGCTGGCCGGTGCGGCGGTGACCGGCGCGGCCGCGCTCCGGCGCCTGCGCGGCACCTCGACCCCGTTCGCCGTCCCGGCCATGCTGCTGCTGCTGAAGCTGCCGACCGGCGCGATGACCGCCTTCCTCGGGCTGATCCTGCTGCACGGCAGCTTCGTGCCGGGCCTCTCGGCGCTCGACTCCTCCGATCAGATCCTCGCCTGGGCGCTGCTGTTCGGCGCGGCCCAGCAACTGGTCACCGGCCTCGTCGACAAGAAGGCGCAGAGCGTGCTCGACTCGGTCGGCTCGACACCGATGACCGCCGAGCACGAGTAGCGACCCTGATGGAGTCGCTGGGTGACGGTTTCCGTCACCGTGCGACTCCATCGGGCGGCTACGGGCGGACCCAGGTGGTCGTGGCCTCCCCGCGACCGCGCAGTTCGACCTCGGCGTCCTGCTTCCAGCAGGCACGCTCGGCCTCGTCGGCGGCGCGCACCGTCGCCTCACTGGCCACCGCGCGGCCGGGGTGGTCCTTGGCCAGCTCGGTGAGCCGGGCCGCCTCGTTCACCGGGTCGCCGATCACGGTGTACTCCAGCCGCCGGGCCGCGCCGACCTGGCCGGCCCACACGGGGCCGTGGGCGACGCCGACCCCGACGTCGACCTCGCCGGCCTCGGCCACCGCCTCGCAGATGCTGCGGGCCGCCCGCAGCGCGGCGCCGGCGGGATCGTCGTGGTCGGTGGGCGCACCGAAGACGCACAGCGCCGCGTCGCCCTCGAACTTGTTGACGATGCCGCCCTCGGCCTCGACGGTGTCGACCACGATCGCGAAGAAGCGGTTGAGCAGGCCCACCATCTCCTCGGGCCCGGTGCGGCGGACCAGCGACGTGGAGCCGGCGATGTCGACGAACAACGCGGCCACGGTGCGCTCCTCGCCGCCGAGGGAGACGCCGCTGCGCAGCGCCTCCTGGGCCACCGCCGTCCCGACGTGCCGGCCGAACAGGTCCCGCAACTGCTCGCGCTCGGCCAGGCCGGCGGCCATGCTGTTGACCCCCTCCTGCAGCAGACCGATCTCGCCGGCGTCGTCGACCACCACGTCGACGTCGTAGTCGCCGCGGCCGACCCGCGCGACGGCCTCCCGCAGGTCGCGCAGCGGCTGGCCCACGGCCCGCGCGGTGAGGAGGGTGGCGAGTCCGCCGACCAGCAGGGCCACCACCACCAGGAAGACGACGACCGCGCGGCCCGGGCCCCGCGGGTTGCTGGGGTCCAGGAACAGCAGGACGACGCCGAGCATCGGCACCGCACTGGTCAGCCCCCAGGTGAGCAGCAGCCGCGGGCGGACCCCGAGAGCCAGCGCCCCCGACGGCGGATGGGCGGCCAGCGCCCGCGCGGTCACCGCCCGCGCGGCACGGGCGACCAGCAGATAGGTGACGCCGGCTGTGGCGACGCCCCCGAGCAGGGTGGAGATGCCGGTGCGCAGCCCCACCCGCGCGTCGGGGAAGGCGGCCGCGGAGACGATCCCGACCAGGACGGCACCGGCGAACCAGACCAGCCCCGCGATCAGGGCCGTCTCGACCGGCAGCCGCAGCGCGTGCGTCGCCTCGTCCGGGGTCGGGTCCCGGTCGGCCATGAGCCAGCGGTTGGTCACCCGCTGGCGGACCAGGCCGCCCGCGATGCCCGCCGGCAGCCCGACCGCCAGGTAGGCGGCGGCGGTGATCAGGACGGCGGTGCGGCCCGCGTCGCCGCTGCCGGAGGAGATGCCGACCAGCAGCAGCGTCACGGTGGCCACGCCGACCAGGTTCGCCACGATGACCAGCACCACGATCACCGGGACGGCGAGCCGGCCGCTGGGCGCCCAGGAGGCCCAGACGCCGGGGCGGCGCACGGTGTCCGGCGCGCTGATGTCCATGTTCAGCGGAACGAGACCCGGAGGCGGCCGGACACGGCTCGCGGCCCGATCGTGATCATGGCGTCATGATCGCGGAGCGGCGGTCGCGCCGCTCGCCGGCACGTCACCCGTTGGTGGCGCGCCCGGACACCGGCATTCCCGCCGCACGCCGGACCGCCTCCTGACCTCCGCGGCCACGCCGCTGACCTGCGGGAACGGCGCGCGCGGACCGCCCGGTCAGGCCGTCCGCCGCTACCCTGGACGGATGGCCGCGACGCCGCCCAGGCCGGACACCCTGCAGTCGCTGGAGCGCGGCCTGGCGGTGCTCCAGGTGTTCTCCAAGGACACCGCGCGGCTGACCCTCAGCGACGTCGCCCGCCTGGCCGGCATCACCCGGGCCACGGCCCGCCGCATCCTGCTGACGCTGCAGTCCCTGGGTTACGTCCGCGCCGAGGGCCGGCTGTTCATGCTGACCCCGCGGGTGCTCTCGCTGGGCTTCGGCTATCTCTCCTCGCTCAACATCTGGGAGATCGCCCAGCCGTTCATGGAGGAGCTGGTCGAGCAGACCCATGAGTCGTCGTCGGCGGCCACGCTCGACCTGCCGGACATCGTCTACGTGGCGCGCGTGCCCACCCGCCGAATCATGACGATCGGCCTGGGCATCGGGTCACGGCTGCCGGCGCACGCCACGTCGATGGGCCGGGTGATGCTGGCCGAGCTGCCCGACGACGAGCTCGAGGCCTTTCTCGCCGGCGCCCCGTTCGAGCGCTTCACCGACCGCACCCTCGTCGCTGCCGACGAGCTGCGGTCGGCGCTGCGCCGGGTGCACGAGCAGGGCTGGTCGTTGGTCGACCAGGAACTGGAGATGGGGCTGCGCTCGATCGCGGCACCGATCCGCGGCGCGGACGGGCGGGTGGTGGCGGCCCTCAACCTGGCCGCCGCGGCGCCGCGCGTGGGTCTGGACGAACTCCGCGGCCGCATGCTGCCCCAGCTGCTGCGCGCCGGCGAGGGGATCTCGACGGCGTTCGCGCGCAGCGGCAAGCGCTGACTCGCGCCTCAGAGCCCGAAGGACCCGGTCCCGCGGGAACCAGGTCCCTGGGGAATGACGGCGCGACCGCACAGACTGGGCGCGGGCTCCGGTGAGCCGTCTTCTGGGCGCGGGGGTGGTTCGGATGTGGGGGCGGCCTCGGCGCCTGGCGGTCGTACTCGGTCTGCTCGCCCTGTTGCTCGGCGGCGCCCCCTCGCTCGCTCCCCCGGCGTCGGCGGCCACGATGTACGGCCACGACATCTCCTGGCCGCAGTGCCCGACGTCGGTCGGCGGCCTCGGCCTCCCGCTGCCGCCGACGACGACGCAGTTCGTCGTCCTCGGGCTGACGAAGAGCCTGCCCTTCACCGAGAATCCGTGCATCGCCTCCGAGGTGGCCTGGACGCGCACGAACGGCAGGCCCACCCAGGCCTACACGATCCCGGCGTTCCCGACCGCCGCGCAGCTGACCACGTACGCGAGCAGCGGCCCGTGGTCGTCGCGCACCCGGGCCGGGCAGCTGTCGAACGCCGGCTACGCCGAGGGGCGCTACGCGCTGGCCACCCTGCAGCGGATCGGCTACTCGCCGCAGACGGTGTGGCTCGACGTCGAGCCGCGACCCGCCCAGCCCTGGCCGGTGGGCACCACCGCCCGGCAGCGGGAGAACAGGTACGTCGTCGAAGGGGTCATGCGCGCACTCCACGACGCGAGCCGCGCCTACGGGCTGTACTCGTTCACCTCGGGATGGGCCGACATCACCGGCTCCTGGCGGCTGCCCGGCGTGCCGGTCTGGGCCACCGCCGGCCGCCTCGACTACCCGGCCGAGGCCACCGACCGCTGCATCCAGCCCAGCTTCTCGGGCGGCCACGTGTACCTGGCGCAGTGGTACGACGACACCCGCGACTACGACCTGACCTGCGGCACGTACGCCTTCACCCCGCTCGCGATGCCGGCATCGAGCCTGTCCAACTCCACCGCCGAGTTCACCGGTGACTGGAACAACGATCTGTTCGCCCGGGTGCGGTCGTCGGGCGACCTGCTCCTCTACCGGGGCAACGGCAACGGCACGCTGTCCACGGGCGTGAAGATCGGTGCGGGCTGGCAGGTCATGAACGCGATCGACACGGTCGGCGACGTCAACGGCGACGGAGCCCTCGACGTCGTGGCCCGGAAGGCCGCGACCGGGGAGCTCTGGCTCTACCCCGGCAACGGCCGCGGCGGCTGGCTGACCCCGGCCCGCATCGGCACCGGCTGGAACGTGATGCGCGCGATCTTCGGCCCGGGTGACGTCACCGGCGACCAGCGCCCCGACCTCCTGGCCGTCGAATCCACCGGCACCCTGTGGCTCTACCCCGGGAACGGCTCGGGCGGCTGGTCGCCCCGGATCCGCGTGGGCGCGGGGTGGACCGTCATGGACGTCGTGCTCGGCCCCGGGGACTTCAACGGGGACGGGAACCCCGACCTGCTGGCCCGCGAGGCGGCCACCGGCTACCTGTGGCTCTACCCCGGGAACGGCAAGGGCGGCTGGGGCACCCGCGTGCGGGTAGGCACGGGCTGGAACTCCATGAGCGGACTCGCCGCCGCCGGCGACCTCAACGGCGACCGGACGGCGGATGTCCTCGCCCGCGACGGCGCAACCGGCAAGCTGTACCTCTATCCCGGTAATGGAACCGGCGGGTGGCTGCCGCGCGTGCAGGTCGGCGCCGGCTGGCAGGTCATGAACGCGCTCTTCTGATCAGCTCGCCGCCTCCAGCCGGGTGCGCAGCACGGCGAGGTCCTTGGTGTTCGCCCGCCGCATGGCCGCTGCCAGGAACGGCGCGGCCACCGCTGAGAAGCCGCTCGGGCGGCCGCGGTTGCGCAGCGTCATCCGCGTGGCACCGTCGTCCACCGGCTCCCAGGTGTAGGTCGTCTCCATGGGGAACGGCCCGTCCGCCGTCCGCATGACCATCCGCCGGCCGGGCTCGTACTCGATGACCTCGTAGGTGTAGGCCAGCCGGCGGCCGAGGAACGACGCGACGAAGTCCATCCGGGAGCCGACGGCGACCGGTGGCGGCGTGCGCCATTCGACGGACGCGATGTTGGCGTACCACTCGGGGGCGTGCACCGGGTCGCCCGCGTATCCGGCGACCTCGTCGCAGGGCCGGTCGATCACGGTCTCGGTGAGCACGTCGACGTCCCTGGTCACGGCGACCACCTCCTCGCCGCATCGTGGCGCACGACGCGCGGCCGGGCCACCACGGCGTGGCCGGTGACGGACGGCGTCCGGTGGTCGGGCAGGCTGGCACCGGCTTCGGGACCGACAGCTTGAGGGGACATGGCAGCCAGATCTCGTGCGTCCGTCGCGCTGGGCGCGGCCGTCGTGCTCACCGGCGTGGGCGCCGGGCTCGCGGGCGCGGTGCTGACCCTGTTCCTGCACGCGGTCCAGCACCTGGCCTACGGCTACTCGGACGAGGCGTTCCTCGTCGGCTCCATGCACGCCCCGCCGGCCCGGCGGGTGCTGGCCATGACGGTGGCGGGTGCGGTCGTCGGAGTGGGCTGGTGGCTGTTGCGGCGCCTCTCCCCCACGGTGCCCTCGGTGACCGCCGCGCTGGCCTCCCCGGGGCGTCACCTCCGGATGGTCCCCACCTGGGTGGACGCCCTCCTGCAGCTCACCGCGGTGGGCGCCGGGGCGTCGCTCGGACGGGAGGGCGCGCCCCGCCAGGTGGCGGCCGCGCTGGCCGAGGGGTGGGCCCGGATGTTCGGGCTCGACGACTCCCGCCGCCGGACCCTGCTCGCGTGCGGCGCCGGCGCCGGGCTGGCCGCGGTCTACAACGTGCCGCTCGGCGGCGCGATCTTCGCCCTGGAAATCCTGCTCCGGACGGTGACCCTGGACGACGCGCTGATCGCGCTCGTCACCTCGGGCATCGCGACGGCGGTCGCATGGCCGATCGTGGGCCGCCAGCCGACGTACGTCGTCCCGGCCCTGACCGTCCCGTGGACCCTGATCGTCGGATCGGTCCTGCTCGGGCCGGTGGCCGGGCTCGTGGGCTGGGCGTTCCGGCACCTCACGACCGCGGCCCGGTTGCACGCACCGACCGGGTGGCGGCTGCCCGCGACGACCACCGTGCTGTTCGCCGCGGTCGGCGCCCTCGCCGTCGTCCTCCCCGAGGTGCTCGGCAACGGCAAGGGGCCGGCCGCGCTGGCGTTCACCGGCGGCCTGCCGCTCACCGTGCTGGCCGCGCTCCTGGTCGCCAAGCCACTGGCGACGGCCGCCTGCCTCCGCAGCGGCGCGGTGGGCGGGCTGCTCACCCCGGCTGTGGCGACCGGAGCGGTGCTCGGCGCCCTCGGCGGGGCCGGCTGGGCCCTGCTGTGGCCGGGCAGCCCGCCCGGCGCCTTCGCGATCGTGGGCGCGGCCGCGGTGCTGGCCACGACGCAGCGGGCGCCCCTGACCGCCGCCGTCCTGGCCGTCGAGTTCACCCACAGCAGCCTGACGATGCTCGTGCCGATCGCGCTGGCCGTCGGGGGTGCGGTCGTCCTGTCGCACGCCGTCCTCGACCTCCGCGGCCGTCAGACGGGCACTTCGCCCAGCGCCGCGGCGACGATGTCCCGCAGTTCCCGGCGCGTGGGGCCGGGCGTGAACGGCGGCCGCCAGCCGGACGCGAAGACCGCGCGCGCGAGCGGCTCCACCGGGTCCAGGGACGACGGCAGTTCGAGCATGGACAGGTAGCCGCCGGTCCCCTGCTCGATCGTCGGGTCGGCCGCGCCGGCGGCGAGGATCAGGTCCGACGGCAGGCGCCGGGTGACGTCGACGTCCCCGCCCTCCCACCGGGCGGACCATGTCCTGGTCCATCGCGACGTGGTCGGCGACCCAGGGCAGCATCCGCTCGTGGCACCACGCGTCGAGCGGCTCGCCGACCAGCCCGGGGTCGGGCTCGGTGTCGAGCAGGGCGAGCAACTGCAGGACCTGCAGGAACGTCGTGGTGATGCCCCGCCCGAAGATCGGGGTGGTCGTGGCGACGGCGTCACCGACGCTGACCAGGCCGGGAGTGCACGGCCGGCCGTCGCGGGACCGCTGCCCGCGGTAGGCGTTGCGCAGCGGTCCGCCGGGCAGCACGTCGGTCACCGGCGTCGCCCGGTCCGGATCGGTCCATGCGGCCAGGCCGGGGATGGCCCGGCAGGCAGCCTCGAAGGCGGCCCGGTGGCGCAGCACCTTGAGGGCCGCGTCGGCGGTCGGCCGGACGAGCAGCACCGAGAAGTACCCGCGCTCGTGCAGGAAGACCAGCGACTGGTAACCGTCGAAGTCGGCGACCCAGGCCAGCGGGCCGGCCATCGGCCCCGGCTCGGCGCCGGAGTGCAGGCGGTACTGGCGGTCGACGTAGGCCATGCCGCACGGGCCGCCGACCGAGTGGGGCGCGCGCAGCGCGTCGACGCTCCGGCCGGACCGTCCCGACGCGTCCACCACCAGGTCGGCTTCGACGGGCGACCCGTCGACGACGATCCCGCGCACCCGGCCCTCCGACGACACGACGCCGTCCACGTGGCCCTGCCGGATGGGGAGCCCCGGCACCGTGCCGGCCACCGTGCGCAGCGCGCGCTCGAAGGTGTCGCGGCGGGACCGGAGCCCGGCGGCGACGACGCCCATGCCCGGCACGTCGAAGGTGATGGGCTCGGCACCCCGCTCGAGCCAGGCGGTGAGCGCCGCCGGCCACTCGCGCTCGAGTGCGCGGCCGACCTGCGTGCGGAAGGCGTGCGCGTGGTGGAACTGCATGACCCCCGGGCGGGCCCAGCGACCCTCGGGCGGAGGGGCCGTGTCACGGTCCACCGCGACGACGGCGTGGCCCCGGGCGGCCAGCGCGCTCCCGGTGAACAGGCCGGCCGGGCCGGCTCCGATGATCGCGACTCGCATGAGAACGCCTCGTCCCGCGCCTGCGGCGCATCGACTGCGGTCAGGGTGTTCTCGTGCCCGAGGGCGCGTCAACGGAAATTGTCCGCCGGGACGCGCCCGCCCCTGCGACGACGCCGTCCCTAGATGCCGGTCCGAGCCGGGATCCGCCCGGATGCGACCGCGGCGGCGAACGCGGCGTGGTCGCGCTCGTTCTGGTCGGCGTACTCGGTCGCGAACTGCGCGATCGCGCGTTCGAACGCGGGCCCCTTCCCGAGGTAGGCGGCGATGGCGATGCGGTCCCCCCAGCGGGCATGGGCGCGACCGAGGGTGGCGCCGGGCACCTGCATGGTGTCGACGTCGGCACTGCCCTTCCAGTCGTGGAACTGGCGCACGTAGTAGTCGCGGGTCACGCCGTCGAGACCGGTGATCCGCTGCCAGCCGAGAAGATGTCGGTCGCCACCTGCATCAGCCGCTGACCGGCGACGACCCGCTGCCCGTGGTTCGGATACGCGCTCGCGCCCAGGAACGGTTCGAGGACCGACGACTGCGCCTCCTTGACCTGGAGGAAGAGCGGGTCGGCGTCGTCGCGGCCGACGAGCAGCAGGATGTAGCAGCGGGTGCCGACGCTGCCGACGCCGACGACCTTCCGGGCCGCGTGCACGTAGCGGTACTCCTCCAGCGGGTGATGGTGGTGGCTGAGCGTGCGCCGGTAGGACGCGAGCAGTTTCTTGATCTCGGGCGCCGGGTCCTCCCACGCGGTGCCGGGGCGCGCGAGGTCGTCGATCGGGACGATGATCGGCGGGTCCGCGACGAACCGGAGCTCACCGTCGATCACGCCGGCGCGCCTGGCCAGCACGCGGGTGCTGTCGCGGGACCGGGCCTTCGCGACCATGTCCTCGTGCGCGCGGGCCTCGCGCTTGCCGACGCGCTTGACGGCCACCTCCTGCCGGACCAGCTTGAGCAGCTCGCCGGCCTCCAGGTGCTCGTACCAGACCGGGTCCGCCGGACCGCGGTGACCGGCACCGCGCCGTCCCTCATCGTTCGAGCCGACGTCCGCCCCCGGGTCATCCGAAGCGGGTGAATGACGCGCCGAGCAGCTCGGGCTCAGCCGGCGAGCCGCTGGAGGGCGACGCGGATCTGGCCGGCGTCCATCGGGTCGGTGGACAGGGCGCTGTGCAGGACCAGCCCCTCCACCAGGGCATCGACCTCCCGCGCGGTCACCGGGTCGAAGTGGCGCTCGAGGCTGCGGCGGCTGCGGGACATCCAGTCCTGGGTCACCTGGCGCAGGGCCGGGGTCCGGGCCGCCGCGGTGTAGAGCTCGACCGCGAGCACCAGGTCGCGCTGGGAGCCCAGCAGGTCGCCGGTGAGGTGCTCGGCCAGCGCCCGGAGCGCGGCGGCCCGGTCGGGCGCGGCGCGCATCCGCTCGTCGAAGCGTGCGGCGACGGCGTCGACGTGCCGGGTGAACGCCGCGGCGAGCAGCTCGGTCAGCGAGCCGAAGTGGTAGGTCAGCGACCCCAGGGGGACGTCGGCCGCGCGGGCGATCGCCCGGTGCGTGGCGGCCGCGACACCGTGCTCGGCGATGACGTCGAGCGTGGTGTCCACGAGCCGGTCGCGCCGGCCCGGGTCGTGCCGGCGGGGACGCCGCGCCGGGGCGGGAGCGGCGCTCACCCGCCCGGCGCGTCCAGCGTGCGGACGACGCGGGCCGGGTTGCCCACGGCGACCACGTTCGCCGGCAGGTCACGGGTGACCACCGCGCCCGCACCGACGACGGTGTTCTCGCCGATGGTCACGCCGGGCAGCACGATCGCCCCGCCGCCGAGCCAGACGTTGTCGCCGATCGTGATCGGCTCGGCCGCCTCCCACTTGTCCCGGCGGGGCTCCGGCTCGACCGGATGGGTGGGCGTGAGCAGCTGCACGTTCGGCCCGATCTGCACGTCGTCCCCGATGGTGATCGGCGCGACGTCCAGGGCGACGAGGCCGAAGTTCGCGAAGCACCGGGCGCCGATGCGGATGGAGCTGCCGTGGTCGACGCGGAACGGCGGCCGGATCTCGGTGCCCTCACCGATCGCGCCGAGCAGCTCCTCGAGCAGCCGACGGCGCAGCGGGGCCTGGCGGACCGTCGTCGCGTTGTAGGCGTCGGCCAGGTCGAGGGCCCGCGTGCTGGCTGCCGCGAGCTCGGGGTCGTCAGCGATGTAGAGGTCGCCGGCGAGCATCCGTTCGCGCATGGTCCGGCTGTCGCCCGCGTCGGGCTCAGAGGCCATAAGAACAACCGTACACAATCCCCGCGGGCAGGGAACCGTGACGGCTTCCCCCGGAGCGGATGATGCCGGGCGCGCGGGTGGCGGCCATCGTCGTCGGCGTGGCAGCCGACCATGGAGCAGGGCGGGACGGACGCCCCCCGGCGGCGGCCGACCCGCTGGCGGTCATGCGTTCCCGCGCCTACCTCCGCCTGCTCGTCCTCGCGGTGATGCTGGGCGTGCCGATCGCCGCGGCGGCGTTCTGGTTCCTCAAGCTGACCGATCTGCTCCAGCACTGGGCCTTCGTCGCGGCTCCCGAGGGGCTGGGGTTCTCGGCCGCCCCGTTGTGGTGGCCGCTGGTACCGCTGGCGGCGGCCGGTCTGCTGGTGGGGCTGACGATCCGCTACCTGCCCGGGCATGGCGGGGAATCCCCGGCCGACGGCTTCACGGCCGGCGGATTCGCGCTGCCGGTGACCCTGCCCGGCATCGCGCTCGCTGCGGTGGCGAGCATCGGGCTGGGGGCGGTGATCGGGCCCGAGGCGCCGCTCATCGCGCTCGGCGGTGGGCTGGCGTACCTGGCGGTCCGGCTGGGGCGCAAGGACGTCCCGCGGCAGACCGCCGCGGTGGTCGCGGCGACCGGCAGCTTCGCCGCGATCAGCACCCTGCTGGGTACCCCGCTGGCCGGCGCCTTCCTGCTGATGGAGGCCGCGAGCGCCGGCGGGATGCTGGCCACCGCCGTGCTGCTGCCGGGGCTGCTCGGCGCCGGGGTGGGCTCGCTCATCTTCACCGGGCTCGACGCGCTCACCGGCTACGGCACCTTCTCCCTCGCGATCCCCGGCCTGCCCAAGGCGGGGGCACCCACCTTCGCGGAATTCGGCTGGGCCGTCGGCATCGGCCTGGTCGCCGCGGTGCTCTGCGTCGGGCTGCGATGGCTCGCCCGGCGGGTCCGCGACAGCATCACCGGCCACCTGGTGCTCGGGACCGTCCTGCTGGGCCTGGCCATTGCCGGGTTCACGATCCTGTACGCGTGGACCACGGGCCACGCCGCCGCCGACGTCCTCTTCTCCGGGCAGACGGCGCTCCCTCACGTGGTCGACACCCAGGCCACCTACTCGGTCGGGGCACTCACGCTGCTGCTGGCGTGCAAGGGCCTCGCCTACGTGGCCGCGCTGGGGGGCTTCCGCGGCGGTCCGACATTTCCCGCGATGTTCCTCGGCGCCGTCGGCGGCATCGCGCTGTCCCACCTGCCGGGGTTGCCCCTCGTCGCCGGCGTCGCGATGGGGCTGGGCGCGATGACCGCCGGTCTGCTGCGGTTGCCGATGACCGCCGTCCTGTTGGCGACGCTGCTCCTCGGCTCCGACGCCTTCCCGGTCATCCCGGTCGTCATCGTCGCGGTCGTCGTCTGCTACATCACCGTTCTCCGGCTGAGTCCCGGGCAGCCCGCCCCGACGCCGTCACCGCAGGCGCACACGCCCGCACCGGACGGCGACCTCCCGACGCCGAGGCATCCTGAGCCCCCGGCCGGCCCGGCACCGGCCGAGCCGGCCGCCGATCAGCCGCGTCCGGCTCAGCCCTTCACGTAGGCCAGGCTCTCGGCGACCCGGCCGTCGCGGACCCGCAGCAGGTCCACCCCACGGACGTGCCCGTCCCCCCACGCGTAGTGCCACCGCAGCACCGCGCGGTCGCCGGAGACGAACAACTCCTCGGTCTCGAACCGGGCGTCCGGGGACCCGGCGACGAACTCGGCCATCGCGGCCAGCACGGCGTCCCGCCCCTCGTGCCGGTTGCCGTCCGGCGGCGCGGTGTCCTCCCAGACGCAGTCGTCGGTCATCGCCGCACCCAGGGCACCGAGATCGTGGTCGTTGATCGCCGCGTCGAAGCGGGCGATGGCCGCGCGGGTGTCCTCGTCGGTGGTCATGGCTGTCACTCCTCTGCCTCGACCCACGGGCGCTGGACGGCGTCCGGCGCCGCCGGCTCGTGGTCCTGCGGGACGAAGTCCTGCGACCGGATGAGCAGGAACGCGAGCACGCCGGCCACGACGCTGATCACCGCGGCCACCAGCAGGATCTCGTTCAGCGCGGTGGTGAAGCTGCCCCTGACCACCTCGGCGAGCTGCGGGCGCGCCTGCGGCGGGGTGGCGGCGAACAGCCGGCTCGCCCCGCCGTTGCGCAGGGCGGTGGAGATCTGGGCGCCGTGCTCGGCCAGCGGGGTGCCCCGCGTGAGATCGGCGACCGCGGACACCAGCCGGTTGCTGAACAG
>DASYGS010000067.1:0-3121 GCA_035999465.1 Blastococcus sp. | reverse complement strand
GCCCGGCCGCTGCTGCAGGCGCTCGAGGACTCCCCCAGCGTGCTGCTCGTCGACGAGGTGGACCGTGCGGACGACGAGTTCGAGGCCTTCCTGCTGGAGGTGCTGTCGGACTTCACGATCTCGATCCCCGAGCTGGGCACGGTCCGCGCCGTCACCCCGCCGCTGGTGATCCTCACGTCGAACCGCACCCGCGAGGTGCACGACGCCCTCAAGCGCCGCTGCCTCTACCACTGGCTCGAGCACCCCGACTTCGACCGGGAGGTGGCGATCCTGCGGCGGCGGCTGCCGGACGTCACGGAGCAGCTGGCCCGCGAGGTCGCCCGCGCGACCGCGAAGCTGCGCACCCTCGACCTGCTCAAGCCGCCGGGCATCGCGGAGGCCATGGACTGGGCCACCGCGCTGCACACGCTGGGCGCGCGGGACCTCGACCCGGACCTCGCCGCGCGCACGCTGGGCGCCGTCCTGAAGTACCGCGAGGACACCGACCGGGTGCACGCCCTGGCCCGGGGGGCGCTCTTCGGTGCGTGACGTCGTCGAGACCGCGCTCGGGTTCGCCCGCACGCTGCGCAACGCGGGGGTGTCGGCGTCGCCGGACCGCGTCGAGGCGATGCTCGCAGCCATGGGTTCGCTCGACGTCCTCGACGCGACCGACGTCTACTGGGCCGGCCGGCTGACCCTGTGCGGGAGCCCGGACGACCTCGACCGCTACGACGCGGCGTTCGCGGCGTACTTCGCGGGAGAGGCGCCCCGCCCCTCCCGGTCGCAGGAGCGCAGCCGGCCCCGGCTGACGACGAGCGCGCCGCTGGAACCGGGCACCGGCCAGGACGACGGCGACGCCGACCCGCCGCAGCTCGCGACCCAGGCCAGCGCCGACGAGGTGCTGCGTCACCGCGACGTGGCCGAGATGAGCGTGGTCGAGCGGGACCACCTGCGCCGGCTGTTCGCCCTGCTGCGCCCGGCGACCCCGATGCGGCCGGCGCGCCGGCGCCGCCCGAGCCCCCGCGGCGCCGTCCACCCCGCCAGGACGGTTCGCCGGGCGCTACGGAACGGCGGCGAGGTGACCCGGTTGATGCGCCGGCGGCGGACGCCCCGCCCGCGGCGCGTCGTCCTGCTGGTCGACGTCTCCGGGTCGATGTCGCCCTACGCGGACGCCCTCCTGCGCTTCGCGCACGCCGCGGTGCGGTCCCGGCCGGCGTCCACGGAGGTCTTCACGATCGGCACCCGGTTGACCCGGGTGACCCGCGAGATGCGGCTGCGCGACCCGGACAAGGCACTGGCCGCGAGCGGCTCGGCGATCCCCGACTGGTCCGGCGGCACCCGGCTCGGGGAGGTGCTCAAGGCGTTCCTCGACCGCTGGGGACAGCGCGGCACGGCCCGCGGGGCGGTCGTCGTCGTGTGCAGCGACGGCTGGGAGCGCGGGGGGACCGAGTTGCTCGCCGAGCAGATGGTCCGGCTGCGGCGCCTGGCGCACGCGGTGGTCTGGGTGAACCCGCACAAGGGCCGCAGCGGCTACGAGCCGCTGACCGGCGGCATGGTGGCGGCGCTGCCGTCGATCGACCACTTCGTCTCGGGCCACAGCATGGCGGCGTTCGAGGAGCTGACGGGAGTGATCCAGCGTGCGTGAAGTTCTCGACGACCTGATCGGGTGGTGGCAGGCGGGGGAGACCGTCGGCATGGGCACCGTGGTGGCCACCTGGCGCTCGGCCCCGCGCCCGGCCGGCGCGTCGATGCTCGTGGGCCCCGACGGGACGGCGGTCGGCAGCGTCTCCGGCGGCTGCGTCGAGGGCGCGGTCTACGCCGAGGCGCAGGACGTCGTCGCCACCGGTGCGCCGACCCTGGAGCGCTACGGCGTCAGCGACGACGACGCGTTCGCCGTCGGCCTGACCTGCGGCGGCATCCTCGACGTGTTCGTCGAGTCGGTCTCCCGCGAGTCGTTCCCCGAGCTGGGCGAGATCGCCGAGTCGGTGGGGCGGCACGAGCCGGTCGCCGTCGTCACCGTGGTGAAGGGCCCCGACGACCGGCTGGGCCGGCGGCTGGTGCTGTGGCCGGACCGCGCCTCGGGCACGCTCGGCCTGCAGCGCCTCGACGACGCGGTCGGCGCCGACGCGCGCGGGATGCTGGCGGCCGGGCGCACCGGCATCCTGCACTTCGGCCACGACGGCGAGCGGCGCGGCGACGACCTCGAGCTCTTCGTGAACTCCTTCGCGCCGCGCGCCCGCATGGTCGTGTTCGGCGCGATCGACTTCGCCGCGGCCGTCGCCCGCGTGGGCGCCTTCCTCGGCTACCGGGTGACGGTCTGCGACGCGCGGCCGGTGTTCGCGACGCCGAAGCGGTTCCCGGACGCCGACGAGGTGATCGTCGAGTGGCCGCACCGCTACCTGCAGGCCGAGGTGGACGCCGGCCGCATCGACGAGCGCACGGTGCTGTGCGTGCTCACCCACGACCCGAAATTCGACGTCCCGCTGCTGGAGGTCGCGCTGCGGCTGCCGGTCGCCTACGTCGGGGCGATGGGGTCGCGGCGCACGCACGAGGAGCGGGAGGCGCGGCTGGCCGAGGCGGGGCTGACCAAGGAGGAGATCGCCCGGTTGTCCTCGCCGATCGGCCTGGACCTCGGCGCCCGGACGCCGGAGGAGACCGCAGTGTCGATCGCCGCGGAGATCATCGCCGGCCGCTGGGGTGGCACGGGCGAGCGGCTGGCCGGCACCGAGGGCCCGATCCACGCGACCGCGGAACGTTGATGCCCCCTCCAGGGGCCCGCCCCGAGCGTGCGAGGGGTGGGGAGGAGGGGGTGCTTTCTGTGGTGGAGGTCGTCGGATTGCTCGCGGCGCCGGAGCACCGGTACGACGGCCGGCCCGGGACGGCGGTGCCCGACCAGGCCCGCGACCGGCGCGAGTGGCTGGAGATCCGGGCCGCCTTCGGCGTCGTCGGGGACCGGTACGCCGGCCGTCCGGCGCACCGCGACGCGTCGGTGACCGTGATCGCCGCCGAGCCGCTGGACGCACTGGCCGCCGACCTCGGCGTCCCGCCGTTCGATCCGCTGCTCACCCGGCGCAACGTCGTCCTCCGCGGTGCCGACGTCGAGAGCCTGCGCGGGCGCACGTTCGCGCTCGACTGCGGCGAG
>DASYGS010000030.1:0-3856 GCA_035999465.1 Blastococcus sp. | reverse complement strand
AGCCGGGCCGTGCGGGCGGGTTCGGTCACCGGGCGGACGCTAGCAGCGGCGCCGGAGTGCTCCCTCTGCGACGCTGTGCCGGACACGACGGCTGCTGCAGGAGGAGATCGGCATGACGGGACCGGGCGACTGGAACGCCAGGATCATCGAGGAGTTCCGGGCCAACGAGGGGCGCGTGGGCGGCCAGTTCGAGGGCGCACCGATCACGCTGCTCCACCACCGCGGCCGCAGGAGCGGGCGCGACCTGGTGTCGCCGATGATGTACATGGCCGACGACACCGATCCGGCCACCATCTACGTGTTCGCCTCGAAGGCCGGTCATCCCAGCAACCCCGACTGGTACTACAACGCCACGACCGCCGGCGAGGCGGAGGTCGAGGTGGGCACCGAGCGGTACCCCGTGACCGTGCGCGAGCTCGAAGGGGCCGAGCGCGACCGCGTCTACGCCGAGCAGGCGCGCCGCTACCCGGGCTTCGCCGAGTACGAGCAGAAGACCGCCGGCATCCGCACGATCCCGGTGGTGGCGCTGCGCCGGCGCTGACGGTTCAGGTACCGCAGAAGGTCCGGTAGGTCGTGCCGAAGTCGCCGGGCGCGGGCTCCGCGTACCGCTCGAGACCCGGACGGACGTCGAACGGGCGCGCCACCGCGTCGAGCAGCCGCCCGACCGGCTCCAGGTCGCCGGCGGTGGCCGCGTCGAGCGCCTCCTCGACCAGGTGGTTGCGCGGGATGTACACCGGGTTCGCCCGTTCCATGACGTCGGGATCGGGTCCCAGGCCCCGCCAGACCTCGGCCCAGGCGTCGAAGGCCGCGAGGTCGAGCACCATCTCCCGGGCGGGCCCGGCGTCGCCGCCGGCCGCCGTCCCCAGGTTCCGGAAGAACGACGTCAGGTCGACGTGGTTGCGCTGCAGCAGGCCGAGCAGGTCCTCGACCAGCGGGGCCACGACGTCGGCGTCCAGGCCCTCGGGCAGCCCCAGCTTCGCGCGCATGCCGGCCGACCAGGCCGCGTTGTAGGCGGGACGGAAGCCGCCGAGCGACGCCACCGCGAGCTCCACCGCCTGCTCCTGGTCGTCGGCGAGGAGCGGCAGCAGCGCCTCGGCGAGCCGGGCGAGGTTCCACTCGGCCGCGAGCGGCTGGTTGCCGTAGGCGTACCGGCCCCGGGAGTCGATCGAGCTGTACACCGTCGCCGGGTCGTAGGCGTCGAGGAAGGCGCACGGCCCGTAGTCGATCGTCTCGCCCGAGATCGTCATGTTGTCGGTGTTCATCACGCCGTGGATGAACCCGACGAGCATCCAGCGGGCCACCAGCGATGCCTGAGCCTCCACGACCGCCTCGAACAGGGCGCGGTACGGCTGCTCCGCGCGGGCCGCATCGGGGTGGTGCCGGGCGATCGCGTGGTCGGCGAGGCGGCGCAGCAGCCCGGTGTCGCCGGTGGCCGTCGCGTACTGGAAGCTGCCGACCCGCAGGTGGCTGCTCGCCACCCGGACGAGCACCGCACCGGGCAGCGGGGTCTCGCGTTGCACGGTCCGGCCCGTCGCCACGACGGCCAGCGACCGGGTCGTCGGGATGCCGAGGGCGTGCATCGCCTCGCTCACGACGTATTCGCGCAGCATCGGCCCGACGGCGGCCAGACCGTCACCGCCCCGGGCGAACGGGGTGCGGCCCGATCCCTTGAGGTGCAGGTCGCGGAGCCCGCCGTCGGCGTCCACGAACTCACCGAGCAGCAGGGCCCGGCCGTCGCCCAGCCGCGGTGAGTAGCCGCCGAACTGGTGGCCGGCGTACGCCTGGGCCACCGGCGTGGAACCCGCGGGGACGGCGACCCCGGTCAGCAGCGCCACGCCGTCCGCGCCGCGCAGGGCAGCGGCGTCGAGCCCGAGCTCCGCGGCGAGCGGCTCGTTCAGGAGGAGCAGCCGCGGGTCTGGCGCCTCCTCGGCCTGCCAGGGCAGCGCCATCTCCGGCAGGTCGCGGGCGAACCGGTCCCCCAGGCTGACGGTCGGTGCCGGTGCGAGGCTCACCTCGTCGAGGGTACGGACGGCGCCGCTGCCACGCCGTCGTCCGCGGCGAAAGATCCCCGTCCGAGGTTCTCGCGCCGGACGCGGACCCTTATCGGCCGCGCCGACGATGTCCGTGGCGAGGTGGCTGCGCCGCCGTCCGCCCTGAGCCTCCCCCCGTGGGTCCGGGTCGGTCGGTGCGGCGCAGTCACCTCCCCGCGCCCACGACCGCCCGTTCCCTCGTACCGGCCGGTACGTGGGTGCAGGTCCAAGATCATTCGGGAAGGAGGCGCGCCGGGCCGATGGTGCCGGTGGGGACCGAGTGTCTCGTGTGATCCCAAACCTGCGCTCAGGCGGCACGGCGTCCCCGATCCGGCCCGGCGTCGACCGCACACTTCCGTGCCATGCGGCTGGCGGTGGTCTCATCCAAAGGTGGAGTCGGTAAAACGACGACCGCGGCCAACCTCGCGGTGGCGCTGGCCCGCCACGGCCGGGTCCTGGCCGTGGACGTCGACCCGCAGGAGAGCCTCGGCCGGGCGTTCGGCGTCGTCGCGAAGGGCCGCTACGACAGTCTCGCGGCGCTCCTCGAGGACCCCAGCGAGGAGGCCCGCGGGATGATCCGCTTCGACGTGGCCCCCGGTCTCGACCTGCTCCCCGCCCACCCGTCGCTGGAGACGGCGGCGATCCAGCTGGCCACGTCGGGCGGGCTCACGACCAGCGTGCGGCGGGTGCTCAAGCCGCTGCTGGCCGACTACGACCACGTCGTCCTCGACACCCGCGGGGATCTCTCCGGCCTGACCCTCGCGGCGGTCTGCGCCGTCGACTCGGTGCTCACCGTCTTCACCAGCGACCCGGGCTCGGCGCTGGGCGCCGCCCGCGTGGCCGCCTTCCTCGAGCAGCACCGCGAGTACGAGAACACCGCTGCCGTGCTCGTCGGGGTCGCCTGCGCCGTGTGGGACCCGCAGGGCCGGGCCGCGCGGGAGGTCGCCGGCGCGCTCGAGAGCTCGGACCTGCCGCTGCTGTCCACGCGCGTCCCGATGTCCCGGCGCGTGCCGACCAGCACGCTGGCGAAGCAGCCCGTCGTCCTGTCCGCCCCCACCAGTCCCGTGGCGGCCGCCTACCTGGCGCTCGCCGACGAAGTGCTCGCCGCCGCCGAAAGGGCTCCCCGATGACCACCACCCCCTCGTCCGGCCACTCCCACATCGGCCGGAGCCTGCAGGACGACCTGCTGCAGGACCTGCGGCAGACCGCCCCCATGCCCGACCCCCGCCCCGGCGCCCCCCGGCCGCGGCCGAAGCGGAACCCGATGGAGACCGGCGCGGCGCCCGCCGTGGAACTGCGGGTCACCCGCACCCGCTGGCTCGCCCCCAGCATGCGGCTGGCCTCGAAGAGCCTGGTCGTGAACGCCGGACCGATCTCGGTGACGGTGGGTCTCTCCGGCCGCTGAGGCCTCAGCGCGGCGGGAGCCGCACGGTCGTGACCGAGCCGTTCGGCGTCTCCCGCCACGGGCCGTTGCCCGGGCCGGCGCCGTCCAGCCACGCCAGCGCGGCCCGGATCGCGTCGCCGTGGCTGACCACGACGCATTCGGCGCCCGCATAGCGCCGCGCGTACGCGGTGAGGCAGCGGCCAATCCGGTCGTACACGTCCCGCAGGCTCTCCCCGCCCGGCGCACATGCCTCCGGGTCGGTGAAGTCGTAGGGCGCGGCGGCCAGGACGCCCGCGGACGGGAGACCCTCGAGGTCTCCGTAGGACTGTTCCCGCAGGCCCGGGTCGAGCTGGACCGGCAGCTCCAGCGCGGTGCCGATCACCTCCGCCGTCCGGCGGGCCCGGAGCAGGTCGCTGGAGTGGACGGCGGCGACGGGCCTGCC
>DASYGS010000018.1:0-3526 GCA_035999465.1 Blastococcus sp. | reverse complement strand
AGTCGTCGCGGGCGTGGCGTCCGCTGGACTCGTCCCGCTCGGCCGCCGCGACGACGCCGTCGGCGTAGCCGCTGGCGTAGTCCCAGCTGACGTAGTCGTCGGGGTCGGGGTCGAACGGCGGCTCGTGACGCCCGGTCTGCCCCTCGTCCAGCAGCTGGCGCAGGTTGGCCTGCATCAGCGCCCAGTCGACGTGGTGTTCCTCGTCGCAGTCGGGGCAGTCGACGACGATGCCCTTGATGCCGGTCGGCTCGAGCAGGGTGCGGAACACCTCGAGCTCGGCGAGGTCATCGAGGACACCGGCGCGCTCCTCCATCGTGAGCGGAGGGGGCCCCTGGTGGTCGTCGGGCCCGAAGTCGGCCCCGGGGGCATCGTCGAACGGAGTCACAAGGCCCACGGTAGTGGCCCGGCAGGCGGAACACCGCCTGTTCGGCCCGCCGCCTACGATCGGGACCGGTCTTTCCTGCGCCCGGCGAGGGCGCCGACCGGAACGAGACCCGATCTCTGGAGGGGTGGCGGCCCAGATGCAGCCCGACGACCGTGAACCGTACGTACCGGAGCTGCCGGCCAAGTTCGCCCCGCTGGGGCTGACCTACGACGACGTGCTGCTGATCCCGGGTGCGTCGGACGTCGTCCCGGCCGAGGTGGACACCAGCAGCCGGCTGACCCGGCGGATCCGCCTCGCCGTCCCCCTGGTCTCCAGCGCCATGGACACCGTGACCGAGGCCCGGATGGCGATCGCCATGGCCCGGGTCGGCGGCGTCGGCATCCTGCACCGCAACCTGGCCGCCGAGGAGCAGGCCGGCCACGTCGACCTGGTGAAGCGCTCCGAGGCCGGCATGGTCACCAACCCGGTCACCTGCTCGCCCGACAACACCCTCGCCGAGGTGGACGCGCTGTCGGGCCGCTACCGCATCTCCGGCGCCCCGGTGGTCGACGGCGACGGCGTCCTCGTCGGCATCGTCACCAACCGCGACATGCGGTTCGAGACCGACCAGCACCGGCTCGTCCGCGACGTGATGACGCCGATGCCGCTGGTGACCGCCCCCGTCGGCGTCGACCCCGACCACGCGCTGGCGCTGCTGCGCGAGCACAAGATCGAGAAGCTGCCGCTGGTCGACGAGGGCGGCCGGCTGCGCGGGCTGATCACGGTCAAGGACTTCGTCAAGCGCGACCAGTTCCCCGACGCCACCAAGGACGCCGACGGCCGGCTCGTCGTCGGCGCGGCGCTCGGTGTGGGCGAGGACGCCTACAAGCGCGCCGGGCTGCTCGTGGACGCCGGGGTCGACGTGCTGATCGTCGACACCGCCCACGGCCACCAGCGCGCGGTGCTCGAGATGGTCGCCCGTGTGAAGGCCGACTTCGGCTCCGGCGACCGCGGGGTCGAGGTGGTCGGCGGGAACGTCGCCACCCGCGCCGGCGCGCAGGCTCTGATCGACGCCGGCGTCGACGCCGTGAAGGTCGGCGTCGGGCCGGGCTCCATCTGCACGACCCGCGTCGTGGCCGGCGTCGGCGTCCCGCAGGTGACCGCGGTCTACGAGGCATGGCGCGCGGCCGGCCCCGCCGGTGTCCCGGTGATCGCCGACGGCGGCCTGCAGTACTCCGGCGACATCGCGAAGGCCCTCGTGGCCGGCGCCGACACGGTCATGATCGGCGGCCTGTTCGCCGGCGTCGAGGAGGCGCCCGGCGAGCTCGTCTTCATGAACGGCAAGCAGTACAAGACCTACCGGGGCATGGGCTCGCTCGGGGCGATGCAGAAGCGCGGCAACCAGTCGTTCAGCCGCGACCGGTACTTCGCCGACGACGTCCTCTCCGACGACAAGCTCGTGCCCGAGGGCATCGAGGGCCAGGTGCCCTACCGGGGTGCGCTGGCCGGGGTCGCCCACCAGCTCGTCGGCGGCCTGCGGGCCTCGATGGGGTACGCCGGCGCGGCCACGGTCGCGGAACTGAAGCAGCGCGGACAGCTGACCCGGATCACGTCGGCGGGCCTGGTCGAGAGCCACCCGCACGATATTCAAATGACCGTCGAGGCCCCGAACTACCGGGGTCGCTGACATGAGCGCACGCGACACCGTCGAGATCGGGCTCAACCGCTTCGCCCGGCGCGGCTACGACCTCGACGAGGTCTCGCTCGTCCCGTCCCGGCGCACCCGCGACATGGAGGACGTCTCGACCGCCTGGCAGATCGACGCCTTCCGGTTCGAGATCCCGCTGGTCACCAGCCCGTCGGACGCGGTGGTCAGCCCCGCCTCGGCGATCGCGGCCGGGCGGGCCGGCGGCCTCGGCGTCCTCAACGCCGAAGGGCTCTGGACCCGCTACGAGGACCCGGCCCCGGTGTACCGGAAGCTGCTCGAGGCCGCGGGCGCCGGCGCCCCTCCGGTGGCGCTGCTGCAGCAGGTCTACGCCGAGCCGGTCAAGCCCGAGCTGATCACCGCCCGGATCACGGAGATCCGCGAGTCCGGGGTGACGACGGCGGCACGCATCTCCCCGCAGCACACCCAGCAGTTCGCCCCGGCCGTGCTGGCCGCCGGCGTCGACCTGCTGGTCATCCAGGGCACGATCGTGTCGGCCGAGCACGTGACCACCCAGGGCGAGGCGCTCAACCTCAAGGAGTTCATCGCCGACCTCGACGTCCCGGTGATCGTCGGCGGTGCGTCGAACTACCAGACCGCGCTGCACCTGATGCGCACCGGCGCGGCCGGGGTGATCGTCGGCGTGGGAGCCGACAGCTACTCCACCGCCGACGCCGTCCTGGGCATCCGGGTGCCGCTGGCCAGCGCCATCGCCGACGCGGCCGGCGCCCGCCGCGACTACCTGGACGAGACCGGTGGGCGCTACGTGCACGTGATCGCCAACGGGCGGATCGAGAACAGCGGGGCGATCGCCCGCGCGCTGGCCTGCGGTGCGGACGCCGTCCAGCTCGGCGAGCCGCTGCGGATCGCCGCCGAGGCGCCGGGCCGCGGCATCTGGTGGGACTCGGTGGCCGCGCACCCGCGGCTGCCGCGCGGGGGAACCTCGGCCCCGCTGGAGCCGGTGGGCTCGCTCGAGGACGTCCTCCTCGGCGTCGCCGAGACCCCCGACGGCCGCACCAACCTCTTCGGCGCGCTCCGCCGCACGATGGCCAAGACCGGCTACCGGGACCTCAAGGAGTTCCAGAAGGTCGATCTGGTCATCGGCGGTCAGGCCCGCTGATGGACTTCCCGACCGTCCTCGTCGTCGACTTCGGTGCCCAGTACGCGCAGCTGATCGCCCGGCGGATCCGTGAGGCCGGGGTGTACTCGGAGATCGTGCCGAGCGACGTCCCGGTGGCCGACGTGCTGGCCCGCAAGCCGGCCGCGATCGTGCTCTCCGGCGGCCCGAGCAGCGTCTACGCGCCCGGCGCACCGCAGGTCGACCCCGCGCTGTTCGAGGCCGGGGTGCCGGCGTTCGGCATCTGCTACGGCTTCCAGGCCATGGCGCAGAGCCTGGGCGGCACGGTCGCGCACACCGGCGACCGCGAGTACGGCGGCACGCCGCTGACGGTCACCAC
>DASYGS010000110.1:0-8672 GCA_035999465.1 Blastococcus sp. | reverse complement strand
GCGTGACCGGCGTTCCCGCTCGGCCTCGGCCTGGCGCGACATCGAGCGCTTCATCGACTCGGGCAGGGCGACGTCCTTGATGTCGACCCGGTCGATGTGCACACCCCAGTCGACGGCGGGGCTGTCGAGCATCAGTTCCAGCCCCTGGTTGAGCCGTTCCCGGTTGGAGAGCAGGTCGTCGAGGTCGCTCTTGCCGATGATCGAGCGCAGCGACGCCTGCGCGACCTGGGCGATGGCCGCCTGGTAGTTCTGCACGTCGACGACCACCCGCACGGGGTCGAAGACCTTGTAGTAGACGACGGCGTCGACCTTCACGGTCACGTTGTCGCGGGTGATGCCCTCCTGCGCGGGCACCGGCATGGTGACGACCTGCATGTTCACCTTGTGCAGCCGGTCGGCGACCGGCGCGATCATGGTGAGCCCGGGGCCGCGGGTGTCGCCGCGGAGCCGGCCGAAGCGCAGCACCACGCCCCGCTCGTACTGGGTCACCACCCGCACGCTCGCCCCGAGCACGACGATCAGGCCGAGGATCAGGACCGCGAGCACTCCGAGAAGAACGTCCATCTCGCCCTCCGGCGTCGCCCGGCCGGCGCGCGGTGTGCCGACCCGGGGACGACGGCACCATCGTAGGACCGGAACGCCCCGCCGTGGTCGCTCGTCGGAGGCATTTCATCAACGTGATTTGGTTCTAGAGTGGCGGCCATGGACCCCCGCACCGCAGGCGTCGCCGCCGTCGCCGCCCTGGCCGAGCCCACCCGCCGGCGGCTCTACGACCACGTGGTGCGCCAGGTGCAGGCGGTGAGCCGCGACGAGGCGGCCGCGGCCACCGACGTGCCGCGGGCGACCGCCGCCTTCCACCTCGACCGGCTCGTCGACGACGGCCTGCTCGAGGTGCACTTCGAGCGGCGGAACGGGCGCACCGGCCCGGGCGCGGGGCGGCCGGCCAAGCTCTACCGGCGCTCGGGGTGCGCGGTGACGGTGTCGCTGCCCGAGCGTCGCTACGACCTCGCCGGCGATCTGCTGGCGGCGGCGCTCGACGAGGCCGACGCCTCGGGCGAGCCCCCGCGGGTCGTGCTCGAGCGCGCCGCGCGCCGGCGCGGCCGGGAACTGGGGGCCGACGCCCGGGCGGTCGACGCGGCGGCGGACGGGCGGAGCGTCGTGCTCGGCGTGCTGGAGGCGCAGGGCTTCGAACCGCGACTCGAGGACGGCGCCGTCGTCCTGGCCAACTGCCCGTTCCACGCCCTCGCGCGGGCGCATCCGGCCCTGGTCTGCGGCATGAACCTCGGCCTGCTCGGCGGGGTCGTCGAGGGGGTCGCGGCGACGGGCCTCGTGGCGGACCTGCATCCCGGACCCGGGCTGTGCTGCGTCCGCCTGGTCCCGGCCGCGACCGGATAGGCGGACGCGCGCCGGCCCGTTGACAGCGGGGGGCGGTGGGTTTCTACTGCTAATTCCCATTGCTTCTAGAAAGCCGACGCTCATGACCACCTCCCTGACCCGCCCCCGCCCGTGAGCGCGCCGGACCGCTCGGGCGACAAACCCGGCCGCCCTGCCCTGCGCGTGATCCGCGACCGGGTGGACGTCGACCTGCCGGCCGCCGAGGTCGCGGTCACCGCGCTGCTGCGTGCCCTGGGCAAGGACCCGGCGGACGAGCACCTGGCCGGCACCCCGCGCCGCGTGGCCGACGCCTACGCCGAGATGCTCAGCCCGCGGCAGTTCGACCTGACCACGTTCCCCAACGACGAGGGCTACAACGAACTCGTCCTCGCCACCGACATCCCGGTCCAGTCGCTGTGCGAGCACCACCTGCTGCCCTTCACCGGCGTCGCGCACATCGGCTACCTGCCGGGCGAGCGCATTCTCGGCCTCTCCAAGTTCGCCCGCGTCCTGGAGATGTTCGCCCGGGATCTGCAGGTGCAGGAGCGCCTCACCCAGCAGGTCGCCGACTGGCTGCAGGACAACCTGGCCCCGCGGGGCGTCGGTGTCGTGATCCGCGCCGAGCACCTGTGCATGTCGCTGCGCGGCGTCCGCGCCCAGGGTGCCCGGACGACGACATCGGCCCTGCACGGGCTGTTGCGGGAGGACGCTCGCTCCCGTCAGGAGTTCTTCGCCCTCACCGGTTCGGGAGTGTGACTGCGATGGCCGCTCAGGATCCGTTCGTGATCGTCGGCGGCGGTCTGGCCGGCGCCAAGGCCGCCGAGACGCTCCGCGAGGAGGGCTTCGACGGCCCGGTGGTGCTGCTCGCCGAGGAGCCCGAGCAGCCCTACGAGCGGCCGCCGCTGTCCAAGGAGTACCTGCTGGGCACGGCCCCCCGCGAGAAGGCGCGGGTGCACGAGACCGGCTGGTACGAGGCGCACGACATCGACCTGCGGACCGGCGTGCGCGGGACGGCCCTCGACGCGGGTGCGCACCGGCTGACCCTCGACTCGGGGGAGGAGCTGGCCTACGCCAGGCTCCTGCTCGCCACCGGCGCCGCCCCCCGGCGGCTGCCGGTGCCGGGCGCCGATCTCGACGGCGTCCACTACCTGCGCACGCTCGCCGACTCCGACCGCCTGCTCGCCGAGCTCTCCGGCGGCGGACGGCGGGTCGTGGTCGTGGGTGCCGGCTGGATCGGGCTGGAGGTCGCCGCGGCGGCACGGCACCACGGCAACCCGGTGACGATCGTCGAGCCGCAGCCGACGCCCCTGCACGCGGTGCTCGGCCAGGAGCTCGGCTCCCGCTTCGCGGCGCTGCACCGCCACCACGGCGTCGACCTGTTCACCGACACGACGGTGCGCGAGCTCCGCGGATCCGGCGGCCGCGTCGGCTCCGTCGTCACCGATGCGCACGCCGGGCTGCCGGCGGACCTCATGGTGGTCGGAGTCGGCGCGGTCCCGCGGACCGAGCTCGCCGCCGCGGCCGGCCTGGAGGTGGACAACGGCGTCGTCACCGACCACGCCCTGCGGACCTCGGCGCCCGACGTCTACGCCGCCGGCGACGTGGCGTCGTCCTTCCGCCCGTTGTACGGGCGGCACGTGCGCGTCGAGCACTGGGCCAACGCCCTGCACTCCGGGCCGGCCGCCGCCCGGTCGATGCTGGGGCAGGACGTGACCTACGACCGCGTGCCGTACTTCTTCACCGACCAGTACGACCTGGGCATGGAGTACTCGGGCCTGGCCGGGCCGGGCGCGACCGTCGTCTACCGCGGCGACCCGGACAGCGGCGAGTACATCGCCTTCTGGCTGGAGGACGGGCGCGTGACGGCGGGCATGAACGTCAACGTCTGGGACGTCACCGACCCGATCCAGGAGCTGATCCGGACCCGCCGGACCGTGCCGGTCGCCGCGCTCGCCGACGTCGGCACCCCGCTGGAGCGCCTCGCCGGCTGAACGGGCATGGCGCGTCCCGGTGTCGCCCGGCCCCCGGACGAGGCAGTCTGGGGACGACGACGTAACACGCCCGACACAGGTGGACAGGATCATGGCGAGCATGGACCGACAGCAGGAGTTCGTCCTGCGCACCCTCGAGGAACGCGACATCCGCTTCGTGCGGCTGTGGTTCACCGACGTCTCCGGCTACCTCAAGGCGGTGGCGGTCGCGCCGGCCGAGATCGAGGCCGCCTTCGCCGAGGGCATCGGCTTCGACGGCTCGGCGATCGAGGGCTTCGCGCGGATCTACGAGTCCGACATGCTCGCCAAGCCCGATCCCGGCACCTTCCAGGTGATGCCGTCGGCGAAGGGTGAGCCCAGCGACACCGCGCGGATGTTCTGCGACCTCACGATGCCCGACGGGTCGCCGTCCTGGGCCGATCCGCGGCACGTGCTGCGCCGGGCCCTCGGCAAGGCCTCCGACATGGGGTTCACGTTCTACACCCACCCCGAGGTCGAGTTCTTCCTGCTGAAGAACCTGCCCACCGACGGCAGCCCGCCCGAGCCCGCCGACAACGGTGGCTACTTCGACCTCTCCACCCACGACGTGGCGCACGACTTCCGTCGCGAGGCGGTCTTCGCGCTGGAGGCCATGGGCATCTCGGTGGAGTTCAGCCACCACGAGGTCGCCCCCGGCCAGCAGGAGATCGACCTCCGCTATGCCGACGCGCTGTCGATGGCCGACAACGTGATGACCCTGCGGCACGTCGTCCGCGAGGTGGCGCTGGCCCAGGGCGTGCACGCGACGTTCATGCCCAAGCCGTTCACCGAGCTGGCCGGGTCGGCGATGCACACGCACCTGTCGCTGTTCGAGGGCGACCGCAACGCCTTCCACGACGCCGCCGACCCGATGCGGCTGTCGGTGACCGCCAAGCAGTTCATCGCCGGCATCCTCACGCACGCGCGCGAGTTCACCGCCGTCACCAACCAGACCGTCAACTCCTACCGCCGCCTGCTGGCCGGCACCGAGGCGCCGACGGCGGCGACCTGGGGCCGGGCCAACCGCTCGGCGCTGGTGCGGCTGCCCTCGTACAAGCCGAGCAAGGCCAACTCCGCGCGCATAGAGGTGCGCTCGCCCGACTCCGCCTGCAACCCGTACCTGACCTTCGCCGTCCTGCTGGCCGCCGGGCTGCGGGGGATCGAGAAGGGGTACGAGCTGCCGCCCGAGGCCGAGGACGACGTCTGGTCGCTCACCGACACCGAGCGGCGCGCGGCCGGCTACGAGGACCTGCCGGTGTCCCTCGGCGATGCGGTGTCGGCGATGGAGGGCAGCGAGCTGGTCGCGGAGACTCTCGGCGAGCACGTCTTCGAGTTCTTCCTGCGCAACAAGCGGGAGGAGTTCGCCTCCTACCGGCAGAACGTGACGCCCTTCGAGCTCCGCCGCTACCTCCCCGGCCTCTGACGGTCCGGTCGGAGGGGCGGCATCTAACCTCGACGCGTGTCCGCCCGCCTGCTCGTCGTCGTCCCCAGTGACACCGATCCGCCCGCCCGCCTCGGCGACTGGCTGCGCGACGCGGGGCTCGACCTCGACGAGCGCAGCCTCGACCGCGGCGACGAGCTGCCCGGCGACCTGGCCGGGTTCGACGGCCTGCTGGTGCTCGGCGGTCCGCAGTCGGCGCTGGACTCCGCCGACACGAGCCCGGAGCTGGTCGGCGTCCGTGCGCTGCTCACGCAGGCCCTCGCCGCCGACCTGCCGACCCTCGCGATCTGCCTCGGCGCCCAGCTGCTGGCCGACGTCGGCGGCGGGAAGGTGCGGCCGGGCATCGACGGCCCCGAGGTCGGCGCGACGCTGGTCGCCAAGCGGGACGCCGCCGACGCCGACCCGGTGTTCGGGCCGGTGCCGCTCTCGCCCGACGTGCTCCAGTGGCACCACGACGAGATCTCCGAGCTGCCCACCGGCGCCACGCTGCTGGCCGGCAACCCGCACTACCCGCACCAGGCCTTCCGGGTCGGGCGCCACGTGTACGGCCTGCAGTTCCACATCGAGCCGACGGCGCAGATCATGCGCGACTGGGCGGAGTCCGACGCCGAGGGCGTCGACGCCAGCCCGCTGGACCTCGAGACCCTCTGTGCCCGGGCCCAGGCCGCGATGGACGACGTCGCCGACGTGTGGGCACCGTTCGCCGCACGCTTCGCCGAGCTCGTGCGCGCCCGCGCGCAGTCCCCGGCCTGACCGCGATGGCAGCGCGAACGGCGGCCCGGTGACCGACGTGGACGTCCCGCGGCGCGCGGTGGTGCGCCTGGTGCGGTTCGGGTTCGAGGACGGCGAACGCGCGGCCCGGCTGCTGTCGGACGCCTCGCTCGGCCTCTGGGACCTCGACCGCAACGAGCCCGGCGACCCGGAAGCGGGGCCGGTGGTCGCCGCGCTGGCCCGGGCCGGGGACCCCGATCTCGCCGTCCGGTCGCTGCACCGGCTGGTCGAGGCCCTCGACGCCTCCGACGACACCGGCGGCGCGGCCGCCACCCTGCTCGCCCGGCTGCGCGGCTCGGCCCTGCTGCGCACCCGCCTGCTCGCCGTGCTGGGCGCCAGCGCCGGCCTGGCCGACCACCTGGCGGCCCACCCGGCCGACTGGACAGTGCTCGACGCCGACGGCAACGGCCCGGTGCGGCCCACCCCGCAGGCCCTCGAGCAGCAGATGCTCGCCGCGGTCGGCGCCGATCCGCACGACCCGCCGTGGGGGGTGCGGCTCGGCAAGGGCGCGCCCGACGCCTCGCCGAGCCGGGTCGCCGCCCTGCGCGTGGCCTACCGGGGTGCGCTCCTCTCCCTCGCCGGGCGCGACCTCGGGGAGGGGCTGGCCGCCGAGGACGTCGCGGCAGAGCTGGCCGACATCGCCGCCGCGGTGCTCACCGCCGGGCTCGCCGTGGCCGTCGCCGAGCAGCCCGCCGACGCCGCCCCCTGCCGGCTGGCGGTCATCGGCCTGGGAAAGTGCGGGGGCCGCGAGCTCAACTACGTCAGCGACGTCGACGTCGTCTTCGTGGCCGAGCCCGTCGACCCGGCCGATGCCGAGGCCCCCGCGCTGGCCAGCGCCACCCGGGTGGCCGCCGCGATGATGCGGATCTGCAAGGAGGCCGCGTGGGAGGTCGACGCGGCGCTCCGCCCCGAGGGCAAGGCCGGCGCGCTGGTGCGCACCGTGGCCGGGCACCAGGCCTACTACGAGCAGTGGGCCAGCACCTGGGAGTTCCAGGCGCTGCTCAAGATGCGCGCGGTGGCCGGCGACCCCGACCTCGGGCAGGCCTACGTCGACGCGCTCTGGCCGCTGGTGTGGAAGGCCGGCGACCGGCCGGGCTTCGTCGCAGAGGTGCAGGCGATGCGCCGCCGGGTCGAGGAGAACATCCCGCCCGCGCAGGCCGAGCGCGAGCTCAAGCTCGGCCGGGGCGGCCTGCGCGACGTCGAGTTCGCCGTCCAGCTGCTGCAGCTCGTGCACGGCCGGGCCGACCAGTCGCTGCGGGCCGGCGGCACGCTGCCCGCGCTCATGGCCCTGTCGGCCGGTGGGTACGTCGGCCGCGAGGACGCCGCCACGCTGATCGCCTCCTATCGGTTCCTGCGCACCGTCGAGCACCGCCTGCAGCTGCTGCGCATGCGCCGCACCCACCTGCTGCCCACCGACGAGCAGCAGCTGCGCTGGCTGGCCCGCGCACTGGGCTACAAGCCCGACCAGCGGGGGGACGCCGTCGTCGTGCTGCGGGCCGAGCTGAACCTGCACACCCGCGAGGTGCGCCGGCTGCACGAGAAGCTCTTCTACCGGCCGTTGCTGTCGGCGGTGGCCCGCGTGCCGGGGGAGCACCTGCACCTGGCGTCGAAGGCGGCCGGCGACTGGCTGCGCGCGCTGGGCTTCGCCGACCCCGAGGGCGCGCTGCGGCACCTGGCCGCGCTGACCGGCGGCGTGTCCCGCTCGGCGTCCATGCAGAAGTACCTGCTGCCGGTGCTGCTGCAGACCTTCGCGTCCTGCCCCAACCCCGACGCCGGGCTGCTGGCCTACCGGCAGGTGAGCGAGGCGCTCGGCGGCAACCAGTGGTACCTGCGGCTGCTGCGCGACGAGGGCCAGGTGACCGAGCGGCTGGCCCAGCTGCTCGGGTCGAGCCAGTACGTCGCCTCGTTGCTGACCCGCACGCCGGAGGCGCTGCGCATCCTCGCCCGCGACGAGGAGCTGGAGCCGCGCACCGCGGGCACGCTGGTCGCGGCCTGGCGGCAGGTGGCCGGCCGCGCCGCCGACCCGCAGGAGGCGATGAGGGTGCTGCGCGGCCTGCGCCGGCACGAGCTGCTGCGGGTCGCCTCCGCCGATCTGCTCGGCCGCCTCGACGTGGTGCGGCTCGGGCACGCGCTCACCGACATCGCCGTCGCCACCCTGCAGGTGGGGGTCGAGGTGGCGCTGCGGGCGTACGCCCTCGAGAGCGGGATCGGCGTCGCCGACATCCCCATGGCCCTCGCCGTCATCGGCATGGGCCGCCTGGGTGGCGCCGAGCTGGGTTACGGGTCCGACGCCGACGTCCTCTTCGTGCACCGGCCGCGACCGGGGGCCGACGAGGGCCGGGCGACCGCGGCCGCCCATGCGGTCGCGCACACCCTGCGCCGGCTGCTCAGCGAGCCCGCCCCCGACCCGGCCTTCGAGGTCGACGCCGACCTGCGCCCGGAGGGCCGGCAGGGTGCGCTGGTCCGCAGCCTCTCGGCCTTCCGCGAGTACTACGAGCGCTGGGTGTCGGTGTGGGAGGTGCAGGCCCTGCTGCGGGCCTGCCCGATGGCCGGCGACGCGCAGCTGGGCGCGGACTTCCTCGCCCTCGTGGACCCGCTGCGCTACCCGGCGGACGGCGTCTCGGCCGAGCAGGTCGCCGAGATCCGGCGGATCAAGGCCCGGGTGGAGCGCGAGCGGCTGCCGCGCGGTGCCGACCCGGCCACGCACACCAAGCTCGGCCGGGGAGGGCTGGCCGACGTCGAGTGGACCGTGCAGCTGCTCCAGCTCGAGCACGCCGGCGCGGTACCCGCGCTGCGCACGACCTCGACCGTCGACGCCCTGGAGGCGCTCCCGGCCGCCGGCCTGCTCGGTACCGGGCAGGCCGAGGACCTCGCGGCGGCCTGGCGGCTGGCCAGCCGGGCCCGCAACGCCGTCTTCCTCGTCCGGGGGCGGCCGAGCGACCAGCTGCCCCGCCCGGGGGTGGAGCTGGCCGGGGTGGCCCGTGCCTGCGGCTACGGGCCCGACGACGACCCTGGCCACTTCGTCGACGACTACCGGCGGCTCACCCGCCGGGCCCGGGCCGTGGTCGAGCACGTCT
>DASYGS010000102.1:0-3122 GCA_035999465.1 Blastococcus sp. | reverse complement strand
GCGGCCCTCGGCGATGGCCCACACGATCAGCGACTGACCCCGGCCGATGTCGCCGGCCACGAAGACCCCGGGCACCGTCGACATGAACGCCGCGTCGCGCGCGACGTTGCCGCGGGCGTCGACGTCGACACCCAGGGTGTCGACCAGGCCCTCGCGCTGTGCGCCGGTGAAGCCCATCGCCAGGAAGACCAGATCGGCCGGCAGCTCGCGCTCGGTGCCCTCGACCTTCTGGAACCTCCCGTCGACCCGCGCCACCTCGTGCAGCAGCAGGGCCCGCACGTTGCCGCTCCCGTCGCCCAGGAACCTCTCGGTGTTGACCGAGTACAGCCGCTCGCCGCCCTCCTCGTGCGCGCTGGAGACGCGCATGATCATCGGGTAGGTCGGCCACGGGTTGTCCTCGCCGCGACGGTCCGGCGGGGTCGGCATGATCTCCAGCTGGGTGACCGACGCGGCCCCCTGCCGGTGCGCGGTGCCGAGACAGTCGGCCCCCGTGTCACCGCCACCGATGATCACGACGTGCTTGCCGCGGGCGTTGATCGGCGGGTCGTCGAGCTCGCCGAGCGCCTGCCGGTTGCCGTGGGGCAGGTACTCCATGGCCAGGTGGATCCCGGCCAGCTCGCGGCCCGGCGCCGGCAGGTCGCGACCGACGGTCGCGCCCCCGGCGAGCACGACCGCGTCGTACTCGGCCCGCAGCGCCTCGGTGGACAGGTCGCCGTCGGCACTGCCGCCCACCTCGACCCCGGTCACGAACCGGGTGCCCTCGGCACGCATCTGGTCCAGCCGCCGGTCGAGGACGGCCTTCTCCATCTTGAACTCGGGGATGCCGTAGCGGAGCAGTCCGCCCACCCGGTCGGCCCGCTCGAAGACGGTGACGTCGTGCCCGGCCCGGGTCAGCTGCTGCGCGGCGGCGAGCCCGGCGGGGCCGGAGCCGACGACGGCGACCTTCTTGCCGGTGCGCTCCTGGGCCGGCTGCGGCTCGACGTGGCCGTCCATGAATGCCCGGTCGACGATCTCCCACTCGATCTGCTTGATCGTGACGGGCGACTCCTCGAGGTTCAGCACGCAGGAGCCCTCGCACGGCGCCGGGCACAGCTTCCCCGTGAACTCCGGGAAGTTGTTGGTCGCATGCAGCCGCTCGATCGCCTCGCCCCAGTCGTCGCGGCGGGCGAGGTCGTTCCACTCGGGGATCAGGTTGCCCAGCGGGCAGCCGTGGTGGCAGAACGGGATGCCGCAGTCCATGCAGCGCGCGGCCTGGGTGCGCACGCTGGCGACCGGGAAGACCTCGTCCTCGCCGTTGGCACGGGAGAGGTAGACGTCCTTCCAGTCCATGATGCGGACGTCGACCGGGCGGCGCGGCGGCAGCTCTCGCTCGAACTTCAGGAACCCAGTGGTGTCAGCCACGCGCAGCCTCCATGACAGCTCGGTCGACGTCGTACCCCGCGGCCTCGGCCGCCCGTCGGGCTTCGGTCGCGCGACGGTAGTCACGCGGCATGATCACGCTGAACTGCTCGGACCAGCGGCCCCAGTCGGCCAGCAGCGCCTGGGCCACCGGCGACTCGGTGTCGGCGGCGTAGCGGACCAGGACGTCGCGCAGCCACTGGGCCGACTCGCCGTCCAGCGGCTCGATGTCGACCATCTCACCGTTGACCCGGTGCCGGGCCAGGTCGAGCACGTAGGCGACACCGCCCGACATGCCGGCCGCCACGTTCCGGCCCGTCGGGCCGAGGATGACCGCCCGGCCGCCGGTCATGTACTCGCAGGCGTGGTCGCCCACGCCCTCGACGACGGCCAGCGCGCCGGAGTTGCGCACGCAGAACCGCTCGCCGACCCGGCCGCGCAGGAAGATCTCGCCCGCGGTGGCGCCGTAGCCGATGACGTTGCCGGCGACCACGTTGTCCTCGGCGGCGAACGGCGCCTCGCGCGCGGGCCGGACCACGATCCGGCCGCCGGAGAGCCCCTTGCCGACGTAGTCGTTGGCATCGCCGAACAGCCGCATGGTGATCCCGCGCGGCAGGAAGGCGCCGAAGGACTGGCCGGCCGACCCGCCGAAGGTCAGGTCGATCGTGCCGTCGGGCAGCCCCTCGCCGCCGAAGCGCCGGGTGACCATCGACCCGAGCATCGTGCCGACGGTGCGGTTGACGTTGCGCACCGGCAGCTCGAGGGTGACCGGGCGGGCGTCGAGCAGCGCGCCCTCGCACAGCTGGATCAGGGTCTGGTCCAGCGCGATGTCGAGACCGTGGTCCTGACCGCGGACCCGGCGCAGCGGCGCACCCTCGGGCAGCTCGGGCACGACGAGCACCGGCGACAGGTCGAGCCCGGCCGCCTTCCAGTGGTCGACGGCCTTGCGGGTGTCGAGCAGCTCGGCGTGGCCGATGGCCTCGTCGATCGAGCGGAAGCCCAGCGCGGCGAGGTACTGGCGCACCTGCTCGGCGAGGAACTCGAAGAAGGTGACGACGAACTCCGGCCGCCCGGTGAACCGCTTGCGCAGCTCCGGGTTCTGCGTCGCGACGCCGACCGGGCACGTGTCGAGGTGGCAGACCCGCATCATCACGCAGCCGGAGACGACCAGCGGCGCGGTGGCGAAGCCGAACTCCTCGGCACCCAGCAGCGCCGCGATGATCACGTCGCGCCCGGTCTTCATCTGCCCGTCGACCTGCACGGTGATCCGGTCGCGCAGCCCGTTGGCCAGCAGCGTCTGCTGTGTCTCGGCGAGGCCCAGCTCCCACGGCGAGCCGGCGTGCTTGAGCGAGGTCAGGGGCGCGGCGCCGGTGCCGCCGTCGTGCCCGGAGATGAGGACGACGTCGGCGTGCGCCTTGCTCACCCCGGCCGCGACCGTGCCGACCCCGACCTCGGACACCAGCTTGACGTGCACCCGCGCCGCGTCGTTGGCGTTCTTGAGGTCGTGGATGAGCTGCTTGAGGTCCTCGATCGAGTAGATGTCGTGGTGCGGCGGCGGGCTGATCAGCCCGACACCCGGCGTGGAGTGCCGCGTCCGGGCCACCCACGGGTAGACCTTGCTGCCGGGCAGCTGGCCGCCCTCGCCGGGCTTGGCCCCCTGCGCCATCTTGATCTGGATGTCGTCGGCGTTGACCAGGTACTCGCTGGTCACGCCGAACCGGCCG
>DASYGS010000082.1:0-37571 GCA_035999465.1 Blastococcus sp. | reverse complement strand
TAATCCGCGGGTTGCGGGTTCGATCCCCGCGGGGCCCACCGATGTGACCTGCACGTGCGCCTTCTCCGATCGCTGGATCGAAGGCCTCCACGAGGGCCGGCCCAGTGTCTCGTCACGTGGGGCGCCTCGGCGGATCGGCGTAGGAGCCGACAGCCGGGCCGCCGGGATCGATCCACTGGAATCCCGGGCATCGGCACGGCTGCGCAACGCTCGAGGAGAGGCGAACTGCGCTACTGCAGAACCCGCCGCCGAAGGCGTGCCGGTCGTAGCCGTGGCCGCAGCCTCGGCACCGCACAGCGTCGGGGTCTGGCCCGCTCATCGGCACGTCCCCTTCGTCGAGTGGTCGCGTCAGGATGCCTGCCACGACGTGCACACGCACCTCGACCAGCGACTTTGACGCCAGAGTCACAGGTCGGGACCGGCTCGATCGAGGTCGAAGGCGTTCCGGGGTTGTCCGCCGCGGCTGATCGAGCCCGTCGCGACACGCGCGTGTCGCGCGGCGATCTCGATGACCGACCGCCAGGTCGCGCACTTCACGCTCGAATTCTGCGCATTTGTCGACAAGGCGCCGCGATAGAGGAATGGTCGCCGACTCCGAAAGAGGGTCACGCAACGATCCGGTCAAGGCCATTTCCGAGGTGTCCTCGGAGTTATCGGCAGTTCTCGATCGGGTCGTACCTTTCCCCCTGTTCGCGGCTCTTCCCCGCCGCGGACGGGATTCCGTGAGGAGAACCAGTGAGCACGGCACCTTCCTCGCGATCGTCGGCTGTTCCTGCCCGAGAGGTGCGTGCCCGGTGATTCTGGTGTGGCCGGCGGTCGTCGCCGCCGGTTTCCTCGTGCTGACCGTCTTCGTCGTCGCGCTGGCGAGCAGTTCGACCGCCCGGTACGAGCTCGAGCGCAACGGTCCGGCGCAGCCGGAGCGCCCACGGCCGGCTCCGCCGGTAGTCCCGACCCCACCGGCGGCCGGGAACGGCACCGCCCCAGGCGCCGGGGAGCGGTACCGGTCGCGGCTGCGCGGTGCACCGGGGTCCGCCCGGACGGCGGCCACCCGCGCGACCGGGGGTCGCACCCTGCTCCGGGCCCGACCCCGCAAGGCCGCCTCCGGAGCGGTCGGCTCCGGGGTGGCCCCGCACGCCTCGGTCGGCCGGTCGGCTGCGGTCGGCTGGTGGCTCGTCGCGGACGTCGACGACGAGGCCGGCGACGCGACCGGGACGCGCGTCGTGGGCGGCCCGTTCGCCGACGAGCTGGAGGCGACCTGGGCGGCCCTGGCCGGCGGGATCCCCGAGTCGGCCCACCCCCGCGTCGTCCACGCCTGCCGCCGGGAGGACGGCGCCCTGGTCCGGCGGGAGGCGCCGGAGGAGCGGACCTGGCTCGCCGAACTCAGCTCGCACCTGGACCACCTCTCCGACGACTGGGACGACCTGGTGTCGGACGGCGACGAGTTGACCTCCCTGGTGGTGGAGGTGACCGCCGCCCTGGTCGAGGCCGGGCTGCCGCTCTACGGCGCGGGCAGCCCCGCGGGCGGGGTCTGTCTCACCCCGGACCCGTGGGGCGAGGGCGTCCTCGTCACCTGGCGCCAGCACGACCGGGTGAGCCTGCACCAGGTGCGTGGGGCCGCCGCCGACGCCGCCGTCCAGGAGCGGATGAGCCGCGCGGTCGCCGACGTCCTGGCCGAGCTGGGTTTCGTCGTCGCGCAGTTCGGCGGCCCCGGCTGCCACCTCGTCACCGGCATCGCCTGACCCGCATTTCCGACACGCACGCGACGACGGGCGACCGGACGGGTCATCGGGCCCGGAAGAGCCGCATTCCCGCGATCCGAGCGTGCGGAGGTCGACAAATGGACGTCGCTCGCGGCAGGTCACCGGTCGGGCGGATGCCTTTCGCAACGATTCGGACAACGGCCCGTCGCCGGCTGTGGCGGAGGGCGGGTCGGCGCCCCTTCCGCACCTACCTTTGTGCCATCCGCCACGGCTGGCGGTGGCCGTCGAACTTCCCCGTCGACGGTGGATTCACGGAGTGTGATCAATGAGCGGTGCTGGTGCTTTCTCCAGCGGTGAAGTTCTTCTCGACGGTGCGATCGGCGAGGGCTGGTGGCTGACCGTCGACGAGGCCGACGGCGCGGCGCGGATCGTCGCCGGGCCCTTTCCCGACCGTGCCGAGGCGGCCTGGGCGGCGGGCACGCACGAGCGGGCCCTGACCGAGCCGGCCCGGCCGGTCTTCGGCACGCGCCGCGCGGACGGCGGTCTCAGTCGGCGCCCCTCGCCCCAGGACTGGGCGTGGCTGACGGAGCTGACCGACCAGCTCGACCGGATGCCCGCCGGCTGGGACGCCGATCTCCCCGAGGACGACCCGCTGATCACGCTCCTGGTCGAGGTGACGGCCGCGGTGCTGGAGGCCGGGCTGCCCCTGCACCGCGCGACCGGCGCGGGCGGCGAGCTCGGCGGCGCCTGCCTCACCCTGGAGCCGGAACTGGGCGGGATCGTCGTCACCTGGGCCCAGCACGACCGGATGAGCGTCGACCGGGTGCACGGCTCCGGCGTGGACGCCGCGCTGCAGACGGTGATGAACCGCGCGCTGGCCGACGTCCTGCTGCTGCGCGGCTTCGCCGTCGAGACCTTTCCCGGCTCGACCGGCCACGTGGTCGTCCCCGCCGCCTGACGGGCCTCCCGCCCCCCGGCGGGCTCCCCGAAATACCTGGTCCGCGGCTCTTCCCCCGCCGCGGGCACAACCGAAGGAGATCTACCCGTGAGCGCGCCCGCCCTCGTCCTGCCCAGCCCGTTCCTCCCGAGTGACCAGGGGACGGCGGACGACGTCCTGAACCTGGGTCAGCTGATGGAGCTGTTCAGCGCGGACGACGACCTGTCCGTCTCCCCTCCGGTCGCGGTCGGGCGCGCCGTCAGCGAGCTCGGCGCCGATCTCGCCGTCCGGCTGCGCGGACAGCTGCAGGACTGGTCGGGTCGCGCCGCCGGCTGGGGCTCCGGCCCGCAGGGTGCCTGGCGGGCCTGGTGACCACCCGCACGAGGAACCGCGCGCAGGGGCCCGGCCGGACGTGACGCTGATGTGGTGGCCGTCGGTGGCCGCGCTGGGCTTCGTCGTCCTGATCGGTGTGGTCGTCGCGCTCGCGGCCGGCTCGACCGCCCGCTACGAGTTCGAGCGCAACTCGGTGCCCGCGCAGCGGCAGCTGGCGACCGCGTCGGCGGGCGCCCCCGGCCATGACGCGGGCGGGCGTGCCGCCCACCCGCCGGCGGAGCACGGGCCCGCGCCGTGGGGGAAGGTGCCCTTCGGCGACCGCGGGACCGAGCGGAGGGCGGTCAGGTCTTCCCGGCGACACCCGGCCGGCTCCCGCGTCGGGCACGGGGCCGGGAAGCGGGACCCGGAGACCGCGCCGCTCACCGGATGGTGGCTGGTCGACCCCGAGGTCCGGCTGAACGGCGTCCCCCGCATGGTCGCCGGACCCTTCGCCGATCCGCTGGACGCGGAGTGGGCCGCGCTGGGCAGCGGCCTGCCGGGTGCCGAGGGTGCTCGCGCCGTGTACGGGGTCCGCCGGCCGGGAGGCGTGCTGGTCCGGCGTCCCTCGCCGAAGGAGCTGGCCTGGTACGGCGAGGTCGGTGCCCAGCTGGACCGCCTCGGCGACGACTGGGACTGCCTGCTCACCGACACCGATCCGCTGACCACGCTGGTCGTCGACGTGACCGCCGCGCTGCTCGACGCCGGCCTGCCGCTCGACCGCGCCGGGCACAGCCGGGACGGCGACCTGGTCGGCGGGGTCTGCCTGACCCCGGATCCGGGCCGGGGCGGCATCCTGGTCGCCTGGCGCCAGCACGACCGGATGAGCGTGGACCGCGTCCGCGGCGCCGCGGCCGAGACGGCGGTGCAGCAGACGATGAACGTGGCGGTGGCCGCCGTGCTGACGCAGCTCGGGTTCCGGGTCGAGCCGGTCGGCACCGGCGGCGCCCACGTCGTCCTCGTCGAGCCCTGATCCCGCGGGGTCGTGACGACCCGGGGGGTCAGGGCGCGATCGGCTCGCTGTCCTCGACCTCGAGCGCGGGGTCGTAGAACACCGACCGGCCCTTGCCGCCACGCTTGGCGGTGTACATGGCCAGGTCGGCGCGGCGGATGAGGCCGTCGATGTCGGTGTCGGGGCCGGCGAAGGAGACCCCGATGCTGGCGCCGACGCTCGCCGAGCGCCCGCCGCCGAGGTCCACCGGCTCGGCCAGGGCGGCCCGGATGCGGTCGAGTGCCGTCTGCGTGCCCTCGGTGTCGATCGGCCCGTGCAGCAGGACGGCGAACTCGTCGCCGCCGAGCCGGGCAGCGGTGTCGGCCGAGCGCACGCACTCGTGCAGCCGCCCCGCGAAGGCCTTCAGCAGCACGTCGCCGGCCTGGTGGCCGTACGTGTCGTTGACCGGCTTGAAGCCGTCGAGGTCGATGTAGAGCACCGCCGGCCACAGGCCGTTGCGGGCGGCCAGGTGCAGGGCGTGCTGGGTGCGGTCGAGGAACAGCGTCCGGTTCGGCAGCTGGGTCAGCGGGTCGTGCATGGCCGCGTGCCGCAGCTCCTCCTGGAGCTCGATGACCCGGGTCAGGTCGTGCTCGAGGCGGCCACGGTCCAGCGACGTCGCCACGTGCCGGGCGAAGGTCTCCAGCAGGGCCAGGTCGCTGCCGGCGAACGTGCCGACGTCGCCCAGGCGCTCCGAGACCAGGAGCAGCCCCTGCACCCGGCCCTCGGTGCGCAGGACCGACACCATCGCGTCCTTGAGGCCGTGCCGGTCGGCGTAGCGGTCGATCTCGGCGGTCCGGTCGACGCCGGTGCGCGTGGTGAGCACGCCGGTCTCGGTGGCCCAGGCGACGATCCGGTCGGCGTCCTCGGTGCGCGCGAGCACCTGCAGCGCGACCGGCCGGTCGCCCTCGGCGCTGCGGCTCAGCGTGGTCGGGGTCTCGCCCTCGCCGAACAGGATCAGCTCGGCGACCTGCGCCCGGAACCCGCCACGGACGGCGGTGAGGAAGTCGGTCAGGGCGGTCGGGGCGTCCTCGCCCTCGTAGAGCAGGGAGGTGACCTCGTGCAGCAGCCGGAGGTTGTGCTGCTGCTCGCGGGCCTTGGCGTGGGCGCGGTAGGCGGCGATGAGCAGGCCCGACGGCAGCAGGAGCAGCCCCAGCGACGCCGGGTGCTGCGCCGCGGTCTGGGCGGCGAGCAGCCCGACCGCGGCGACCCCCAGGGCGAACGGCAGCGAGAGGGCGAGCATCTTCGGCAGCTCGGCGATGCCCAGCGAGGCGTCGGAGAGCCGCATGACCGCGTAGATGCACACGCAGGCGGTCACGGTGGAGACGGCGACGGCGGCCAGGGCGGCCACCCAGTCCCAGTCGCCGGCGAGCACTGTGCCCCGGCCGAGGACGGCGAACACCGTCACGGCGAGGGAGCCCGACAGCGCGTGCTGCGCCAGGTTGAACGCCAGCTTCAGACCACGCTGGCGCCGGTGCAGCACCAGCGACAGCCCGACGCCGGCGACGGCGGCCGGGACCAGCTCCTCCGGGGGGATCAGGTAGAGCCCGGCGACGAGCACCAGGTCGGTCAGCGAGAACGAGTGCGAGTCGCGCTGCAGCTGCACGTGCACGACCAGGATCTCGCCGGCGGCGAAGGCCAGCACCCAGGCGATCCACGGCAGGCCCAGCGGCGCGGCCGGCCCCGGCAGACGGGGGACGACGAGGGCGGCGAGCGCCGCGGCCACGGCGGCGACCAGACCGACCAGCGCGACGATGCGGCGCGTCATCCCGGTTCCCCCTGCCCTTCTCCGTCGGGTGTGCTGTCCCCTACTGGATCGGCATCGGGCGGCGAAGCTGTACACACGGACGGCGGAGTGCGGTAGCCGTCTCACCCGTCGGGGGCAGCGTCAGCCCACGGTCGACGTCGTCCCGTCCGGCCATACGACCAGCCCCGTGCGGCCGGGCCTGGTCGCCAGCCACCGGGCGGCGTCCGGGCCCTGCGCGTAGGCGGCCGTCGCGTCGATGTCGGCGTCGGTCAGCGACGCGGCGACGACCGTCACCGAGGCCACCCCGACCGGCGCCCGGCCGGTGCGGGCGTCGACCAGGTGGCTGCCGCGGTGCGCCGTCCCGGACGTGGCCACGGCGCCGTCGACCACCGGCACCACGGCGAGCACCCGCGACGGATCGCGGGGGTCCTCGATGCCCACCCGCCACGGCCGGCCCGGGTCCCGGGCCAGGCAGGTCATGTCGCCGCCCGCGGACAGGCAGAAATCGGTCTCCTCCAGGGCGCGCAGCTCCGCGGCGGCCCGCTCGACCGCCCAGCCCTTCACGACGCCGCTGGGGTCGAGCACCGTGCCGCCGTCCTCGCCGGGACGGCGGACCGCGAACGCGCCCCCCGAGTCGCGCTCGGCGGCGTGCCCGAGGGCGAGCACCTCGGCGACCTCCGGCGGGCAGTCGTCCAGCGCGAGCTCGCCGCGGCCGAGCCGGGCGATCACCGAGTCGCCCCGGTAGGTGCTGAACACCCGGTCGGCCTCCCGGAGCACGGCCAGCGCCGCCGCCCAGGCGGCCCGGCCCCGCTCGTCGCGGGCGTGCCGGCCGCGCAGCGCCAGGCTGATCGGCATGCCCATGAGGTGCTCGACGTACCGGGCCGGCGCGGCCTCGGCGGGGGCGGTCACAGGCCGGCCTGGTCGAGGGCCGACTGGAGCGACTGCAGATAGCCGTCGCTGGTGACCGTCGCGCCGCTGACCATGTCGATGTTCGCGCTCTGCGCGCCCATCGTCTCCTGGATCAGGATCGGCAGCGCCTGCGAGTTGATCTCCTGGTCGCGGCCGTTGCCGTTCGGGTACTGCACCACGGCGACGTCGGTGATCTTCCGGCCGGCGATCGTGAGCTGGACCTGCACGGGCCCCCACCGGGTGTCGGCCACCTGCCCGGTGACCTTCTTCGCGGCCTGGGGAGCGGCCGACCCGCTCGAGCCGGCGGCGGGGCCGGGCGTGGCGCCCCCGGCGGAGCTGGGGGCGGCGGCGCTCGGAGCAGCGGCCGTGCCCCCGGCGAGCCCCTGCGCCGAGATCACCTTCTGGCCGCCCGCCGCCAGGGGGCCGGAGGTCGAGGTCTGGTAGCCGAACAGGAGGACCAGGACGGTGACCGTGCTCGCGACCCAGAGCACGATGCGGGCGCGGGGGTTCACCAGCCGAAGCTCTCGACGTGGAAGCGGCTCGCCGGGACTCCGGCGACCTCGGCGCTGCGACGGACGTCCTCGATCCAGGCCTCCGGACCGCAGACGTAGACGTCGCGTGCGGCGATGTCGGGCACCCAGTGCCGCAGCACCGCCGCGTCGCTCGCCCGCCCGGAGCCGGGACCGAGCCACGAGCGCGGCGAGCGGCGGTGCCCCGGCAGCCAGCGCACCTGCAGCCCGCGCTCGCGCTCGAGCGCCCGGAACTCCTGCTCGAACAGCGGCCGGTGGGTGAACCGGTACAGCAGGACGGCGTCGCCACGGCCGTACTCCAGGCCCTCGGCCAGGGCCCGCAGCGGCGTGATCCCGACGCCGGCCCCGATCAGCGCGACCTTGCGCTGGGTGCGGGCCCGCGGGCTCAGCCGCCCGTACGGGCCCTCGACCAGCACCCGCGTGCCCGGCCGCAGCCGGCGCAGCAGCACGGTGTCGTCGCCGAGTTCCTTGACGGTGATCCGCAGGCTGCGCCCGTCGGGGGCGGCCGACAGCGAGTACGGGTGGGCCCGGCTCCAGCCCGGCCCGTTCAGGAACCGCCAGCCGAAGAACTGGCCGGCCTCCGCAGGGAGGCGGTCCAGCCGGCGGCCGGTCATGTACACCGATACGGTTCCGTTCCCCTCGGGGACGACGGACGTCACCCGGATCCCGTGACGGGCGCTGCGCCACAGCGGCAGGCCGATCCGCCAGATCAGCATGGCGCCGGCGGCCATGATCCACAGCCCCCACCAGAAGACGGTCCGCGCCGGCGAGGCCAGGAACTGCTGGCCGGTCCAGAGCTGGTGGGGGAGGGCCAGGCCGACACCCAGGTAGGCGTAGAGGTGCAGCAGGTGCCACGACTCGTAGCGCAGCCGGGCCCGCGCCGACCGGAGGCTGGTGACCACCACCATGACCAGGCATGCCGTGCCCGCCAGGGCCAGCAGCATGCCCGGGTACTGCGTGGTCAGCTGCCACGCCGTCGCAGGGGTGGCCGACAGCCGCCCGGCCGCGTAGCCCCACGTGATCAGCCCGATGTGCGCCAGCATGAGGTTGAACGACGTGAAGCCGACGATCCGGTGCTGCCGGGCCAGCCGGTCCTGGCCGAACGCCCGCTCGAGCAGCGGCAGCCGCGACATGAGCAGAACCTGCACCAGCAGCAGGTCGGCCGAGAGCAGTCCGGTCAGGCGCCCGGTGGAGTTGAGGGCCGTCTCCACGCCGGCGAGGTCGCGCACGCCTCCGCCGGTCGCCCACCAGTAGCTGACCAGCAGCAGCCCGAGCCAGAGAGCGCCGACGGCGACGGACCGCACGAGGGCGTCGATCCGCGCGCGGCCGGTCGCCGGGCGGCCCGCGGCCACGCGCCGCTGGGGAACCGTGGGGGGTGCCGTCGCCTGGCTCATGCCGAGCCGTCGCCGGAGGACCCGCCGTCGTCACCACCCTGGAACCAGCCGCTCCCGTCGCCGCCCTGGGGGACGGTCACGCTGGTGGTGCCCACCCGGACGCCGTCCTGGCCGGCCGCGGGCCCGAGCGCGAAGCCACCCGCCGCGCCCACCAGCACCAGACCGAGGCCGGTGGTCACGCTGCGACGCCGGCGGCGGGGGGCCCGCGGCTGCGCCGCGACCGGGTCGGGGGCCCGCGCCTCGTCCCGGGGGAACGGGCCGCCGGCCGGCTCCCAGCGGTACCCGCTGTGCGGGGGGACGTCGTCGTTCACGCTGCTCCTCGCGCTCCTGTGGAGCGCTCAGAGTCCGCTGCCGGCGTGAGCCGGAGCCGTGTGCAACCTGTGAATACCCTGTACGACGGGCGGTCAGACCCGGGCGTTGTAGACGTCGAGGCCGAACCGGTTCAGCCCCGGTGTGGCGGCGTACCCGAGTTTCGGCAGCCCGAAGAGCTCCTCGATGCTGGCGAGCAGGCTGTAGTGGTCGTACGGCGTGGTCGACCAGGTGCCCGGCCGCACGAACCGGCTGATCACGAGGGCGCCCACCCGGCCGCCGCCGAGGCCCGCGATGCCGGGGAGCGGCGTGTTCGGGCCCGGGCCCTCCCCGCAGCACGCGCTGGAGTCCGACTGCGGGCCGTCGGACTCGTCGAAGGTGATGACCAGGACGCCGTCGCGCCGGAAGGCCGGCGAGGCGGTGATCCTCGGGATCCACTGCTTCAGCCACGCGTCGGCACTGGCCAGACCGCCCGGCTGCCCGTCGACGCAGGGTGCGTCGTGGCCGTCGTGGCACAGGTTCGGCGTGATGTAGGACAGCGACGGCGTCGTGGCGACCGCGCCCAGGTCGGTGGTCAGCGCCGACAGGTCGACGTCGCGGGCCGCGCAGGCGGGGGAGTCGATGATCGAGTGGAAGTAGACGAAGGGGTTGTGCCGGGCCGCGTACTGGTCCCCGACCTTCGCCTTCTGGGTGTCGTCGGGGGTGCCCGGGGCCGGGTGCCGGCACGGCGTCCCCATGTCCTCCATGTACCCCTTCCAGGTCAGCCCGTGACCGAGCAGCTGGTCGGCCACGGTGCGCACCCGGGCGGGGAAGACGCAGCCCTGGCCCACGGCCTGGCCGGGCGCGACCGTGCCGGCGCCGACGAAGCCGCTGTAGACCTGGCAGTCGCCCTGCATCTGCGGATTGGGGCCCTGTCCGGAGATCTGGGCGGCGTAGTTGGGCTGCGAGTTGTGGGCCGTGCCGTAGTACTGGGTGAGCAGGACGCCCTGGGCCCGCAGGGTCTTCGACAGGTAGGGGGCGGCCGAGGCGGGCCCCCACGTCTCGTCGTAGCCCTTGTTCTCCAGGTTGACCACGAACACGTGGTGCGCCGGCGGCAGGTAGGCGGCTGTGGCGGCCGCGGCACCGGTCTGGGCCGTGGCCGGCCCGGTCAGCCCGGCGACGGCCACCAGCAGCGCGGCGACGACCAGCAGCACCCGGCGGGGATGCGCGGCCCTCACGGCAGGGTCCAGCCGGCGGCGTGCGCCTTGTCGCGCAGCGGTGCCCATTCTTCCGACGACTCCACGAGCGCAGCCTGACAGGGCGGCCCGGCCGGCGCAGGTCGGACGGCGTACGTCGGCGGTCGCCGCCGCGGCGGGGTGCCGAAGTCGAGCACCTCGGCGAGGTTGCGGGCCCGGGCGTCGCGGCGCGTCAGCGGGGCCAGACCCCACCGCCACTCGATGGTGCGCAGCACCGACGTGTGGTCGTAGACGCCGTGAGCGACCGCCCCGTGACGGGCCCGGGGGGACACGACCAGTGCCGGCACGCGGAATCCGCGCAGCGCGTTCGACGGGTCGGCGTCCGGGGCCTCCTGGGGGGCCACGTGGTCGTAGAAGCCGCCCCACTCGTCGTAGGTGATGACCAGCAGCGTGCCCTCCCAGGCCGGTGAGGTGACCACGGCGTTGTAGACCTGGGCCAGGAAGGCCTCGCCGGAGCGGACGTCGCCGTGCGGGTGGTCGTCACCCGACGTGCCCGACGCCTCGTCGGTGAACCGCGGGTCGACGAAGGAGACCTCGGGCAGGTTCCCGCTCGAGCAGTCGGCGAGGAACTGCGGGAACGGCGCAGAGATCGGCAGGTACTTCGTGCCCCACAGGGCGGTGAACGGGACGTCGGAGAAGTAGTAGCGGCCGCGGAGGCCGGCGGCGCCCAGCCGGTCCCAGATCGTCGGCAGGCTGCTGGTGGCCGTGGAGTTGTGGATGCGGTCGGTGCGGGCGGCGTGCTGGTAGAAGCGGTTGGGGTAGGTCTCGGCCATCGTGGCCGCGAAGTACCGGTCGCACACGGTCCAGTCGGCGCTCGCCCGCCGCCAGAAGTCCAGGTCGGCGGCCGTGTAGTAGCCGACCGCGAACGGGTCGTTCTCGCCGGCGCGCAGCCACCCGTCGCACTTCCCGCGGTTGAACTCGATCCGGCCGCCCTCGTAGGAGTGGTCGGGGTCGGGGTGGCTGCAGCCCTGGAAGTCCCGCAGGTGCCAGGTGTTGTGCCCGATCCCGTAGCGGTCGACGAACCGCAGGCCGGCCTGCCGTCCGTCGGCGCCGGGCACCCACCCGGCGAAGTGGTCGAAGGAGCGGTTCTCCATCATCACCACGATCACGTGGTCGATCCCGCTCGCCGACGGCGCCGGCAGCGGGGGAGGGGCGGCTTCGGCCGCGCCCCACGGGGCGGCCAGTGCCAGGCCCCCGAGGGCGGTGGCACCACCGGCGGCGAGCACCTGGCGACGGGTGACGGTCACGCTGGCACCGTGCCCGACCCCCGGGGACGCCGCACGCCGAGAACGCACTGTTCACCGGCCGTTCAGGCACCCGGCGTTCAGCCGTCGAGGAAGCCCTCCACGACCGGCGCGATCTGGTGGGCCTCGGTGACCATCGCGATGTGGCCGCCGGGGTAGACGTGCAGCTTCGCGTCGGGGATCAGCCGCGCCATGATCCGGGCGTTCACCACGGGGATGATCGGGTCGTCGTCGCCGGCGATCACCAGCGTCGGCTGCCGGATCAGCCGCAGGAACGGCAGGCTGCTCCAGCCCGTGCTGGCCGCGAGCTGGTAGTAGTAGCCCCGCTTCGGGCCGACCCGGGTGGAGGTGTGCAGGGCCCGGGCCGCGCGGTCGGGGTCGGTGCGCACCGTGCCGCCGTAGATCTGACCGGCGATCTGCCGGGCGTACTCCGGGTCGCGGTGCCGGCGCGGGGTGAGCATCCGGCCCAGCACGCGGGGGTGGGCCGGCACCATCAGCGAGCCGGTGCCGGTGGCGGCCAGGACCAGCCGCCGCACCCGCCGCCGGTGCTGGACGGCGAAGTGCTGGGCCAGCCCGCCGCCCCAGGACAGGCCGAGGACGTCGACGGGCTCGTCGAGCCCGAGGCGCTTGAGCACGCCGGCCACGACCGGGCTGAACGTGGCCAGGTTGTAGGGGACGACGGGCCGCGGCGACCCGCCCACCCCTGGCACGTCGAACCGGACCACCGTGCGCCGGGGGTCCAGCGCGTCGACGAAGGGCTGCAGCACCTCGAGGCTCGCGCCGATGCCGTTCATCAGCAGCAGCGGCGGGGTGGACCGGTCCGTCCCCGGCCGCATCGCCACCCGCAGCGTGCGGCCGGCCACCGTGAGCGTGCGGACGTAGGGGCCGCGGCCCGGTGCCGGGCTACTTGTCGAAGACATAGGTGCCGGGCGCCTCACCCAGCTCGGGCAGCGGGCCGCCGAGCGACGTCGGCGCCGGGATCTGCTCCCCGCAGCGCTCACCGAGCCAGGCCGTGAAGTCGGGCCACCACGAGCCCTGCACCGTCTCCGCGCCGCTCAGCCACTCCGCCGGGTCGTCCGGGGTCGACGCGCGGACCTGGAAGGTCGACCTCGGGTTGCCCGGCGGGTTGACCAGCGAGGCGATGTGGCCGCTGGTCGACAGGATGAACCGGCACGTGCCGCCGAACATCTGGGTCGTGCGGTAACAGGCCTGCCACGGGCACAGGTGGTCGGCGATGCCGGCGGTCACGTAGGTGTCGACGGTGACCTTCGACAGGTCGACGGGCGTGCCGAGCATCGTCGCCCTGCCGGGCTCGACCAGGGAGTTGCCCAGCGCGATGTCGATGAAGTCGCGGTGCAGGGCCGCGCTCATCCGGGTGGCGTCGGCGTTCCAGTAGAGGATGTCGAAGTTCGGCGGCGGCTTGCCCTGCAGGTAGTTGTTGACCCAGTAGTTCCACACCAGGTCGTTGGGCCGCAGCCAGGCGAAGACCGCCGAGAGCTGCGCGCCGTCGAGATAGCCCTTTTTCCGCGACTTCTCGGTGGAGGCCTTCACCGCCTCCTCGTCCATCAGCGCGGAGACCGTGCCGGCGCGGGCCCAGTCGAGCACGGTGACGGCGAAGCTGGCGGCGCGCACCCGGTCCTGCCGGCCCGTCGCGGCCAGATGGGCCAGCACCATCGAGGTGATGATCCCGCCGGAGCAGAACGCCTGGAGAGCGACCTGCTCCTGGCCGGTCGCCTCCTCGACGGCGTCCATCGCGTCGAGCACGGCCTGGCCGTAGGTGTCGATCCCCCAGCCGGCGTGCCGCTCGTCCGGGTTGCGCCAGGACATCATGAAGACCTGCTGGCCGGCGTTCAGGTAGTGCTCGACGATGCTGCGGCCCGGCGCGAGGTCGGCGACGTAGAACTTGTTGATCGTCGGCGGGATCATCAGCAACGGCACGGCACGCACGGTCTCGGTCGTCGGTCGGTACTGGATCAGCTCGAACACGTCGGTGCGGAAGACGACGGCGCCGGGTGTGGCGGCCAGGTCGTCGCCGACGGTGAACGCGTCCGGCTCGACCATCGACGGCACCCGCGGCGGGGTGGCCAGGTCGCGGAGCAGCCGCTTGATGCCGGTGACCGCGCTGCCGCCCCCAGTGTCGATGGCGGCCTTCAGCGACAGCGGGTTGACCACCGGCAGGTTGCTGGGTGCCAGCGCGTCGACGATGTTGGTCGCGGTGAAACGGATCCGCTCGTCGTCCTGCCACTCGAGGTCGGCGTCCTCGATCAGCTCCCAGGCCGCGCGGGCCGAGGCCAGATGCGCCTGCATGGCCCGGCGCAGCAGCGGGTTGCCCGTCCAGGCCGGGTCGGCGAACCGTCGGTCCTTGCGGCCGGGCTCGAGCTCCGACCGCCCGGCGGCGATGGCCGCCAGCTCCCGGACCAGCTCTCCGGCGCGCCGCGCCACCGTGCCGGGCTGACGGGCGAGCGACGAGCCGAACCGGAGGGCCGTGCCGGCCGGCGGGATCATCCGGCGGACCGGCCCGCGCGCCGCGTCGACCAGCAGCATGTCCAGGCCCATGACGGCCTCGGCGGCCTCGTCCGACGAGGCCTCCGGACGGGGGGACTTCGGCTTCGGGGAGGTCGGCTTCTCGGACGTCGGCTTCTCGGAGGCCGGCTTCCTGGAGGCCGGCTTCCTGGAGGTCGGGGTGCGCGTGCGGCCGTCTGCGAGCTGGGTCATCGCCGGATCTCCTCTGAGCGCGCTGCGTTGCGCCGGCCACGGAGGAACAGGCGGGTGCGCCCGTCCCCGTGAGCGCAGCTGTGACCGCCCTCACTCAACCACAGCGGCCGCGGAACGGCAGGGGGACGGAACGTGGCCCCGGTCGGGCGGGCACACTGTGACCCGGACCGCATCCCGCACCCCCCGGAGGCATCGTTGACCGTGACCCAGCAGCCCGCCGTCGCTCCGTTGCCGGCACCGGCCGAGGTCGGGGGCGCGGCGGTCACCGGCGCCGGCGGCCGCGAGCTGCGCATGGCCCGCCCGCCGGTCTTCGCGACCGTCGAGGAGGAGCGCGCCCACCGGAAGGCGAAGCTGGCCGCGGCCTTCCGGATGTTCAGCCGGGCCGGGCTCGACGAGGGCGTCGCCGGCCACATCACGGTCCGCGACCCGGAACACCCCGACACGTTCTGGGTGAACCCGTTCGGCATGCACTTCAGCATGATCCGCAGCAGCGACCTGGTCCGCGTCGACGAGGACGGCGAGGTCGTCGAGGGTGACCGTGCGGTCAACGGGGCGGCCGTCGCCATCCACACCGCCGTCCACGCCGCCCGCCCTGACGTGCTCGCGGCGGCGCACGCGCACGGGCCGTACGGGAAGACGCTCTCGGCGCTCGAGACCACGATCGAGCCGCTGACCCAGGACTCGTGCGCGTTCTACGAGGACGTCGCCGTCTACGAGAACTTCTCCGGGGTCGTCCTCGACCGCGAGGAGGGGCGCCGGATCGGCGCGGCCCTCGGCCCGCACAAGGCCGTGATCCTCCGCAACCACGGGATGCTCACCGTCGGCACGTCCGTCGACAGTGCGGCCTGGTGGTTCCTCACGCTGGAGCGCACCGCGCAGTCGCAGCTCATGGCCTACTCGGCGGCGGCGGGCCTGGGCAGCCGGCCCCGGCTCATCGGGCACGAGGAGGCCACGGTGACCCGGGGCCAGGTGGGCTACGAGTTCGCCGGCTGGTTCCAGTTCCAGCCCATCTGGGAGCGGATCAGCAAGGACGCACCCGACATCTTCGACTGAGTACGGCCGCCGTCAGACGATGCCCATGGTCGTCAGACGATCGCGCTGGCGCCCGTGATCGCCCGCCCCACGATCAGCGTGTTCACCTCGCGGGTGCCCTCGTAGGAGTAGATCGCCTCCGCGTCGGCGACGAACCGGCCCACGTGGTTCTCCAGCAGGATGCCGTTGCCGCCCATGAGCTCCCGGGCGTAGCCCACCGTCTCGCGCATCCGCACGGTGCAGAACGCCTTGGCCAGGGAGGCGTGCTCGTCGGTCATCGTGCCGGCGTCCTGCAGTTGCGAGACCCGGGCGCACATCGCCGCGGAGGCGGTGATGTTGCCGAGCATCCGCACCAGCAGGTCCTGCACCATCTGGAACTCGACGATCGGCTTGCCGAACTGGGTGCGCTCCCGGGCGTAGCGCAGCGCGTGCTCGTAGGCGCCGCGCGAGCAGCCGACCGCCGACCAGGCCACACCGGCGCGGGTCATCCGCAGGACGTCGGCGGTGTCGCGGAAGCCGCCCGCCTCCTGCAGGCGGTTTTCCTCGGGCACCCGCACGCCCTCGAGGGTGATCAGGGCGTTCTGCACGGCCCGGAGGGCGATCTTGTCCTCGATGTCGACGGCGGTGAAGCCGGGGGTGTCCTTCTCGACCACGAACCCGAGCACCCGGTCGTCGTCGGCGTCCTTGGCCCAGATGATCGTGAAGTCTGCGAAGCTGGCGTTGCCGATCCACTTCTTCTGCCCGTCGAGCACCCAGGAGTCGCCGTCGCGGCGGGCCGTGGTCTCGATCCCGCGGGCGATGTCGGAGCCGGCCTCGGGCTCGGTCAGCCCGAACGCGCCGATCAGCTCCATGCGGGCCATCGGCGGCAGCCAGCGCTGCTTCTGCTCCTCGGAGCCGCAGAGGTAGATCGAGCCCATCGCGAGGCCGCCGTGCACGCCCATGAACGTGCTGATCGAGGGGTCGCCCTTCGACAGCTCCATCGCGATCATGCCGTCGGCCAGCGACGAGCGGCCCGGGCAGCCGTACCCGCGGTAGGGAGTGCCGGCGATGCCGAGTTCGGCGAGCCCCGGGATCAGTTCCCGCGGGAACCTGCCGCGGGTCCAGTAGTCGTTGATCACGGGCGTGACCTGCTCGTCCATGAACGCCCGCACCCGGTGGAGCAGCGCCCGGTCCTCGGCGTCGAGAAGCGCCTCGAGGTCGTAGAAGTCGGACGTGATGACACCGTCGTCGCTCATGGGCGGCCCCTACCCGAACCACTGCACGATCAACACGCGCGCAGCGCCCCCTCCCCGCGAAGGGAGGGGGCGCTGGTCGTGCGTCGCCGGATGCGACCGTCGGTCAGGTCGTCTGCTGCGGCTTGGGCTCCTCGCGCGCGTCGAGCTGGATCTCCTTCTCCGCCCGCGGCACGCCCTCCTTGAGCTCCTTCGTGCGCTCCAGCTCCGCGTCGAGCTCGATGCCGAAGAGCAGCGCCACGTTGATCAGCCAGAACCAGATCAGGAAGACGACGACGCCGGCCAGCGCGCCGTAGGTCTTGTTGTAGCTGCCGAAGTTGCCCACGTAGAAGGCGAACAGCGCGCTGGCCACGACCGCCACGAGGATCGCCACGCCCGCGCCCGGGCTGACCCACCGGAAGCCGCGCAGCCGCACGTTCGGCGTCGCGTAGTAGAGGACGGCGACCATCACGGCGAGGACGACGAGCATCAGCGGCCACTTGACGACGGTCCAGACCGTCAGCGCGGTCCCTCCGAGCCCGAGGGCCTGGCCGACGGCGTCGACGACCGGGCCGCTGAGCACCAGCATCGCGACGATCACGGCGGCGAACAGGATGCCGATCAGCGTCACCAGCAGCTGAAGGGGCTTGAGCTTCCAGATCTTGCGGCCCTCGGGCGTCTCGTACACGACGTTGGCGGCACGGGTGAACGCGCCGACGTAGCCCGAGGCGGACCAGACGGCGCCGGCGAGGCCGAGGACGAGGCCGAAGCCCGCTGCCCGGTTGCTGCCGGCGATCTGCTGGATCACCGGGGTCAGGGTGTGCGCCGCCGAGCCGGGGACGACGGAGGTGAGCGCGTCGGTGAGCGTCCTGGGGTCGACGAGCAGGCCGATGAGGGACACCAGCCCGATCAGCGCCGGGAACAGCGCCAGGACGCCGTAGTAGGTGAGCGACGCGGCCCAGTCGGTGAGGTTGTCCTCGCTGAACTCCGCGACCGTGCGCTTGAGCGTGCCCCCGGTGGTGGCCTTCGGATCGGCGCCGCTGGGCGCGTAGTCGGCCCGGGTACCGCTGATCTTGTCGTTGCCGGGAGCCGGGTCGCCGGCCCGGTTGTCCTCGAAGTGCGTTTCCGCGGTCCGGCGTGCACTGCTGGAAGCGGCCATGTGGTCCTCCGTCGGAAGGCGGGTGGAAGCGACCGAAGGAAGTCGATCGGACGAGGGATTCCCCGGACGATCCGGTTCCATACCTGACACACCGCGGGCCGATCGGCGGCCGGAACGGCAGCCGCGCCGGCGGACGGACAGTGAGCCCAATCACACACTGTCAGGTGAAGCACACGAATTGACGATTGAGAAGCCACTGCGCTGGGGAAGAGATCCCTCGACGACGGAACGCCGGCCCGTGACCCGGCCGACGGCACACCGACAGCATGGGGGAGATCTGATGATGATGTGGCCGGCCGTGACCCTGCTGGGGTTCTTGATGCTGACGGCCCTGGTCATCGCGATGGGCACGCAGTCGACCGCTCGGTACGAGCGCGAGCAGCGGGCCGAGCGCACCACCGGCGGGCGGTCCACCGCCCCGGCCGAGGCGATGACCGCAGTCAGCGTCTGACGCGACCGCGAGCACCGATCCAGACATCGGGCGCCCCGCCACTCCCTCCGGAGTGGCGGGGCGTTTCTGCGTCTAGAACCAGTTGACGTCGGTGTCGAGCACCGTGCGGTCCAGCGACTCCAGCAGGTCGAACTGCGCGTTCACCTTGGGCAGTTCCCAGCGCCAGAAGTAGCGCGCCGCCTGGCGCTTGCCCTCGTGGAAGTCGCTGTCCGACGCGCCGGTGGCCAGGGCCTGTTCCAGCCACAGCCAGCCCACGACCAGGTGCCCGGCGCCCTCCAGGTAGACGTGCGCGTTGGCCAGCGCGAGATCGGGGTCGCCCGCACCCCAGAGCGTCGCGGTCACCGCGCCCAGCCGCGCGACGGCGGCGTCCAGGTCCGCGGCGAAGCCGGCCCAATCGGTGCCGGCGGCGCGGGCCGTCGTCGCCGCGATCGTCTCGCCCAGCAGTGCCAGGCCCGCGCCGCCCTGCATGACGACCTTGCGGCCCAGCAGGTCGAGGGCCTGGATGCCCTGGGTGCCCTCGTGGATCGGATTGAGCCGGTTGTCGCGATAGAACTGCTCGACCGGGTAGTCGCGCGTGTAGCCGTATCCGCCGTGCACCTGGATCGCCAGGTCGTCGGCGACCGGGCCCCACTGCGACGGCCAGGCCTTCGCGATCGGCGTGAGCATCTCCAGCAGCAGGTGCGCTCGCGCCCGGTCCTCCGGGGTCTCGCCGGTCTGCTCCTCGTCGACCAGCCGGGCGCAGTACAGGCCCAGCGCGAGGCCGCCCTCGGCGTAGGACTTGGCGGCCAGCAGCATCCGGCGGACGTCGGCGTGCTCGAGGATCGGCACCGGCGGCGAGGACGGGTCCTTGGCCCCCGCCGGCCGGCCCTGGGTGCGGGTGCGGGCGTACTCCAGCGCGTGCAGGTAGCCGGTGTAGCCGAGCACCGTCGCGCCCACGCCGACGCCGATCCGCGCCTCGTTCATCATGTGGAACATGTAGGTCAGGCCCCGGTGCTGCTCGCCCACGAGGTAGCCGACCGCCCCGGGCCGCCCGCCGGGGGTGTGCACGCCCTCGCCGAAGTTCAGCAGCGTGTTCGTCGTCCCGCGGTAGCCCATCTTGTGGTTCAGGCCGGCGAGGACGACGTCGTTGCGCTCGCCGAGCGACCCGTCGTCGTTCACCAGGAACTTGGGGACGACGAACAGCGAGATGCCCTTCACGCCGGCCGGACCGCCGGGGATCTTGGCGAGCACCAGATGCACGATGTTCTCGGTCAGCTCGTGGTCGCCGCCGGAGATCCACATCTTGTTGCCGGTCAGCCGGTAGGTGCCGTCGTCCTGGGGCTCGGCCCGTGTCGTGATGTCGGCCAGTGAGGAGCCGGCCTGCGGCTCCGACAGCGCCATCGTGCCGAACCAGCGGCCCTCGATCTCGGGCGCGACGTAGGTGGCGATCTGCTCGGGCGAGCCGTGCGCCAGCAGCAGCCGCGCGTTCGCCATCGTGAGGAACGGATAGGCCGAGGTGCCGACGTTGGCCGCCTTGAACCAGGCGAACACGGCCTGGCCGACGGCGTGCGGCAGCTGCATGCCGCCGAACTCCTCGTCGAACTCGCCGGCCATCAGCCCGGCGTCGGCGAACACCTTCAGCGCCTGCGCGACCTCCGGGATCAGCTCGACCTTGCCGTCGACCATCCGCGGCTCGTTCTCGTCGGCCTTCCGGTTGTGCGGCGCGAAGTGCTCGGTCGCGATCTGCTCGGCGAGGTCGACGACGGCGTCGAAGGTCTCGCGGGAGTGCTCGGTGAAGCGCGGGCGCTTGGTCAGCGACTCCACGTCGAGCCATTCGTAGAGCAGGAAGTCCAGGTCGCGGCGGGACAGGATCAGCGACGAGGACCGGGACGGCGAGGGCACGGGGCGCCTCCAGGCGACGGCGTGGACGTGGGGCTGCGGCTCACAGTAGGCGGACCGGCCGACGACGAAGGCCCCTCCCCGCCGGAGCGGGAAGGGGCCTCCTGTCGGACGCCCGGGTCAGGCCCGGTGGGCTCCCTGACCGGCGCGTTCGGCGGTCTCCGCGGCGGGCGACACCGAGGTCGGCGCCGAGGCGCCGGCCGCGACGGCGATGTCCTCCGCCGTGGCCTCGTCCCCCGTGCCGGTGATCTCACCGGCCCCCGACTGCTGGGCCTGGATGCCCGACTCGTTGCGGAGCGCGACCTGCGGCAGGAACAGCATCACGAAGAAACCGATGGCCACCACAGCGGCCGCCACGAGGAACACCAGGTCGATCGAGTTGGAGAAACCGACCTTGAACGCGTCCACCACGGCGGCCGGCTGGTGGGCGAGGAACGCGGCCGTGTCGGACGTCGTGTTCGCCCCCTTGAGGCCGGCGAACTGCGGCGCGACCGCGGGGTTCGCCGTGATGGCCGCCTGGGCCGCTTCGACGATCTTGGTGGGCAGCGTGGTGAACAGGATGGACAGGAACGCGGCCACCCCGATCGTGCCGCCCATCTGGCGGAAGAACGTCACCGAGGAGGTGGCGACACCCATCTCCTGCGGCCGGACGGCGTTCTGGACGGCCAGGATCACCGGCTGGAAGTTGAAGCCGAGGCCGACGCCCAGCAGGACCATGAACGGCACCAGGCTCCACACCGAGGTGTGGGCGTCGAGGATGAACGACATCGAGACCAGCGCGGCGACGATGAACACGATGCCGACCAGGGGGTAGATCTTGTACTTGCCGGTCTTGCTGATGGCGATACCCGAGCCCATGGCCCCGGTCATGATGCCCGCCACCAGCGGGATCATCTGCAGCCCGGCGACCGTCGGGCTGGAGCCGTGCACGATCTGGAGGTACTGGGGCAGCAGCAGGATGCCGCCGAACATGCCGGCACCCAGGACGATGGAGCCCACGCTGCCCACGGAGAAGCTGCGGTTCTTGAACAGTCGCAGCGGCAGCAGCGCGTCGTCCTTGTAGGCGCGCTCGGCCAGGATGAAGGCGATCAGCCCGATGGCACCGATCGCGTAGCAGAGCAACGCCTTGCCCGAGTCCCAGCCCCACGTGCGGCCCTGCTCGGCGACGATGAGCAGCGGCACGAGGCACACGATCAGCGCGAGGGCGCCCGGCCAGTCGATGCGGTGCTCGCGGCGGGTGTGCGGCAGGTGCAGCACGCGCATGATCACGAGGAACGCCGCGACCCCCAGGGGCACGTTGATGTAGAAGATCCAGCGCCAGCCGGTGACGCCCAGCAGCGAGTCCTGGCCGGCGAAGAAGCCGCCGATGACCGGGCCCAGCACGCTCGAGGTGCCGAAGACGGCCATGAAGAAGCCCTGGTACCGGGACCGCTCACGCGGCGGCACGATGTCACCGATGATGGCCAGAGCCAGCGACATCAGGCCACCGGCGCCGACGCCCTGCAGTGCGCGGAACGCGGCCAGCTCGTACATCGACTGCGACAGGCCGCAGAGCATCGAGCCGAGGACGAAGATGCCGATCGCGAACAGGTAGAACGGCCGGCGTCCGTAGAGGTCGGAGAGCTTGCCGTAGAGCGGGGTGGCGATCGTCGAAGTGATCAGGAACGCCGTCGTCGCCCAGGCCTGCAGGTCGTAGCCGTGCAGGTCGTCGGCGATGGTGCGGATGGCCGTCGAGACGACGGTCTGGTCCAGCGCGGCAAGGAACATGCCGAGCATGAGGCCGCTCAGGATCGTGACGATCTGGCGGTGGGTGAAGACGCCGCTGGCGTCCGGCGCGGCGGCCGCCGCACGGGCGTCCCTGCGTCCGGCCGCATCGAGGCGGGCTGTGCTCTGGCTCATCGGTTCTCTTCCGGGGTGGAGGCGGGGGACTGGCAGCCCGCGTCGGCGGGCAGGTTGGCGCTGAGGGCGTCGAGGAGGCGCCCGAAGAGGGTGGTGAACGTGGCGAGATCGGTCTCGGTCCAGTCGGCGGTGATCCGCTCGAACTTCGCCTCGCGCTCGTGGCGCAGGGCGTCGAACGCGGCATGCCCGCCGTCGGTGACGACCAGCCGGCTGGCGCGGCCGTCGGACTCGTCGGCGACCCGGCGCACCAGGCCCTGGTCGACCAGGCTGGCCACGTGCCTGCTGACGGTCGAGGGGTCGGCGTGCACGAGCTCGGCCAGCGCGCTCTGCCGGAGCGGGCCGAGCCGGACGAGGGGGTAGAGGAGCACGAGCGCGGCACGGTCGCGGGTCTCCGCCGCTGCCTGGGTCTTGGCGGCGTGCACGAGGCGCATGAGCCGGGGCAGTTGCTCGGAGAGGGTGCGCACCTCGGCGAGCCGGCCGGTCGGATCCACCGACTCGTCGGCCGCCGGAGCCGAGGAGGCCTCATCGGTGGCGGTCATGGGACCTCCGGACGACAGGGAACAGGAACGAATGCACCGTACAAGACGTTGCAGGGTGCAAACAATCAGTTGCAGGCTACACGCAATGTGATGTCGCCGACGTTTTTCCGCCCTGGAACCTTTCGCGAACGGCCGGTGAGATCCTGGAGCGCGGTCAACGGCACGCCCCACCCCCGACCGCCGCACACCCGAGAGGAACCAGACGCAGCCCGTGAGTGCGCCCACCGACGAGCTCCGGGAGCGGCTTCCCGGGCTCACCCTCGCCGACGAGCACCGGCTGCGCCGGCGTCTCGACGGCCTGCGGCGTGCCCGCGACGCCGGGGCGCGGGAGCGGCAGCTCGAGCGGATCGCCGCCGACGTCGCGGCGGCCGAGACCCGGATCGCCCGCCGCCGCGGCGCCGTGCCCGCCATCGGTTACCCCGACGAGCTGCCGGTCAGCCAACGGCGCGACGACATCGCCGCCGCCCTGCGCGACTCCCAGGTCGTCGTCGTCGCGGGTGAGACCGGCTCGGGCAAGACGACCCAGCTGCCGAAGATCGCCCTCGAGCTGGGCCGCGGGGTGCGCGGCCGGATCGGCCACACGCAGCCGCGCCGGATCGCGGCCCGCAGCGTCGCGGAGCGCATCGCCGAGGAGCTGGACAGCCCGCTGGGCGAGGCCGTTGGTTTCAAGATGCGGTTCAGCGACCACGTCTCCGACACCACGCTGGTCAAGCTCATGACCGACGGCGTGCTGCTCGCCGAGATCGCGCACGACCGGATGCTGCGCCAGTACGACACGATCATCCTCGACGAGGCCCACGAGCGGAGCCTCAACATCGACTTCCTGCTGGGCTACCTCGCCCAGCTGCTGCCGCGCCGGCCCGACCTGAAGCTGGTCATCACCTCGGCGACGATCGACGTCCACCGGCTGGCCGAGCACTTCAGCGATGCCCCGGTGATCGAGGTCAGCGGGCGCACCTATCCGGTCGAGGTGCGCTACCGGCCGGTGGTCGATCCGGAGGATCCGGCAGCCGATCCCGACCGCGACCAGGTGAGCGCGATCCTCGACGCGGTCGACGAGCTGGCGGCCGAGGGCCCGGGCGACGTGCTGGTCTTCCTCGCGGGGGAGCGGGAGATCCGCGACACCGCCGACGCGCTGGCCGAGCGGGGGCTGCCGAACACCGAGATCGTCCCGCTGTACTCCCGCCTGTCGGCGGCGGAGCAGCACAAGGTGTTCACGCCGCACACCGGACGCCGGATCGTGCTGTCGACCAACGTCGCCGAGACGTCGCTGACCGTGCCCGGCATCCGCTACGTGATCGACCCCGGGACGGCGCGCATCTCCCGGTACAGCCATCGCACGAAGGTGCAGCGGCTGCCGATCGAGCCGATCAGCCAGGCGTCGGCCCGGCAGCGGTCCGGCCGCTGCGGGCGCACGTCGGACGGCATCGCGATCCGGCTCTACACCGAGGCGGACTACCTCGCCCGGCCCGAGTACACCGATCCGGAGATCCTGCGCACCAACCTGGCGTCGGTCCTGCTGCAGATGGCCTCGCTCGACCTCGGGGACGTCGCCGACTTCCCGTTCATCGACCCGCCGGACCGGCGCGCGGTCGCCGACGGCCTCGCCGTCCTGGAGGAGCTCGGCGCACTCGACGGGCAGGGGAAGCTCACCGACACCGGCCGGGCGCTGGCCGCCCTGCCGCTGGACCCGCGGATGGCGCGCATGGTGGTCGAGGGGGACCGGCGAGGCGTGCTGGAGGAGGTGCTGGTCATCGCGGCCGGCCTCACCATCCAGGACCCCCGCGAGCGGCCGTCCGAGCACCAGCAGGCCGCCGATCAGCTGCACGCCCGCTTCGCCGACGAGAACTCCGACTTCCTGGCCCTGCTCAACCTGTGGCGCTACCTGGGCGAGCAGCAGGCGGCGCTGTCCGGCAACCAGTTCCGCCGCAGCGTCAAGCGGGAGTTCCTGCACTACCTGCGGATCCGCGAGTGGCAGGACCTGCACGGCCAGCTCCGCGGCACCGCCCGCCGGCTGGGCATGACGCTCGGCGAGCCGGCGGTCGAGGCGGACGAGAAGGGCATCACCGCGGCCCTGCTGGCCGGCCTGCTCTCCCACGTCGGCGTGCAGGCCGAGCCCGCGAAGCAGCGGGACGGCAAGCCCGGGCGGCCGGGCCGGGAGTACGTCGGGGTCCGGAACACCCGGTTCGTGATCGCGCCCGGCACGCCGCTGGCGAAGAAGCCGCCGCGCTGGGTGGTCGCCGCCGAGCTGGTCGAGACCAGCAGGCTGTTCGCCCGCACGGTGGCGCGCATCGACCCGGAGGAGGTCGAGAAACTGGCGGCGCACCTCGTCGTCCGCCAGTACTCCGAGCCCCGCTGGGACGCCAGGCGCGGCTCGGTCGTCGCCACCGAGCGGGTGCTGCTGTACGGGCTGCCGCTGGTCGTGGGGCGGCGGGTGCAGTACGGCTCGATCGACCCGGTCGTGTCGCGGGAGCTGTTCATCCGGCACGCCCTGGTCGAGGGCGAGTGGACGACGCACCACCGCTTCTGGGCCGACAATCAGCGCGCGATCGAGCAGGTCGCCGCGCTGGAGGAGCGAGCCCGGCGCCGTGACATCCGCGTCGACGAGGAGACGCTGTTCGAGCTCTACGACGCGCGGGTCCCGGCCGACGTCGTCTCCACGCGGCACTTCGACCGGTGGTGGAAGGCCGAGCGCCGGGCACGCCCCGAGCTGCTCACCTTTCCGCCCGAGATGCTCACCAACGCCGCGGCCGCAGGTCAGGTGCGGGTCGAGGACTATCCCGACGCGGTGCGCCTCACGCAGGGGCTGACCCTGCCGCTGTCCTACGCGTTCGCGCCCGGGGCGGCCGACGACGGCGTGACCGTCGACGTGCCGCTCGCCGTCCTGGACGGTGTCGCCGCGGCGACGTCGGGGGAGTCGCTGGCCTTCACCGTGCCGGGCCTGCGGGAGGAGCTGGTGACAGCGCTGCTGCGCACCCTGCCCAAGCAGCTGCGCCGCGGGCTGGTGCCGATCCCCGACCGGGTGCGCGAGGTGCTGCCCCACATCGACCCGGGCGAGCCGTTGCTGCCGGCGCTGGAACGCGAGCTCCGCCGGGCCACCGCCGTCACCGTGCCGCCGGACGCCTGGGCACCGGATCAGGTGCCCGGCCACCTGCGGGCGACGTTCCGGGTGCTCGACGACCAGCAGCGGCCGCTGGCCACCGGCAAGGACCTCGCGGAGCTGCGCCGGACGGTCGCGCCGCAGAGCCGCGCCGGGCTGGCCAGGGCGGCCGCGAGCGTCGAGCGCACCGGCCTGAGCGAGTGGGCGGTCGGCAGCCTGCCGCGCACCGTGGAGATCGACCGCGGCGGCCACCGCGTGACGGCCTACCCGGCTCTGGTGGACGAGGGGGAGACCGTCGGCGTCCGGGTGGTGGCCACCGAGGTCGAGGCCGGCCGGCTGCACCGTCGCGGGGTGCGGCGGCTGCTCGTCCTCGTCGCCGGCTCGCCCGCCCGGCAGGTGGTCAGGTCACTGTCCCCGCGCAGCCGGCTGGCGCTGCAGTTCAACCCGGACGGCGAGATCGCCGACCTGGTCGCCGACTGCGTCGACGCCGCCGCCGACGAGCTGATCACCGCCGCCGGCGGACCGCCCCGGGACGACGCGTCGTTCGCTGCCCTGGTGCAGACGGCTCGGACCGAGCTCCCGCGCCTGACCGCCGAGACCGTGACGCGGGTCGAGGCGGTGCTGACCCAGGCCCGCGAGGTGGCGGTGGCGATCGGCGCGGCACCCGGGCGCCGGGTGCCCGACGCGGCGATCGCCGACCTGCGCCGGCAGATGGGCGGCCTGTTGCACCGCGGGTTCGTCGTCGCGACCGGCCGGCGCCGGCTGCCCGACGTCGTCCGCTACCTCACGGCGATGGCCTACCGGCTGGAGAAGCTGCCGGCCAACGCGGTGCGCGACGAGCTGGCCATGCGGCAGGTGGCCGCGGTGACCGCCGAGTACGAGCAATTGCGCGCGCAGCTGCCCGACACCGGGGCGCCCGACGACCCCGTCGGGCGGATCCGCTGGATGGTCGAGGAGCTGCGGGTCGGGCTGTTCGCCCAGAACGTCGGCACCCCACGACCGGTCTCCGAGCAGCGCATCTACAAGGCGATCGACGCCCTCGTCTGACGCGGCGTGGTTTGCCGCCCGCGCCGATCGGGGAGGTGCTCTGCCGACGATGTCAGCCCGAGAGAGGACGCCGCGATGAGCGAGCCGAACAGCCACACCGAGGCCGCAGGGGAGGGCGTCTCCGACGAGGAGATGGTCCAGACGGTGGCCCAGCAGACCGACAGCGCCTCCGAGCACGCCGACGTGGCCGGCAAGGACTGGGACGGCGACCCGAGCTCGGCGCCCGCTCCGGACAGCCGGGGCTAGCACCGCCTCAGGACGCGCGCGCGGTGCTTCCCCGGCCGGCGGCCAGCCGGTCGGCCAAGGCCTGCAGGCCGGGGGCCACCGCGGGCCCGATGCGGGGCCGTCCGTGGCCCGGGGCCAGCCCCCGGGGTTCGAGGCGGGCGAGCGCGGCGATCGTGGCCTCGGTCCCCGTCCGGTCCCAGTCGGTGAAGGGCAGGGGGGCCGCCGGCATCGACCACCGGCCGAGGAGACCCCGCAGGGCGGTCAGGTCCACGGTCAGGACGGCGTCCCCGCTGATCAGCAGCCGGTCGCCGGCCCGGAAGAAGGCGATCGAGCCCGGGGTGTGCCCGGGAGCCGGCACGCACCGCCAGTCCGGCAGGCCCGGTGGCGGAGCGGCCGGGTCGAGGGCCCGGACGACGTCGGCCAGGTTCCCGCCGCGGAGGACGCGCTCGCGCAGCCCGCGGGGCAGCAGGCCCAGCAGCGGGAGGATCACCCGCCGGTCCAGCGGATTCGCGTACTCGGGCACGTAGCCGGCGGCCAGCGGCAGCTCCCGCGGGTGCACGAACACCGGCGTTCCCCAGGCCGCGACGAGGTCGCGTACCGACCCGAAGTGATCGGGGTGCAGGTGGGTCAGCAGGATGGCGTCCGGGCGGGTGCCCGGGCCGAACGCGGCCTCCCCGGCGCGCCCGATCGCCGGCGCGCAGCCGGGCCAGCCGGCGTCGATCAGCACCCACGAGGAGTGCGACCCCACCAGGTACACGTTGGCCGACAGTGGGCCCGCACCGACCACGACGACCCGGACGCCGGGTGCGATCACCCTGGGCGCGACGGTTCTCATGGCAGCGCCTCCCGTGCACGTCGGTCCGCGCCGAGCGTTCCCGCCGTCGGCGGGCCGTTGCAGGGGACGAGGTCACGAGTGGGCCGGGACGGACCGCGCTGGGCGGCCCGGCCGGCCGCTGCCAGACTGCGCGGGTGCAGACGAGCATGGAGACCGTTCCCCGCGCCGGCACGCCGGACAGCGGTCGTCGCGCCGCCGCCCTGCGCCCGGCCAGGACCCTGGTGCGGTGGGGGGTGCGGCACGGCCTCGCCGGAGCATTCCTGAACCGGAGCGCCCGCCGCGGCGACCCGATCGGCCGGCTGCTGCGCGATCCGGCGGTCCGCGACGAGCCGTACGCCGTCCACGAGGAGTTCCGGGCCCGCGGACCGCTCACGCCGGGCAGTCTCGGGCTGGTGACGACGTCGCACGCCGTCGCCCAGGAGATCCTGCGGTCCGAGCGCTTCGGGGTGGGCTGGGACCGGTCGGCGGCGCCGCGCCTGATCCGCTGGGCGCTGGAGTTCGGCGACGAGATGGACGCGAGCGGCGTCGCCGAGCCGCCGTCCATGCTCGTCGTCGACCCGCCCGACCACACCCGGTACCGGCGGCTGGTCAGCCGGGCGTTCACGCCCCGGGCGACCGCGGCGTTCGAGCCGATGATCCAGCGGACCGCGGACACCCTCCTCGACGACCTCGAGCAGCGCTCCGGCCCCGTCGACCTGGTCGGCGCCTACGCCGCCCAGCTCCCGGTGCTGGTCATCGCCGAACTGCTCGGCGTTCCGGTCGAGCGCCGGGACGACTTCCTCCGCTGGGGGGCGGCCGCGGCGGCCACCCTGGACCCCGGCCTGCCGCTGCGCCGGTACCTCGCGGCCGAGCGGGCGCTGCGGCAGATGCACGCCTTCCTGCGCGGCCACTTCGAGCGCCTGCGCCGCGATCCGGGTGACGACCTGGTCAGCCGGCTGGTGCACCTGCCGGCCGAGGAGGCCCTGACCGAGCGCGAGCTGCACGCCACCGTGATGCTGCTGCTCGGTGCCGGTTTCGAGACGACGATGAACCTGATCGGCAACGCCGTCGTCCTGCTCGACGCGCACCGCGACCAGTGGGAGGCGCTGCTCGCCGACCCGACCGGCTGGCCCGGAGCCGTCGAGGAGGCGCTGCGCTACGACAGCCCGGTGCAGCTGACCGGCCGCTCCGCGCTCGCCGACGCGACGGTCGCCGGCCGGCAGGTGCGCGCCGGCACGCGGGTGACGATCCTGCTGGGCGCGGCCAACCGCGATCCGGAGGTGTTCCCGGAGCCGGATCGGTTCGACATCGCCCGCGCCAACGCCCGCGACCACCTGGCGTTCTCCGGCGGGATCCACTACTGCGTGGGTGCCGGCCTCGCGCGGACGGAGGCCGGGATCGCGCTGCGGACCCTGGCCGAGCGCTTCCCCGGCCTGCGCGTCACCGGTGCTCCGGTGCGCCGGAACCTGCAGACCCTCCGGGGGTTCGAGCACCTTCCGGTGACGCTGCGTCCGGGGGGCTGACGGGAGGCTCCGCGCCGAGCACCGCGTTCCGGGCCGCACCCCAGCCCATCCAGGTCATCGGCGCCAGCAGCACCAGGAGCAGCGTCACCGGCCACGACCATCCGCCGGTGAGGTCGTGCAGGCCGCCGAGCAGCGACGGCCCGGCCGCGGCGAGCAGGTAGCCGAGGCACTGCGCGACGCCGCCGAGCCGCGCGGCCACCAGCGGGGTGGCGCTGCGCAGCACGATGAGCGTGAGGGCCAGGGCGAACCCGCTGCCCTGGGCGAGACCGAACGCGCAGACCCAGATCAGCGTGCCGGAGCCCGGCGACAGGAGCAGCCCACCGAGGCCGATCAGGTACAGGCCGGCCACGACCAGGATCAGCGGCCGCTGGGTGCGCATGCGGCCCGCCTGCACGGGCGCGATCAGGGCGCCCGCCGCGCCGACCACGTTGCTCAGCCCGAGCAGCAGGCCCCCCTCCGGCACCGGCACGCCGGCGTCGGCCAGCAGCGTCGGCAGCCACGCGACCACCGAGTAGAACTGCACGCTCTGCAGCCCGAGATAGGCGGTCACCTGGCGGGCCAGCGGCTCCCGCAGCAGCGACCAGGAGCCGGTGCCCTCGGGGAGGGGGCCGGACCGGCGGTGCGCCCGGCCGGTGCCCGCGACCGGCAGCCACAGCGCGAGGGCGGCGATCGCGAGGACCAGCCACAGCCCGAGCGCCGTCCGCCAGGTCACGCCGAGCGCGGCCGCGAGCGGCACGGTGAGCGCCGCCCCGGCGGCCGCCCCGAGGTTGAGGGACGCGGAGTACAGGCCCATCACCGCGCCGGGACGGCGGAACTCGCGCTTGACGTACGCCGGCAGCAGCACGTTCGCCAGCGCGATCGCCGCGCCCGCCACCAGGCTGCCGCCGTAGAGCAGCGCGAGCGGGGGGAGCAGCCGCAGCCCGATCCCGGCGGCGAGCAGCACCAGGGACAGCGCCACCGCGGTCTCCAGCCCGATCCGGCGGGCCAGCCGGGGGGCCAGCGGCGCGAACGCGCCGAAGCAGAGCACCGGCAGCGTCGTCAGCAGGCCGGCCATGGCCGAGCCCAGCCCGGTGTCGGCGCGCAGCTGTCCGAGCACCGGTGCCACGGCGACGACGGCCGGTCGCTGGTTGAGGGCCACGGCCACGACCGCGGCGACGAGCAGGAACGCCGCCACGCGAGACCGCACCGTTCCCCCAGCGTCCATCGCCGTCCACCTCACCACAGGAACGTCCCCGGCTCATCCCTGGGGCGCCGGCAGGGTGGCGGTCGCCGACCCGGCACGGGAGGCTGCCGCCGTGACCTACCTCCCCGATCCGGCCACCATCTCCCGTCACCGCGACCAGCGCTCCGCGGGTGGAGCCCGATTCGTGGCCACCGGTAGCCAGACCCGCGGCGACTTCGGCCTGTACGAGTTCACGCTGGCGCCCGGCAGGGGCGGTCCCGGGCCGCATCTGCACCGGACGTTCAGCGAGTCCTTCCACGTCCTCGAGGGCGAGCTCGCCGTGCGGACCAGCGACGAGTGGACGACGGCGTCGGCGGGCGACCTGGTCTACGTGCCGCGCTCCGCGGTGCACGCATTCCGCGCGGGGCCGGATGTCGGCGCCCGATTCCTCATCCTGTTCACTCCCGGTATCCCCCGCGAGGAGTACTTCGAGGGACTGGTCGAGCTCCATGCCGACGGCAAGAGGCCGACGCGGGACGAGGTGGATGCCTTCGCGCTGCGCCACGACCAGCTGAACCTGCGCGACTGACTCGCCGGCCCGGCGCCGCGCCGCCGCCTCAGCTGCCGGTCGAGAGCATCCCCGCGCCGACGGTGCTGTTGGTGGCCTCGTCGATCAGGATGAAGCGGCCGGTGACCCGGTTGCGGGCGTAGTCGTCGACGAACAGCGGCTGGGTGGTCCGCAGCCGGACCCGGCCGATGTCGTTGAGGCCGAGGCCGGTCGCTTCCCTGTCGCGGTGCAGCGTGTTGACGTCGAGCCGGTACTGCAGCTCCTTCACGACGGCGCGCACGGAGCGGGTCGTGTGCTTGACCGCGAGCCGCTGCCCGGGCCGCAGCTCGGTGTCGGCCATCCACGACACCATCGCGTCGATGTCCTGGGAGACCCGCGGTGCGTTGGCGGGGCGGCAGATCAGGTCGCCGCGCGACACGTCGAGGTCGTCGGTCAGCCGGACGGTCACCGACATCGGCGCGAACGCCTCGTCGACCGGACCGCGGGGGCCGTCGATGGCGGCGATCGTGGTGGTCAAACCGCTGGGCAGCACCTGCACCTCGTCGCCGGGACGGAGCACACCGCTGGCGACCGTGCCCGCGTAGCCGCGGTAGTCGTGGTACGCGTCGGACTGCGGACGGATCACGAACTGGACCGGGAACCGGGTGTCGACCAGGTTCCGGTCGCTGGCCACGTGCACGTGCTCGAGGTGGTGCAGCAGCGACGGCCCGTCGTACCAGGGGGACGCCGACGAGCGGGTGACCACGTTGTCGCCGTGCAGCGCCGAGATCGGGATGACCGTCAGGTCGGGGACGTTGAGCTTCGCGGCGAACGACGTGAACTCGTCGCGGATCGCCTCGTAGGTCTGCTCCGACCAGTCGACGAGGTCCATCTTGTTGACGGCCACGACGAGGTGGGGCACCCGCAGCAGCGAGGCGAGGAACGCGTGCCGGCGGCTCTGCTCGAGCATGCCCTTGCGCGCGTCGACCAGCACGATCGCGAGGTCCGCGGTGGAGGCGCCGGTGACCATGTTCCGCGTGTACTGCACGTGGCCCGGGGTGTCGGCCATGATGAAGGTGCGTCGAGGGGTCGCGAAGTAGCGGTAGGCGACGTCGATGGTGATGCCCTGCTCGCGCTCGGCGCGCAGGCCGTCGGTCAGCAGCGCCAGGTTGACGTAGTCGCCACCCGCGCTGGCCCGTTCCACCGCCTCGTACTGGTCCTCGAACACGGCCTTGCTGTCGTAGAGCAGCCGGCCGATGAGGGTGCTCTTGCCGTCGTCGACCGAGCCGGCGGTGGCGATCCGCAGGATGTCCTTGCGAATGGTGTCGTTCTCCACGGGAGCCATCAGAAGTAGCCCTCCTTCTTCCGGTCTTCCATGGCTGCGTCACTGACCTTGTCATCACCGCGGGTGGCGCCCCGCTCGGTCATCCGGGTCACCGCGATCTCGGCGATGACGTCCTCGACCGTCGTCGCCGTGGAGAGCACGGCGGCGGTCAGGTTGGCGTCGCCGACCGTCCGGTAGCGCACGGTCTCGCGGCGGGTCTGCTCGCCCTCGCGGGGGGAGATGAACTCGTTGACCGCGTAGAGCATCCCCTGCCGCTCGACGACCTCCCGCTCGGCCGCGAGGTAGAGCGAGGGGATCGCGATGTTCTCGACGGCGATGTACTGCCAGATGTCGAGCTCGGTCCAGTTCGACAGCGGGAACACCCGGATCGACTCGCCGAGGTGGATCCGGCCGTTGTAGAGGTCCCACAGCTCGGGACGCTGGTTCTTCGGGTCCCACTGGCCGAACTCGTCGCGGAAGGAGAACACCCGCTCCTTGGCCCGCGCCTTGTCCTCGTCGCGCCGGGCGCCGCCGAACAGGGCGGTGAACCCGTGCTTCTCGACCGCATCGAGCAGCACCGGGGTCTGGATCCGGTTGCGGGAGCCGTTGGGCTCCTCCCGCACGGTGCCCCGGGCGATCGCCTCGGGCACCGACGCGACGATGAGGTGCACGCCCAGCTCGGCCACCCGGCGGTCGCGGAACTCGAGCACGTCCGGGAAGTTCAGGCCGGTGTCGACGTGCATCACCGGGAACGGGATGCGGGCCGGCGCGAACGCCTTGCGGGCGAGCTCGAGCATCACGATCGAGTCCTTGCCGCCGGAGAACAGCAGCACCGGCCGCTCCAGCTCGGCGACGACCTCACGGATCATGTGGATCGACTCGGCCTCCAGCGTTTCCAGCTGGCTGAGCCGGTAGTCAGGGGTTGTCACGCGAGAATCTCCGTGGATCGGGGACAGGGCAGGGCCGTCGCAGTCCGGACACACATGGGCAGCCGGTTCACGCGGCGGCGAGGATCGCGCCGAGGATGCGCTCGGCGAGCTCGGGGCGGCAGACGACGAGGTCGGGCAGCCACGGGTCGGGGTCGTTGTAGACCAGCGGGGAGCCGTCGAGCCGGCAGGTGGTGAGGCCGGCCCCCCGGGCGATGGCGACCGGGGCCGCGGAGTCCCACTGGTACTGGCCGCCGGAGTGCACGTAGGCGTCGACCTCGCCGCGCGCGACGGCGACGGTCTTGTAGCCGGCTGAGCCGAGGGGCACGAGCTCCGCGTCGAGCGCGGTGGCCACCGCCGCGGCCTCGGCCGCCGGGCGGCTCCGGCTGACCGCGACCCGGACCGGTCCGTCCCCCCGGGGGGGCAGGGCCGGGGCCGGGGAGGTCAGGAGGATCTCGTCGAGCGCGGGCAGTGCGACGGCCGCGGCCGTGAGGTCGCCGCCCGACCAGAGGGCCACGTGCACCGCCCAGTCGTGCCGGCCGGGCTCGCCGTACTCGCGGGTGCCGTCGAGCGGGTCGACGATCCAGACGCGGTCGGCGGTGAGCCGGCGCGGGTCGTCGACGGCCTCCTCGCTGAAGACGACGTCGCCCGGACGGTCGGCGGTGAGGGCCGCGAGGATGGCCCGCTGGGCGGCGGCGTCCCCCGCGTCGCCGAGCGCGCGTCCGGTCAGGTTCCCCTGGTCGCGCAGCGTCGTCAGGACATCGGCGGCCGCACGTGCCGCCCGCCGGGCCACCTCGACGTCGTCGATCGTCATCGGGCGGCTCCAGGGTCGCGGGCGGTCGCGGGCGTGCGCGAGCACTGAGCCTGTCGAACGTCAGGGCTCCCGAGACGCATTCCGCGCGGCAGGAAATCGCCGCTCAGTCCGCCTGGACGGCGGTGGCGTCGGTGGGGCTGCGCGGCGGCCGGTGCTGCCCGGAGGCGTCGGTGACCGAGCCGAAGTAGGAGTCGATCAGCTCGGCGCGGGGGGCGACGAACAGACCCCGGGCCTCCACCAGCACGCGGTCCGGGTCGCCGGCGAGCGCGATCGTTCCCGTGATGCCCGTCTTGCGGCCGGCGTCCTCGGTGATCCATGCCCGCAGCAGCACCGGCGTCGCCAGCGGGACCGGCCGCCGGTAGTCCAGCTCCAGCCGCGCCGTCATCCCCCACTTGCCGGCCGCCATGGCGGCGGCACCGAGCAGCTGGTCCATGAGCAGCGAGCTCATCCCGCCGTGCACGTACCCGGGCGGGCCCTCGTAGGCCGGCCCCAGGGTGACCTCGGCGCGCACGCCCTCGGCCGTCCGCCGGATCGCGAGGGGCGGTGCGAGCGCGCTGCCGATCCCGCTCACCGGGTTGTAGACCCGGCGGAACTCGGCGGGGTCGTCGAGCGGGGGCAGCTGGGTGAGGGGACGGCGCGACGCGGCCAGGCGCCCGGTCACCGTGCGCACCTCGTCGGCCGCGGCGCGGATCTCCCCGGCGTCCACCGTGGTGGTCACCGAGCTCTCGATCAGCTCGCGCAGCGCCGCGCCCAGGTCGGTCACTGCGGCCATCAGCTCGGGGTCGAAGGAGGGCCCGCCGTCGTTCGTGGTCACGTCCAGAGCGTGTCAGGGGCCCTCGACCGGACCGGCGTCGACCCCGGCCGGCCCGGACCGCGGCAGCCGGACGGTGAACGCGGCGCCGGCCCCCGGGGCCGTCTCCAGCGAGACCGTGCCGCCGTGCGCCGTCACCAGCGAGGAGACGATGGCCAGGCCGAGACCCGTTCCGCCGGCGGCCCGGGTGCGCGAGGCGTCGACCCGGAAGAACCGCTCGAAGGCGCGCTCGGCGTCGGTGGCGTCCATGCCCGGCCCCTGGTCGGCGACCTGCAGCACGAGCACGTCCGGATCGGCGGGGTCCTCGGTCACCGACACCGTGACGGGGGTGTCGCCGGGAGTGTGGGTCAGCGCGTTGGTGACCAGATTGCCGACGACCTGGCGCAGCCGGTCCTCGTCGCCGAGCATCACCGGCACCTCGGTGAGCGACTCGTCGACGCGCAGGGCGATCGGCCGGGCGGGCTGCACGGCCCGGGCGTCGTGCACGGCGTCCCCGGCGATCTCGGCCAGGTCGACCGGGCGGATCGTGAGGGGGCGCTGCTGGTCCAGCCGGGCCAGCAGCAGGAGGTCCTCGACGAGCAGGCCCATGCGGGCGCCCTCGGCCTCGATCCGCTCCATCAGCCGGCGGGTCTCCTCGACGCTGCCCACGGCGCCCTGCCGGTACAGCTCGGCGAACCCGCGGATCGAGGTGAGCGGGGTCCGCAGCTCGTGGCTGGCGTCGGCGACGAAGCGGCGCATCCGGTCCTCGGAGCCGCGGGCCTGCGCCTCGGACTCCTGCTGGGCCCGGAACGCGCTCTCGATCCGGGACAGCATGCCGTTGAGCGCCGAGGTCAGCCGGCCGACCTCGGTGCGGTCGTCACCGGCGGGCACGCGCTGGGACAGGTCGCCGGCGGCGATGGCGCGGGCGGTGCGCTCCACCTCGCCGAGTGGCCGCAGGCTGTTGCGCACCAGGCCGTACCCGGCGAAGCCCAGGACGGTCAGCACGATCAGGCCGATGATCGTCTCGAGGGCGGCCAGCCGGTGCAGGACCCTCTCGTCCTGGGCGAGGTCGCGACCCAGGACGACGCGGTAGCCGCCGACCAGCGGCGGGGTCGCCGCCAGGCGCCAGGCGGTGCTGCCGTCGGCCGATCCGACGGTGCTCATGCCACCGCCGGCCGCGGGGTCGTAGTGGCCTGCGGCGGGCAGCACGCCCGGCCCGTGCGTCGGGCCGGACAGGACGATCAGGTCGCCACCGCCGGGCGTCAGGCAGGCGATGTAGGACGGCGCAGGGAACTGCGGGTCGCGGTTGAAGCAGGCCGCCAGGATCCGCGTCGGGTCGCGGGTGACGTCCTGGATAGCGCTCCGGAGCTGGGCGTCCTCCTGCTGGAGGAGGTATCCGCCCAGCAGCCGGGTGGCCATGAAGCCGCTGGCGACGAGCGCGACGGTCACCAGCGCCACCAGGAGGGCGACCAGGGTGTACCGCAGCGGGACCGCCGGAAAGCGCCGGCGGGCGGGGGCGGGGCGGTCGGGAGCCGTCACGTCCCGCGGGGCAGCCGCAGGGTGTAGCCGACCCCGCGGATGGTGTGCAGCAGGCGCGGCTCGGTCGTGTCGACCTTGCGCCGCAGGTAGGAGATGTAGGACTCGACCACGTTGGCCTCTCCGTTGAAGTCGTAGTTCCACACGTGGTCGAGGATCTGCGCCTTCGACAGCACCCGGCCGGCGTTGGCCATCAGGTAGCGCAGCAGCTTGAACTCGGTCGGCGACAGCGGGATCAGGGTGCCGGCCTTGACGACCTCGTGGCTCTCCTCGTCGAGTTCGATGTCGGCGAACGTCAGCCGGGGCGCCTCGCTGACCCGCTGGGCACCCACGGTGCGGCGCAGCACCGCCCGGATCCGCGCCAGCACCTCGTCGAGGCTGAACGGCTTGGTGACGTAGTCGTCCCCGCCCAGCGTCAGGCCCGACACCTTGTCCTCGGCGGCGTCCCGTGCGGTGAGGAACAGGACCGGCGTATGCCGCCCCGACTCCCGCAGTCGCCGGACCACGCCGAAGCCGTCGAGGCCCGGCATCATCACGTCGAGGACGAGCAGATCGGGCCGGAACGAGTCGGCCAGGACCAGGGCCTGCTGCCCGTCGGCGGCCGTGGCCACCTCGAAGCCGGCGTAGCGCAGGCTCGCCGACAGCAGTTCCCGGATGTTCGGCTCGTCGTCCACGACCAGCAGCCGGGCCTCGGGGGTGCGGGTGCTCGGGGGAGAACCGGCCATCGCTCCTCCGGTCGGGCGTGCGGATGCCGTCGTCATGACCCGAGGGTCGGCGCACCGGCTGGGGCAGCCCTGAACGCTACCTGTGAGGGACCTGTAAGCCGGTCAGCCGGTGGTGGGCGACATCGCCCGCCCGCGCCGCCAGTACCCGATCGCGTGGTGCTGGGCGCGGCCCAGTCCCCACCGGCCTCGCAGGTCGGCGCGCACGGTACGGACGACGCCGGACTCGGCGGCCACCCACACGAAGACGTCGTCCCCCTCGGGGCGGTCGAGGGCGGCGACGGCATCGGCCAGCAGCGTGCTCTCCCCGGGCGCGGTACCTCCGCGGTGCAGCCAGCGGACGGTGATCCCGGCGGGCACGTCGAGCGGTTGTTCCTCGGCGGCGTCGGCGACCTCCACCAGCGCCAGCCCGCCGGTGGTCGAGGGCGCCTCGGCGAGGATCCGACTGATGGCGGGGAGGGCCGTCTCGTCGCCGGCGAGCAGCAGGTAGCCCGCCGGTCGCGCGCCCAGCGCGCCGGCGCCGGCGACGCCCAGCAGTGCACCCGGCGCGGCGGCGGCGGCCCAGCCGGCAGCCGGGCCGTCGCCGTGCAGGACGAAGTCGATGTCCAGGGTTCCGGCGCAGGGGTCCTGCCGGCGGGCGGTGTAGCTGCGCAGGCTGATGCCGTGGGACCCCTCGGGCCACACGATCCGGCCGTCGCGGGCCACGTGCGGCCACCGGGGCGCGGCGTCGCCGACGCGGGGGACCAGCAGGTTGACCGTCGGGCCGGCGGCGGCGACGGCGGCCGGCGTGCCGGA
>DASYGS010000072.1:0-40655 GCA_035999465.1 Blastococcus sp. | reverse complement strand
ACTTGCTATCGGACGGTCCTCCGCCAACTGCATTTGGCCTGGTCCGCACAGCGTTCAGGGTTTCGGTCCTCATAATCCCTGGGTCGTGGGTTCGAGCCCCACCCGCCCCACCACCAGCGATGTGTTGCTTCGGGCGAGGCTCGCTGCTGTCCACGATGCCGTGACGGCATTCGCCCCTACGGCCGATGGCTGGCGGCATCGCAAGCGGACTCGACTCCGAGCACCGGGAGCAGCGCTCCGAAGCCACTCGTCATCGAGCGACTCCTCGAGACGCGGTGAGTGCACACGCGATCACCGGGCTCGCTCCCGCCGCGGATGTCGTCGTCGCCGGCGCGGGTGCCCGATCACAAGCGCCGAGTCCGGAGTTGTCTACTACAATCGTCGTCGTAGTAATCAAGGTGCCAATGCCCAGGGGACGGCCCCGCACCGCTCCCGAGCAGGCCACCAGGACGCGTCGAGAACCGGCCGCGTCGCGCCCACGCAATCGACAGCGCTCCTCGGCCGCCTGACGGTGCAAACGATGACCCCGCCCCGGTGCGGTATCGAGAGGAATTGCAGGATCCGTGAACTCGCTCATCATCTTCATCGCGCAGTACGTCCTCTACGTCTTGGTGGCCATCGCCGCGGGCGTATGGCTCTTCCGTGACAGGCAGGGCAAGCTGCGCCTTGCCGCGGAGGGCGTCGTCGGTCTGATCGTCGTCGGTGTGGGCATCTGGCTGGCGGCCCATCTGCACACCGACCCGCGCCCCTTCGTGCACGATCCCCACTCCGCACCGCTGTTCCCCCATCCGGCCGACAACGGCTTCCCGTCGGACCACAGCGCGGCCGCGGGGCTGCTCACCGTGCTCGTCGTCCGTTACCAGCGGGCGCTGGGGGCCGTGGTCGGGATCGGAGCCGTGGCCATCGCCTGGGCCCGAGTGGCTGCGCACGTACATCACGGCCAGGACGTCGTCGCAGGGCTGGCCATCGGTGTGGCAGCCGGGGCGCTCGGCCTGGTGGCTGTGCACCTGCTCATCGGTGTCCTCGAACGCCGTGGCCGGCTGCCTGTCGTGGCTCCGCGGACGAAGGCGGACCCGGCTGCATGACGGCGGGCCCCCTGGGCCCACCCCGCGCCATCCGGTGCCGCACTGCCGGCCGCCCTCGCCGGCCGAGGGCGCTCACCTGAACCGGTAGCCGACGCCGCGGACCGGCGCGATCGCCCGGTCGCCGACCGCGGTCAGCGTGCGGCGAAGCCGGGCGACATGCCGGTCGAGCTCCTGGCCCGAGGTGATCGACATCCGGTGGCCGCTGTACCGCGTGCCGATCGGCTGATCGGCCCCGAGAACGGGCCGACCAGCCGATCGTCGGGTCAGTGCCGGGGTGCCGGGTGCAGCAGGCCCAGCTGCAGCAGCGTCTGGCTCGCCATGGCGGCCTCGCCGGTCGCGTTCGGGTGCACCGGGTAGGCGTTGACCGGGCCGACCGCCGGCTCGATCCACCGCTGCTGAGGAGGCTGGCAGGCATCGTGCCCGGTAGAGCTCGGGCCCATGTCGATGAACCGCGCTCCGGTCCGCGCAGCGGCCAGGCGGGCGACGTGGTTGAGGACGTCCTCCTCGCGGTTGAGCCACGCGACGTCGCCCACGGACACCGGCATCACCGGGAAGCAGTCGATGGTGCCCTTCTCCGGCAGGATCTCCGGGTAGCCGAGGATGGCCACCGTCGCTGCCGGCGCCTTCTTCCGGACGGCGGTCAGCGCGGTGACCAGGTGCGCATACGTCTGGGTGCGGATCTCGTCGACGAAGGTGTCGCCGTACTTCTGCTGGCAGGGGTTGCCGTTGACGTCACCGGTCGCGGCCGTGACGGTGGCGCACCCGAAGAACGAGGCGACGAACACGCCCTCGTCATTGCCGCCGATCGTCATGGTGACCAGGTGGGTGTTCCTGGTGACCGCGTCCAGCTGCGGGTGGATGGCCGGGTCCGGCGGAGTCTCGGCCTGCGGGGAGAAGAAGTCCGACGTCCGGGCGCCGCTGCACGTGACGTCGGTGAACGAGGACGGATGCGTCCGCGCGGCGATGTCATGCGCGAAGTTGAGTTCCGACCGACTGCATTCGGCCGGGGAGCCGGGGACGAACGGCGCAACCCCCGCGGCGGAGGCATAGCTGTCGCCGAGCGCCACGTAGGGAGAGGTCCGGACGCCGTGGTGGTCCGGCGCCGGATGATGTTCCCCCGCTGACGCCGGTCCGGCGGCACACACGACGGTGGTGGCGGCGACCAGGGTGACGGCGAGGCTGTGCAGGGTGCGACGCATGAGGACTCCGTTGTCCGGTCGACCGGGGCCGGCCGAGTGCCGGACCAGCGGGCTCATCCGGCCCTGCGGCGGACAGTAACAACGTCGGTTGCAGACGACAACGGGAAGCGTGCAGTCGCGTCGCCCTCCCCCGACGGGACCCCGCACCCAGCGTCCCCCGTCGTTCACGTGGGGTTCGGCTGACGACCCTGTGAGTGCCACCGGAGCTCCGTAACTTCCCTCGCGTCGCACAGCACGGGGGACAGCACGGGGGACGTAGTGGACAGGGCAGTGACGGTTCGGGCGCGCGGGGTCAGCAAGTTCTTCGGCGACGTGGTCGCGCTCGACGAGGTCGACCTCGACGTCGCGGCGGGCCACGTGCACGGCCTGGTCGGCCCGAACGGGGCGGGAAAGACGACGCTGCTCGGCCTGCTCCTCGGACTGTCGGCGGCCGACGCGGGCTCCCTCGAGATCCTCGGCACCACGCTGCGCCGCGGGTCCGCCGCTCCCGACGGGGTTACTGGATTCGTGGACGGGCCGGGGCTCTACCCCTGGCTCACCGCCCGGCAGAACCTGGACGCGGTCGCCTCCCTGCGCGGCGACGGGCGGAGCGGCATCCCCGACGCGCTGGAGCAGGTCGGGCTCGGCGAGGTCGCCGACGACCGCGTCCGCGGCTTCTCGCTCGGCATGCGGCAGCGGCTCGGGCTGGCCGCCGCGCTGCTGGTCCGGCCGCGGGTGCTCGTCCTCGACGAGCCGGCGAACGGTCTCGACCCGGCCGGCGCCCGTCAGGTGAACCGCGTGCTCACCGGGCTCGCGGCAACCGGGACCTCCGTCATCCTCTCCAGCCATCGGATGGACGACCTGGCGGCCCTGTGCACCGAGGTCACCCTCCTCACGGCCGGCCGGGTGGTCTTCTCCGGCCCGGTCGGCAAGCTCGCAGCCGAGATCGGCGAGCTCGACCACCGGCTGCGCACCTCCGACCCCGCCACGGCGCAGCGGGTCGCGTCCCTGACGCCGGGCCTGCGCGTGCTGCCCGGAGACGAGCTGTTCCGACGTCCGGACGACGACGTGCTCTGCGTGCGCGGATCCGTGCCGGCCGTGGACGACCTGGTCGAGCGGCTCGTCGGTGCCGGCGTGGCCGTGCGCGAGCTCGCCCCGGTCGTGGCCCCGCTGGAGGCGGCGTTCCTGGCGTTGACCGGCGCGGCGGACGGATCCCTCGGTGCGGACGAGCCCCGATGACGTCCGCTGTCGCGCAGGAGCCCCGTGCCGCGCGCCCGGCACCCGTCCTGCGCGGCTACCGCTTCGAGCTGCTCAAGCTGGTGGTCCAGTGGCGGGTCCGGCTGCTGCTCCTGGCCTGCTGGCTGGGCCCGGGGGTGTTCGTCGCCGCGATCAGCCGGCAGAGCTCCCTGCCGACCGACACCCTCTTCGGCCGTTGGATGGGCCAGACCGGCTGGGCGGGATCGCTCGTCGTCCTGTCGTTCTGCTCCGCCTGGGTCCTGCCGTTGCTGACGTCCCTGATCGCCGGTGAGGTCTTCGCCGCCGAGGACCGGGTCGGCACCTGGCGCCACCTGCTCACCGTCGCGCGCTCGCCGCGGCGGGTGTTCGGCACCAAGGCGCTGGCCGCCCTCACCGTCGTCGTGCTGCTCGCGGCCGGACTGGCCGCCTCGAGCGTGGTCGGCGGGGTCGCCGCGGCCGGCGACCACCCGCTGGTCGGCCTGGACGGCCACCTGCTGGGCCCGGGGCAGGCCGCGGGCACGGTGCTGCTCGCCTGGGCGGCCGCGCTGGCGCCGACGCTGGCGTTCGCGGCGGTCGGGCTGCTCGGGTCCGTGACGCTGGGCCGCTCGCCGATGGGGCTGCTGCTTCCCGCGCTGCTCGCCCTGCTCCTCCAGGTCGTCCAGCTTCTCCCGCTCCCCGTCGCCGTGCGGGTCGCGCTGCCGAGCTACGCCCTCCTCGCCTGGCGCGGCCTGTTCACCGATCCCGCCCAGGGCGGTCCCGTCGTCGTCGGCGTCGTCGTCAGCCTCGCCTGGGCGGTGACCGCCACGGCCCTGGCGTACCGGCTGTTCCTTCGCCGCGACTTCACCGACCTCGCCTACGACGGTCCGGGAGGGCGCGTGCTGGCACGCATCGTGCTGCCCCTGGCGGCGCTGCTCGCGGTCACCGCCGGGGTGGTCGCTGCGGCGATGCCCGCCTCCGGCTCCGGCATCGACCGCTCAAAACTCCAGACCTCGATGGCCACTGCCTACGCCCACCTGTACCGCCTGCAGTCCCGCGAGCTCCGCCGTCCCGACGTCACCGAGACAGAACTGCGGACGACGGCGACCTGCGACAAGGGCGGCTCCCGGGTGGACGACGTGGGGCCCGGCAACGACTGGCGCTGCGTCGTGTCGTGGCACATCCCCGGCGCCACCGCCGTGGGCTCGGCCATCTATCAGCTCGACCTCACAGCAGACGGGCGGTATGTCGCCGACGGGGACGGGCCGCAGGAAGTGAACGGCTTCTTCCTGGTCCACACCCGAACCGGCGACGCACCGAACCCGCTCTGGCAGTTCGACGGCTCCGTCGACCTGCTGTCCGCCACATCGAAGGGATGACCATGCAGGTCAAGCGACGACGCAGGAAATCGAGGGGAGCCCGTGCCGGGCTCCTCGACAGGACCGGCTCCCGGATGCGCATCGTCATCGCCGGCAGCCTCACCATCGCCGTGGCCGGCGGGGGCATGGCCTACGCCTCCACCGAGGTGTTCGGCTCCAACCAGGTCGGCACGGAGTACCCCAACGGCCTGCAGGTGTCCGACGACCAGGTGATCAAGCCGATCGGTGACCGCCTGGTCACCCCGTACGGCAAGTTCATGGGCTCGACGGTGAGCCCGACCGGACGCTTCCTCGCCGCGAGCAGCACGGACAAGAAGGTCGCCCTCCAGGTCTTCGACCTGTCGTCCTACAAGCTCATCTGGACCGTCGGCTCGGCGCCCGGCGTGAACGAGCAACTCTCCGACGGCAGCGTCGGCCAGGAAGCCCCGACGTACTCGCCCGACGGGAAGTTCCTCTGGCTCTCGCAGACGAACGGCCTGACCCGGTTCCCGGTCAACGCCGACGGCACGCTCGGCACCCCGACGGCGGTTCCGCTGCCCAAGGTGGGGGGCGCCTCCGCGCTGCCCGGCAAGCCGACCTACTCCCCCGACGGGACGACGCTCTACGTCCCGGTCAACGGGCAGAACACGGTCGTCGCGCTGGATCCCGCGACCGGCGCGGTCCAGCACAGCTGGAACGTCGGCACCGCCCCGCGCGAGCTCTCGCTGGTGGGCAGCAAGCTCTACGTCAGCAACGAGGGCGGGCGCCCGGCCCGACCCGGTGACACCACGATCAACTCCTACGGCACGCAGGTGCCGGCCGATCCGGTCCTCGGCACCTCCACCACCGGCACGGTCAGCGTCATCGACACCGCGAACCCCGCCGCCACGGTCGGGTCGATCGACGTCGGGCTGCACCCCACCGCGCTGTACCGCAAGGACAACGCACTGTTCGTCGCCAACACGAACAGCGACACGGTCTCGGTCATCGACACGACGCGGGACCGGGTCGTGCAGACCATCGCCACCCAGCCGTGGCCGTCGTCCGCGGTGGGCTACGCGCCGACCGGCATGGCCGTGACCAAGGACGACCACCTGCTCGTCACCCTCGGCCGGGCGAACGCCGTCGCCGTCTACCGCTACGCCGGCACGCCCCAGGAGCCGGCGAGCTTCCAGGGCCTGCTGCCGACGGACTACTACCCGGCGGACGTCGCCACTGTCGGCGACCAGGTCGTCGTCACCAACACCCGGGGCATCGATGCCCGCGGCCCCGCGCTCACGTTCACCAAGGGCACCGGCACCACGCCGGCCACGGGCCACGGCACGCACAGCACCACCGCGTCGCTGACCCGCTTTCCGCTGCCGAGCGACCAGCAGATCGCCCGGTACACCTCGACGGTGTTCGCCCAGAACGGCTGGCGCGCCACCGACACCAAGCCGGCCAGGGGCAACAGGGCGGCGGCCGTCGCGGTGCCGAAACGCCTCGGCGACCCCTCCACCATCAAGCACGTCTTCGTGCTGGTGAAGGAGAACCGCACCTACGACCAGGTGTACGGCGACGACCCCCGCGGCAACGGCGACGCCTCGCTCGCGCAGTTCGGGCAGAAGGTGACGCCGAACCAGCACGCGCTGGCCAAGCAGTTCGGGCTGTACGACAACCTCTACGACGTCGGCACCAACTCCGCCGAGGGCCACAACTGGCTGATGCAGGGCGACAACCCGGAGTACACCGAGTCGTCGGCGGGCGAATACGTGCGCAGCTACGACACCGAGGACGACGTCCTGGGCCACCAGCGCTCGGGGTTCCTGTGGACCGCCGCCCAGGCCGCGGGGAAGAGCGCGCGCAACTTCGGTGAGTTCACGCAGTTCGAGACCAAGCCGGCCGGCGCGACGTGGCAGAAGTACTACTGCGCCGCCACGAGCGCGGACCACGGAGGAAACCCGGCCGCCCTGACCGACCCCTCGATCCGGCAGGACACCGAGTCGCCGATCCCCTCGCTGAACGCGATCACCGACCACGACTACCCGAAGTTCGACACCAACATCCCGGACATCTACCGCAACCAGATCTGGAAGCAGGACTTCGAGAAGCACGGTCCGGCGGCCCTCAACATGCTGTGGCTCTCCAGCGACCACACCGGAGGGACGCCGGACCCGGAGGCCCAGGTCGCGGACGGCGACGTCGCCGTCGGCAAGGTCGTCGACGAGATCTCGCACAGCAAGTACTGGAAGGACTCGGCGATCTTCGTGGTCGAGGACGACAGCCAGGACGGGGCCGACCACGTCGACGGCCACCGCGCCCCGGTCCAGATCATCAGCCCCTGGGCCCAGCACGGAAAGGTCGACAGCACCTACTACTCCCAGCTCACGATGGTGCGCACCATCGAGCAGATCCTCGGCGCCCAGCCGCTGAACCAGAAGCTCGCCGCGGCCACGCCGATGTACGGCGCCTTCACGAACAAGCCCGACTACGCGCCCTTCACCGCGGTGCCGAACCAGGTCCCGCTCACCGAGGGCGTGACCCCGGCGCCGGACTGCGGTCCGGACAGCCTGGGCCTCACGGGCGCCGCTGCGCAGAACCTGAACAGTCAGGAGACCAAGAAGGTCGCCGTCCCCGACGCGGAGACGAACGTCGCGGGGCTGTGGGCGGCGTGGGCGCAGCAGCAGCACTTCACCGGCAACACCGCTGCGCCCGACCGGGCCAACCCCGCGCAGATGAACCGCTACACCTGGTACCGCACCCACGGCTGGAAGGTCCCCTACCCGGGAGACACGACCATCTACGCCCCGTCCCAGGTGCCGGGCGGGTACATCCCGGGCACCGACTCGAACTGACGCTCACGGGACCGCGCCACAACTGAACAGCGTCATTACGCGACGGCCCGCCGGATCTCCGGCGGGCCGTCGCCCTTCGCGCGGCGGGGGTCTGTCAGCCTGTCGGCGCCTTGACCACGAGCACCGGGCACTCGGCACTCCGCATGATCCGTTGCGAGGTCGCTCCGAACACGAACTCACCCACCGGGCTGCGCCTGCGCATCCCGATGACGACCAGCTCGGGGCGGATGTCGGAGATCGCCGCGAGGATGTCACCGGCCCGATCCGAGCTAGGCGGCAACTGACGGACGTCGACCTCGACGCCGGCGTCCCGGAAGAGGGCCGCCACCGCATCCAGCGCCTGCTCGGCGGACATCGGGGAGTCGACCTCCGCGACGGGTCGCGTCACGTTGACCACCACCGCGTCCGTCGCCCGCCAGCGTGCCTCCTGCACGGCCGCGGCCAGGGCGGCGTCACCATCCGGCGTGTGGATGTAGGCCAGGAGAACGGTCATGGCGACCTCCTATCGCGGGGCAGCCTCCCACGGCAGCGGGAGCCTTCATAGGTCGTCGTTCTCAGCCGACGAACGCGCCGGTCTCGGCGAGGCGGGCGGCCGTCACCGTCTTCAGCCTGGCGACGGCGCGGGCGAGGGGGACCAGCTCGATCTCGGTGCCGCACAGGGCGACCATCTGACCGTGCCGGCCCTCGTGCGCGGCGATCGTGGCGTGCAGCCCGAACCGGGTGGCCAGCACCCGGTCGAACGACGTCGGGGTGCCGCCGCGCTGCACGTGACCGAGCACCGTGGCCCGCACCTCCTTCCCGGTACGCCGCTCCAGCTCCTCCCCCAGCTGCTGGGCGACCCCGGTGAAGCGCCGGTGGCCGAACTCGTCGACCCCGCCGTCCCGGAGGCTCATCTGGCCGGGCAGCGGCGTGGCCCCCTCGGCCACCACCCCGATGACGTGCGTGTCGCCGCGCGCGAAGCGCTCGGTGACCAGGCGGACGACGTCGTCGACGTCGAAGGGCTCCTCGGGCACGAGCGTGAGATGGGCGCCCGATGCGAGGCCGGCGTGCAGCGCGATCCAGCCGGCGTGCCGGCCCATCACCTCCACCAGCAGCACCCGCTGGTGCGACTCCGCGGTGGTGTGCAGCCGGTCGATCAGGTCGGTGGCGATGCTGACGGCGGTGTCGAACCCGAAGGTCAGATCGGTGCCGTCGATGTCGTTGTCGATCGTCTTGGGAATGCCCACCACCGGCACCCCGGCCCGCGAGAGCAGGTCCGCCGCCGTGAGCGTGCCCTCCCCGCCGATCGGGATCAGCACGTCGATCCGGTGCTCGGCCAGCACGCCCTTCATCTGGGCGATGCCCGCGTGCAGCTTCTCCGGCGCCACCCGCGCCGAGCCGAGCGTCGTCCCGCCCCGGGTCAGCAACCCGTCGACGGCGGCGACGTCCAGCGGCGTCGTCCGGTTCTCGAGCAGCCCGCGCCAGCCGTCGCGGAAGCCGACCACCTCACTGCCGTAGTGCGCCGTCGCGGTGCGTACCACCGAGCGGATCACGGCGTTCAGGCCGGGGCAGTCACCGCCGCCGGTCAGGATCCCAATACGCACGCGTCGCTCCTCGCCTGGCCGGTCGCTCGGACCGCCCGACAATACGTCATGACGTCCTGACGAATACGGTTCCGGTCGACGACGCACTCAGGCGCGAGGGTGCGTCAGCGGCGACGGAGGGCGAGCACGGGGATGGTGCGGACTCCGGCGGTCTTCTCCGCGTACTCGGCGAACCCCGGGTACCGCCGCGCCTGCTCGGCGTAGACCTGGTCGCGCTCGGCGCCGGTCAGCTCGGCGACCGTGACCGGGTACCTCTCGGTACCGACCTCCACCTCGCCGGCGCCGGCCACGAGGAGGTTGTAGTACCAGTCGGGGTTCGTCGGCGCGCCGGCCTTCGAGGCGAACACGTAGACGGTCGCGGGGTCGTCGTCGGCCGCCATGTACATCATCGGGTTCACCAGCTCGCGGCCGCTCTTCCGCCCGCGGTGGTGCACGAGCGCTATCGGGGCGCCCTCGAAGGGGCCGCCGACGCGGCCGTCGTTCGCCCGGAACTCCTCGATGATCGTCGCGTTCCAGTCGCCTGCGTCAGCCACGGTCGTCTCCTCCACGTCGATTTCCGGCAGGAACGCTGACCGGACCGTGACCCTTCCCCACCCCCGCCTGCCCAGCTCCTGGAGTGTTCTGCCCGCTCCTGGAGTCCTGCAGGACCCCGGCAGCGTGCACAACACCCCAGAAGAGGGGCGCGAGCCTCGCCGTCACCAGCTGACGGCCACGTACTTGCTCTCCAGGTACTCGAGCATGCCTTCGTGGCCGCCCTCGCGGCCGACCCCGCTCTGCTTGGTGCCGCCGAACGGCGCCGCCGGGTCGGAGACCACGCCACGGTTGAGGCCGACCATGCCGGAGTCGAGCCGCTCCGAGACCCGCAGCCCCTGCGCCAGGTCGGCGGTGTAGACGTAGGACACCAGGCCGTACTCGGTGTCGTTGGCCATGGCGATCGCGTCGTCGAGTGAATCGAACGACACGATCGGCGCCACCGGCCCGAAGATCTCCTCGCGGAGGATCGCGGCGTCGGGGGCGACGCCGTTCAGCACCGTCGGCGTGTAGAACCAGCCCCGACTGTCGGGCGCCGAGCCCCCGGTGAGCACGCCGGCGCCGCCGTCCACCGCACCGGACACGAGCTCCTCGACCTTGTCCCGCGACGAGCGGTTGACCAGCGGACCGACCTCCACACCGGGGTCGAGGCCCGGGCCCATGCGCAGCGCGCCCATGGCCTCGGCCAGGCGGGCGGAGAACTCCTGCTCGACCGAGGCGTGCACGTAGAACCGGTTGGCAGCGGTGCAGGCCGAGCCGCCGTTGCGCATCTTGGCCACCATCGCGCCGGCCACGGCCGCATCGACGTCGGCGTCGGCGAGCACCAGGAACGGCGCGTTGCCACCGAGCTCCATGCTGCAGCTCACGACGCTCTCGGCCGCGCTCGCCAGCAGCCGCCGGCCGACCTCCGTGGAGCCGGTGAACGACAGCTTGCGCACCCGCGGGTCGTCGAGCATCGCGCCGACGACCGCGCCGGCGCTGCGCGTGGTCAGGCAGTTGACGACCCCGGCCGGTACCCCGGCCTCCTCGAGGATGCCCACGATGGCAAGCGCGGTGAGCGGCGTCTCGGTCGCCGGCTTCAGGACGACGGTGCAGCCGGCCGCGAGCGCGGGACCGATCTTGCGGGTCGCCATCGCGGCCGGGAAGTTCCACGGCGTCACGAGGACGGCGACCCCGATCGGCTGCCGCAGCACGAGGATCTTGTTGGCGCCGGCCGGCGCGGTCTGCACGGTGCCCGCCGCCCGCACGGCCTCCTCGGCGTACCAGCGGAAGAACTCGGCCGCGTAGGCGACCTCGCCGCGCGCGTCGGTCAGCGCCTTGCCGTTCTCCAGCACGATCAGCTCGGCCAGCTGCTCACGGCGCTCGGTCATCAGCTCGAACGCGCGGTGCAGCACCTCGCTGCGCCGCCGCGGTGACGTCTCCGCCCAGGACGGCAGCGCCGCCGCGGCCGCGTCGACCGCGGCGATCCCGTCCTCGGGCGAGGCATCGGCGACGTGCGCCAGCACGCCCTCGGTGGCCGGGTCCGCCACCGGGATCGGCTCGGGCCGGCTCGCCGCGCGCCAGGCGCCGCCGATGTAGAGGTCGGTCGGGAGCTGCGCCACCCACGGGCGGTCGTCGAGCGCGGTCATGCGAGGGATCCCTCTCAGTAGGGGTTGGCGACGACGAGGTCCTGGGCGGGGAAGAGCGTGAGGATGCGTGGGCCGTCGGCGGTGACGACGACCTCCTCCTCGATCCGCGCGGCCGAGAAACCGTCGGAGGCCGGGCAGTAGGTCTCGAGCGCGAACACCATGCCGACCTGGAGCTCGACCGGCTCCTTCATCGAGTTCAGCCGCGAGATGATCGGCCGCTCGTGCAGGCCCAGGCCGAGACCGTGGGCGAACTGCAGCCCGAAGGCCTCCATCTCGCTGCCGAACCCGAACTCCTCGGCCTTCGGCAGCAGCGCGGCGACCTCGTCGGTGCCCACCCCGGCCTTGATGCCGGCCAGCCCGCGGTCCATCCACTCGCGGGCCTTCGTGTAGGCGTCACGCTGGGCGGGGGTGGAGCTGCCCACCGCGAACGTGCGGTAGTAGCAGGTCCGGTAGCCGTTGAACGAGTGGATGATGTCGAAGAACGCCTGGTCGCCGGGGCGGATCAGCCGGTCGGTGAAGTTGTGCGGGTGCGGGTTGCACCGCTCGCCGGAGATCGCGTTGACCGCCTCGACCTGGTCGGAGCCCATCTCGTAGAGACGCTTGTTGGCGTGCGCGACGATCTGGTTCTCACGCACGCCGGGCTTCAGCATCTCGACGATGTCCTGGTAGACGCCGTCGACCATGGCCGCCGCCTGGTTGAGCAGGGTGATCTCGTCGGGTGACTTGATCACCCGGGCGTCGAGCATGAGCTGCTGGCAGTCGACGACCCTCAGGCCCTGCCGCTGCATCTCGAAGAGGAAGGCCGGCTCGACGATGTCGACACCCACGGGCAGATCGGCCACACCCGCCTCGACGAGCAGCGCCTTGATCTCGGTCACCGCGTCGGCCATCAGACCGACCGTCGGCGCGACGGCCCCGCGGAAGCCGAGGAAGCCGGCCCGGTAGTTCTCGGTCGGGACCCACTGGGAGTACTGCTGGTGGTGCTTGACCGCCGAGCCGAAGTCCCACAGCACCGGGGCCTTACCGCGCGCCAGCAGGGCGTACCGGATCATCTTGTCGCCGAGGGCGCCGCCGATCCACGTCTGCGTCGTGTACCGGATGTTGTAGAAGTCGAAGAGCAGGAAAGCGCCGCACTCGCTGCCCTCCAGCGACTGCTCGGCCCGGCCGAGCCGGTAGTCGCGCAGCCGGCCGAAGTCGACCCGCTGCTCGTAGTCCACGCCCATGTGCCCGGGCGCGGCCAGCGGGCGGGCGGACATCAGTGCGCTCCGCCGGCAGCACCCAGACCGTCGTCGACGACGACGTCCTCGGGCACGAGCTCGAGCCCGGAGTTGCGCGCCTGCAGTTCCAGGAGGACGGCGAAGTCCTCCTTCGTGCGGCCCTGGGCGACGGCCGCCTGCACGGTCTCGCGGGCCGCCGCGGTGACCGGCATCGGCACGCCGAACTCGTCGGCCGCGCGCAGCCCCAGGTCGAGGTCCTTGCGCAGCAGCACCGGCGTGAACGTGGGCGTGAAGTCGAGGTTGACGTAGGCCGGCGACTTGTAGGTGGAGAAGACCGAGCCCATGACGCTGTTGTTGATGAAGTCCAGCAGCGCGGCCCGGGACACCCCGCCCTTCTCGGCGAGCACGGTGATCTCGGCGAGGTTCTGGGCGACGACGCCCAGGAAGATGTTGTGGCAGATCTTCACCAGCCGGGCCAGCTCGCCGTCGCCGACGTAGGTGACGTGCCGCCCGAGGAGGTCGAGCACCGGCTCGAGCTCGTCGAACGCGTCCCGCGGCCCGGAGCAGACGAGGCTCAGCATGCCGGCCGCGACCACCTTGCCGTTGCCGCTCACCGGCGAGGCCAGGAACGCCGTGCCCCGCGCGGCCGCGGCCTCGCGCACCCGGGCCGACGCCTCGGTGGAGACGGTGGAGCAGTCGACGAGGATGCGCGGCGCCTTCTCCGGGTCGCTCAGCAGCCGCTCGACGACCTGTTCCAGGTCGGCCGACGTGGACACCATCGTGAAGACGACGTCCCGGTCGGCGAGCTCGACCGGCTCGTCGGCGACCTTCGCGCCCGCGTCGACGAGAGGCTCGGCCTTGCTGCGCGTGCGGTTCCAGACCGTGAGGTCCAGACCGGCACGACCGATCCTCCCGGCGAGCGCGGCGCCCATGTGCCCGGTGCCGATCCAGCCGACGGTCACGGTGGGGAGGTCGGTATGTGTCATCGAGAAGCCCCATCCGGGTCGGTGATGCAATCGTTTGTAGCGTAATGGGCGACGACTCGGTGTCAAGGAACTCCGGGCCGTTCCCTCGTTGCTGGGAAAGCGCTCAGGCAGCTCGCCGGAACCGGGGGCGACCCGGATCGCAAACGTTTGCCCGTGCGGCGCCGCGGTCAGCTCAGCGAACCGAGCTGCGCGGCCATCCAGTCCGCCGTCCGGTAGCGGTGCTTGGGCCAGACATTCATGTTCCCGTGATTGCCGTCGTCGAGCATGATCAGCTCGGTGGGGCCGCCGGCCTCGGCGACGAGCCGCTCGGCGTGCTGCCACGGGATGAGCCGGTCCTGCTTGCCGGCCACCACGAGCAGCGGCACCCGGATCTGCGCGGCCGCCTTGCTCAGGTCCAGCTCCAGGGCCCGCGCGCGGCCCTCCTCCTCGTCGGCGGCGAACGCGCGCGCGGTGAAGGCCGCGCGCGTCAGCGGCGGCAACTGGTCCCAGCACTCGCCGAAGTTGTAGGGGCCGGCCAGCGCGACGCAGGCGCGGATCTGTGCCACGCCGCTGGTCATGCGGGGCGCGTAGTAGCCGCCGAGGCTCACGCCCCAGACGCCGATGCGCTCGGGGTCGATGCCCGGCTGCGCCGCGACCGCGTCGACGATCGCCTGGCCCGGCACCTCCCAGTCGCCGCGGATCGGCAGGTCGTACTCGGCCTCGCCCTGACCGGGGCCGTCGACGGAGAACGTCGCCATGCCGCGCTCCAGGAACAGCGCCTCGGTCGAGCGGAACTCCTCCTTCGTCGAGTCCAGGCCGGGCACCATGACGACGACGGGGTGCGGGCCGGCCCCTTCCGGGCGCCGCAGGACGCCGACCAGGCGGCTGCCCTCGAAGGGGATCTCGATCCGCTCCCCCGCCGGGTCGAGGTGGGGCAGGGCGTCGGTGAGGCAGGCGACGGCGCGCTCGTGGGCGGCGCGCATCTCGTCGGGGTGGTCGACGAACAGGAACTTGCCGAAGTGGTAGTAGACCGAGGCCATCGACAGGTGCGCGCCGGCCGACCGGGTGCGGCCCTCGGCGAGCGCCTCGCGTCCCAGGTCCTCGTGCACCTGGGCCGCTTCCGACCAGGCCGAACACCAGTCGTCCCACCGCTCGAGACCGGCCGTGACCCGCTGGAAGTCGGCGACCGCGACCCCGTTGGTGGTGAACCGGGGCGCCCAGTTCCGCATCGCGCTCGCGACTCTCTCGTCCATGCACTCTCCCGGGTCAACGGTGCCTTGCAAACGAGTGCATGCTCAGGCAGCATCTGACCGTTGTCAATGACGACGAACGGTTCCGACGACAGGAAGAGGACCGTGGCGCACCCCCTCCGGCTCGGCATCTTCAGCGCCAACGTCGTCGCGAGCTGGGCACAGGAGCACGGCGTCTTCGCCGCCCACGGCCTGGCCGTCGAGCAGGTGCCCGTGCCGTCGTCCCCGGCGCAGTTCACCTCGCTCATGGCCGGCGAGTACGACGTCGTCCTCACCTCGCCCGACAACGTGGCCACGTACGTGCTCAACGAGGGCAATCCCCTCGGCCGGCGACTCGACCTGCAGATCCTGCGCGCCGTCGACCGCGGCAGCCGGCTGTCCCTGGTCGGGCGCCCCGGGATCGCGTCGCTCGCCGGGCTGGCCGGCGGCCGGTTCGGCGTCGACGTGCCGACGTCGGGCTTCGCCTACGTCGGCTTCGCCCTGCTCCGTGCCGCCGGCCTCGAGCCGGGCCGCGACTACACGGTCGTGACGGCCGGCTCGACCCCGCGCCGGCGGCAACTGCTCGCCGACGGCGAGTTCGACGCGACCCTGCTCAACGCCGGCCACGAGGCCCGCGCGCTCCGGTCCGGCGCGCACCTGCTCGGCACGGTCGACGACGTCGTCTCCCCGTACCTGGGCTCGGTGCTGGCCACCCGCGCCGACGTCGACACCCCGGCCGTGACGGCCCTGCTGGAGGCGTGGGACGAGGCGGAGCGCGAGGTCCTCGCGCCGAGCCGCTGGGACGACGTCGTGGCCCTGCTCCAGCGGCAGCCCGACACCGACCGCGAGACCGCGGCCGAGATGTACGCGACCCTGCTCGACCCGGTGCACGGCGTCTGCGCCGGCGGCGAGGTCGCGCCGGCCGCGATGGAGGCGGTGCTGCGGCTGCGCGCCGACCAGGGCGGCTTCGAGCAGGTCCACGACCTCGGCGCCCTGGCCCGGCCCGGTGGCGGGTTGATCCGGCCGCGGGCCTGACGTGACCGAGACCCAGGCGGTCGTCGCGACCGACCTCCCCCGCGGGCACCTCCGCGCCCTGCAGGCGGTCAACACGGTCAGCTCGCTCGACCGGTCGGCGGTGGCACCGATGCTGCTGGTGATCGCGGCGGACCTCTCCACCTCGGTGGGCGCCGTGACGATCGCCGCGAGCCTCTACTACCTCAGCTACGGGTTGCTGCAGCCGGTGTGGGGCGTGGTCTCCGCGCGGCTCGGCACCGTCCGCACGCTGCGGGTCGCGCTGCTCGGGGCCGCCGTCGCCGGTGGGCTGTCGGCGCTGTCGCCGGGCGTCGGGTCGCTCGCCGTGCTGCGGTGCATCGCCGGCGGGTTCTTCGGCGGGGCGATCCCCGCGACCCTGGTGTACGTCGGTGCCACGGTGCCGGTGGAGCGCCGGCAGCAGCCGCTCACCGACCTCATGGCCGGCGTCGCGGTCGGCATGGCCGTGGCCACGGTCGCGGCCGGCTGGGCGGCGCAACTGCTCACCTGGCGGCTGATGTTCGCGGGCACCGCCGTCATCGGCGCGGCACTGGCCGTGTACCTCCGGCGGCTGGCCGAGCCCGCCCGCGAACCGGTGCAGCGCCGGCCCGTGCGGGCGCTCGTGCGCGCCGCCGCCGACAGGTGGGTCCTCCTGGTCCTGTTGCTCGCCTTCGTCGAGGGCGCCGCGCTGACCGGCTCCTTCACCTTCGTCGCCCCCGGCGTGCAGCACGCGTCCGGAGCCGGCGCCGGCCTGGCCGGCACGGTCGTCGCCGTCTACGGCGTCGCGGTGCTCGCCTTCAGCCGGGTGGTGCGGCCGCTCTCCGCGCGGTGGCGGACGCCGACGCTGCTGCTCGTCGGTGGCACCTGCGGCGTGCTCGGGTTCGCCGTCCTCGCCGTCCGGCGCGACCTCGCCGCCGGCGTGCTCGCCTGCGTGCTGCTCGGTGCGGCCTGGGCGTTCATGCACTCCACGCTGCAGACCTGGGCGACGTCGGTGGCCCCGACGGCCCGGGCGCAGGTGGTGCCGCTGTTCTCGGCGTGCCTGTTCCTCGGCGGGTCCACCGGCGCGGCCCTCGGCGGGGCGCTGGCGAGCACCGGGCACTACGGCCCGCTGTTCGCCGTCTCCGCGATCCTGTTCGTGCCCCTGACCGTCGTCTCTGCCTCGACACGCCGCAGCTACCTCAGAACCCGGAGGGGCCGCTGATGACCGTCCGCCCCCCGGCCGGGCGCCTTCCAGCGCCCGCGCCTACGCTCCCCGCCGTGCCACCCCGCCCGACGCTGCGTGACGTCGCGACCGCCGCCGGCGTCCATCCCGCGACCGCGTCCCGCGCGCTGAACGAGGCCACCCGCAGCCTCGTCCGGCCCGCCACCGTGGCGCGGGTGCGCGAGGTCGCGGCAGCGCTGGGGTACCAGGTCAACCCGATCGCGCGCAGCCTGAAGACCAGTCGGTCGGAGACGGTCGGCGTGCTGGTGCCCGACCTCACCAATCCGCTGTTCCCGCCGATCGTCCGCGGGATCGAGGACACGCTGGCCGACAGCGGCTACACCGTGCTGACGGCGAACACCGACAACGACCCCGAGCGGGCGGCCTCGAACTTCGCGGTGCTGCAGGCCCGGCAGGTCGACGGCTTCATCATCGCCTCGGCGCTCCTCGACGACCCGCTGATGCACGAGGCCGCCGAGCGCGGGGTGCCGATGGTGCTGGTCAACCGGGCGACCGAGCACCTGGACGTGTCGATGGTGGCCGGCGACGACGCCACCGGGATCGCCCGCACCGTCGACCACCTGGTCTCGCTCGGTCACCGCGACATCGCGCACATTGCGGGCCCGCTGTCGGTCTCGACCGGCGCTGTCCGGCTGCGGGCCTTCCGGGCCGCGATGCACAGCCACGGTCTGCGCGACGACCGCATCGTCGTCGCCGAGGCCTACTCGGAGGCCGCGGGGCGCGACGCCCTCGTCGACCTGCTGGAGGAGGAGGCACCGACCGCCGTCGTCGCGGGCAACGACCTGCTCGCGATCGGCTGCTACGACGCGCTCGAGGAGCAGGGCCTCTCCTGCCCCGACGACATCAGCATCGTCGGCTTCAACGACATGCCGTTCATCTCCCGGCTGCGGCCGCCGCTGACCTCGGTGCGGGTGCCGCAGTACGAGCTCGGGGTCGAGGCCGCGCGCCTGCTGCTCGACCGGCTCAGCGGCCGCACCGTCACGCCGCGGGTCGTGCTGCTGCCGGTGACGCTCGTGGTGCGCGGGTCGACCGCTCCCCCGCCGTCCGGCCGCTGACCGCACTGCCGTGACGCGCTCCCGCATCGCGGGGCCGGGGACCTGGGGTGGGGTCCCGCACAGTTGTGCTCTGCCCCCGGTGGTGGGCAGAGCACAAGGTTCGGCCGACCCGACCTCTCACCGCCCGGCTCTCAGGCGCCGGCGCCCATCACCGTCGCCGGGTCGATGCCGAGATCGATGAGCAGCACCCGCGCGGCATTGCGCCCCGCGCGCCCGGAGACCGAGCCGCCGGGGTGCGCGGTCGCGCCGGTCTGGTACAGCCCCTCGACCGGCAACCGGTGGCCGGGCCAGCCGACCAGCACCTCACCGGAGGGCAGCCGGAACTCCCCGCCGTGGCAGGAGCCGCCGACGTTGTGGCGGTTGCGGCCCTCGATGTCGACCGGCGCCTCGCCGCGCACCGCCAGCACCGACGACGGCGCGAGCCCGGGCACCCGCTCCGCCGTCCGCTCGAGGATCTGCGCGGCGAAGCGGTCCCGCTCGACGTCCCAGCTGGCGCCGCCGGCCAGCTCGCGCGGCGCGACGGTCAGCAGCTTGACCACACCCTGCCCGCCCGGCGCCCGATCGGGGTCGACCACGGTCGAGCAGACGATGAGCACCCACGGGTCGGCGGCGTCGGTCTCGCCGCGCGCGAAGGCGTCCAGCTGGGCGTACAGCCCCTCCCGCGAGCCGATGCCGCCGGCCACCGACGCCAGCGGGCCGGAGCGCGTGCCGTAGGTCAGCTGCCCCTCGGTGGCGACGTGGACGGCGAACAGGGTCAGCCCCGACCGCCAGGTCTCGCTCGCCCGGCGCAGCTCCGCCGGCGGCTCGATGCCGTCGAGCATGCCGGCGAGCTGGGTGATGTGCGCCGAGGAGAGCACGGCACGGCGGGCGTCCCACCGTTCCCCGGCCGCGGTGACGACGCCGGTCGCGCGGCCGGCCTGCACGCACACGCGTTCCACCGGCTGCCCGGTCAGCACCCGGCCCCCGTGCGACTCGATCGACGCCACCAGCGCGGCCGGCAGGGCACCCGACCCGCCGAGCGGCGTCGCCCAGCCGAACCGGGCCCGCCCGGCGGTGATGGAGAACGGCAGGATGCCGGTGCCCGGCCGCCGGATGTCGGTGATGGTGGCGAAGGAGAGCCAGCTCAGCAGATCGCGCCCCCGTGTCGACCGGAAGCGCTCGGCGATGACGTCGTGCGCGCTGCGTGCCCGCAGCGCCTCGTACGCGGCGTCGGCGCCCGACGACGCCGGGTCGAGGCGGCCGCCGTTCCACCGGGCGTGCGCCGCGGCCAGGCCGCCCTCCCAGTCGGCCAGCAACCGCAGATAGGCCTCCCCGTCGGCCGGCTCCCACCGGGCCAGCTCCGCCGCGGTCCGCGCCCGGTCGCGCGACATCACGAGAGACTCGCCGTCGGGCAGGGGCAGCACCACGGCCGGGTCGGTGTGCACGTACCGCAGCCCGTTCTCGGCGGCCAGCCCCAGCTCGTCGTCCCGGATCACCGGGTTGGTCTGGATCAGCACGTGGGCGCTCGAGCAGGAGTCGTGCCGGAAGCCCGGGAGGGTCAGCTCCTCGGTGACCGTGTTGCCGCCGACGACCGCCTGCTCCTCGAGGACGACGACCTCCAGGCCCGCGGCGGCGAGGTACGCGGCGCCGATCAGGCTGTTGTGCCCGGCCCCGATGACGACGACGTCGGCGCTGCCGCTCACGCCGCCCGCACCAGCCCCGGAGGAAAGGTGTGCAGCCGCTCGGCGCCGTGCTCGGTGACCCGCAGCAGCTCGCCGGTCTGCACGCCGAGCCGCCCGTCGGGCGTCGCGACGTTCGGCTGCACCACGACGGTCATGCCGGCCTCCAGGGTGAAGTCGGGTGTGGGGCGGATGGCCCGGCTGCGCGAACCGAGCACCGGCGGGAGGTAGCCGCCGCCGAAGCCGTGCACGAGGTCGTCGACGGTCGTGAAGCCGGCGTCCTCGATCACGTCGGCGGCCGCGACGAGCTCCTCGGCGTGCGTCCCGGGGCGCAGCCGTGCGGTGATCGCGGCGAGCGCGGCCTCGGCGACGTCGTGCAGCCGCTGCACCGCGGGGCTCGGCGGCGCCCCGACGGTGACGGTGCGCAGCAGCTGGCCGGAGTACTCGGGGGCGACCGCCGCGCTGAGCTCGAACGTCAGCAGGTCGCCGTCCCGCACGCACCGGGAGGCCGGCCACTGGGCCGGGACGCACCGGTCGGGCGCGGCCATCGGCGTGACGCCCAGGTAGTGGATGTGGTGCATGCCGCCGCGGGCGACGTAGGCCGCCTCGATCCGGGCGACCAGCTCGTGCTCGGTGCGGCCGGCGACCGGCGCGTCGAGCAGCGCGGCGGCGGCGAGATCGGTCAGCGCGGCCGCCTGCCGGAGCGCCTCGATCTCCTCGGCGGACTTCCGCAGCCGCAGCCGGGTGTGCGCCCGCCAGCGGCTTGTCGCTGCTCGACGCGCTCGCGCTCTTGCTCGGTGCGGTGCGGTGCCGCAGGCACCTACGGCGAGAAGGACGGCGACACCGGTTGCGATCGCCCGGATCGGCGCCACCGATCGGCCTCGGCGTGCCATATTCCTACGATTCTTCTGCTCCGCCATCGAAGCTCCCCGTTTCCGGTCCGACTGCCGCAATCGTTTGCGTGCGAGACGGTCATCCTGTGTGGTGCGGCTCACAGGTGTCAAGGAGCTGTCCGACAACGCCTCGAGGACCAGCGCGTTCCCGCGCTCACGGCACCGTGGGCCGGTACATCCGGCGATCCTCCCAGCCGCGTCGGCCCTGGTGAGGCGCCGTCCCGACGGCTGGGTCATTCCCCGGACGCACCCCACCGCCTCCCCGAGCAGCGCCCCGGGACGGCAAACGGTTGCGGGGCTCCTCGACTCCTGGCGTTGATCATCGGCAGGTGGTGGCGGCCGGCGTGTCGGGCAGCCATACGCCGATGATCAACTCGGCAAACGGTTGCGGGGGGGTCAGACCTCGCCGAGCAGCGGCGCCAGCCGGCGGAGCTCCTCCAGATGGGCCGCGGTCAGCTCGGTGAGCACGCGGTGCCCCTGCTCGGTCAGCCGCAGCCGGATGACGCGGTGGTCGTCGTCGTCCCGCTCGCGCGCGACCAGGCCGAGCGCACTCGCCCGGTCCACCAGTTCGCTGAGCGTGGAGTGCCGCACCAGCAGGTACTCGGCGGTCTCCCCGAGCGTGGGTCCGCGGGAGCCCGGGTGACCCCGGACGGCCAGCAGCAACTGGTGCTGGGCATGGGTGAGCCCCCGCTCCTCCGCGGCGGCACGGCTCCACTGGTCGAAGCCTCGCAGCCGCACCCGGAACGCGAGCAGTCGCTGGTAGTCGGCGTCGGAGGGCACGACACGGACGGTAATATGTCGTGTCCCGACATTTCACGGAAGCGAGCGTCCTGCCATGCCCGGCCCCCGGAATTCGGCTCCCCCGACGGTGCGAGACGTGCGGCACCTCGGCGACTTCTCGGTGACGCCGCGGATGTTGCTCATCACCGCGCTGGCGCTGCCGGTCGGCGCGGTGAGCGCCCTCGTGGCGTGGCTGCTGCTGCGGCTGATCGGGCTGATCACCAACGCGGTCTTCTACCAGCGGCTCGGCACGGCGCTGGTCGCGCCGGGGGCCGTCCACCACAACACGCTGCTGGTGCTGCTCGCCCCGGTGGCCGGCGGGCTGATCATCGGTGTGATGGCCCGCTACGGGTCGGAGAAGATCCGCGGCCACGGCATGCCGGAGGCCATCGAGGCGATCCTCATGGGCGGCAGCAAGGTCCAGCCCCGGGTGGCGGTGCTCAAGCCGGTGTCGGCCGCCGTCGCGATCGGTACCGGTGGCCCGTTCGGCGCCGAGGGCCCGATCATCATGACCGGCGGGGCGGTCGGCTCGCTGTTCGCCCAGTTCCTGCACCTGACGGCCGACGAGCGCAAGGTGCTGCTGGTGTCGGGCGCGACCGCCGGCATGGCCGCCACCTTCAACGCGCCGCTGGCCTCGGTGGTGCTCGCGGTCGAACTGCTGCTGTTCGAGTGGCGGCCGCGCAGCCTGGTGCCGGTGGCCGCCGCGGTGGCGGTGGCGTCGGTCGTCCGCCGGCCGCTGCTCGGCTCGGCCGCGCTGTTCCCCGGCGTGGGCGCCTTCCACATCACGACGTCGACGTACGCGCTGTGCGTCGTCTCCGGAGTGGTGTCGGGCCTGCTCGCCATCCTGGCGACCGCGCTCGTCTACGCCTCCGAGGACGCCTTCGGCCGGCTGCCGATCCACTGGATGTGGTGGCCGGCGATCGGCGGGCTGGTCATCGGCATCGGCGGCCTGATCGTGCCGCAGGCGTTGGGGGTCGGCTACAACATAATCGGCGCCGAGCTCACCGGCTCGATCGGTCTCGGCCTCGTCGGCGGCATCCTCATCGTCAAGACGCTGATCTGGTCGTTCTCCCTCGGTTCAGGCACCTCGGGCGGCGTCCTGGCGCCGATCTTCATGATCGGCGGCGCGCTGGGCTCGCTGGAGTCGCACGTCTTCGGCACAGTCGGTCCGGGTTTCTGGGCGCTCATCGGGCTGGCCGGCGTCATCGGCGGGGTGATGCGCTCCCCGTTCACCGGAGTGGTGTTCGCCATGGAGCTCACCCACCGGTACGAGGCGATCCTGCCGCTGATCATCGGGGCGGTGACCGCGTTCGCCGTCTCGGTGCTGCTGCTCAAGCGCTCCGTGCTCACCGAGAAGATCGCCCGCCGCGGGTACCACCTCACCCGCGAGTACGACGTCGACCCGCTGGAGATCCTGTTCGTCGGCGAGGTGATGACCGACGACGTCCTCGAGTTCGAGGACGACCTGACCGTCGCGGAGGCGGTGGCCGTGATCGGGGCGCCCAGCGACGACGGGAAGGGCTGGCGGCAGCGGCTCTACCCCGTGGTCGGTGCCGACGGCGGGCTGCGCGGCCTCATCACCCGCCGCGACCTGTTCACCGCCAACACCGAGGGCGACGGCACCGCCCGGCTCAGCGAGCTCATGCGCGAGCCGGCGGTCCTCACGCACGGGGACCAGACACTGCGGCACGTCGCCGAGCTGATGGCCGACGCCGAGGTCAGCCGGATCCCGGTGGTCGACCGCGCCGACGAGAGCCGGGTGATCGGCATCGTCTCGCTGAGCCAGCTCCTGGCCGGGCGCCAGCGCGACCAGATCGAGGCGCGGGAGCGCGAACGCACCCTGCGCGTCCGGCTCGCCGTCCCGTCGCTGGGCCGGGCCGCGGTCGCGGAGTGACGCCCGGCCCGCTGCGGACGACGCCGATCTGGGGCACGCTGCGGGCATGACGACTCCCGAGCCCGAGACCCCGCAGCCGCGCGACATCGCCCTGGAGCAGGAGACGCCCGAGCAGGCCGACGAGCTGGAGAGCCAGAGCGAGGGGTCGCCCGGAGAGGTCGCCGACCGCGCGTAGCAGCTCGGGCGCGCGATCCCGCCCGGGCGTACTGTCCGGCCATGGTGACCGATGCCGGGGAACGGCTGGTCGCCGGTCGTTACGCGCTCGGCGACGTGCTCGGCCGGGGCGGCATGGGCGTGGTCTGGCTCGCCGACGACCGGCTGCTCGACCGCCAGGTCGCGGTCAAGGAGATCACCTTCTCGGTCGACCTCACCGCCGAGGAGCGCGACATCCTCCGCGAGCGCACGATGCGCGAGGCCCGCACCGCCGCGCGTCTCGACCATCCCTGCGTCACCCGGGTCTACGACGTGGTCGAGGAGAACGGCAAGCCCTGGCTGGTCATGGAGCACGTGCCGTCGCGCAGCCTCCAGGAGATCGTCGAGGAGCACGGCCCGCTGCCCCCGGCCACGGTGGCGCGCATCGGCCTCGACGTCCTGGCCGCGCTCGAGGCCGCCCACGAGGCGGGCATCGTGCACCGCGACGTCAAGCCCGGCAACGTCCTCGTCGCCCCCGACGGGCACGCCTTCCTCACGGATTTCGGCATCGCCACCGCGACCGGCGACTCGTCGCTCACCACCCAGGGCGCCATCGTCGGCTCGCCGTCCTACATGGCGCCGGAGCGGGCCAACGGCGAGGAGCCCCGGCCTCCCGTGGACCTCTGGTCACTGGGCGCCACCCTGTACACCGCCGTGGAGGGACACCGCGCCTTCGACAAGGGTGACGCGATGGCGACGCTGCTGGCGGTGGTCTCCGAGCCCCCCGAGCCCATGGCGGCCGCCGGTCCACTGGAGCCGGTGCTGCGCGGCCTGCTGACCAAGGACCCGGCCCGGCGCGCCACGGTCGCGCAGGCCCGTCAGGGGTTGCAGGTGGTGCTGGCCGGCGCCCGCGCCGCGCCGGTCCCCGTGCCCGTTCCCGGCCCACCCCCGCGGGCCGCCCGTCCCGCCCGCGGGGACGACGTCGCCCGCCTCGACGCGGCCGACTTCAAGGCGCTGGCGTCCGCCTCGCGCGCAGTGCTCGGGGAGGTCGCGCGGGGGGCGGTCGACCAGGCGCGCACCCTCGCCGACCGCCGGCGTGAGCGCCGTTCGGATGCTGTTCCCGCGAGCACTCCCCGGCGGCGGTGGCGGTTCAAGCGCCGGTGGATCGTCGTCCCGCTGCTGATCGTGGTGCTGCTCGTCGTGCTGGTCGTGGCGGCGGCCGCGCTGGGGCTCGTGGCCTTCCTCGGGCACTGACCGTTCAGCGCGGGAAGCGCTCGGCCACCACCGCGGCGGCCAGATCCGCGAGGACGGCGGCCGGCTCGGCCAGGCAGCGGGCGAGATCGGGCTCGACCTCGGTCAGCGCGTGCACGGCGGCGAACCCGGCTCGCGCGGCCTGCGCGGCGGACAACCGGACGACGCCGGCCACCGCCACGCACGGCACCCCGGCAGCCCGCGCCCGGGCCGCCACCTCCGCGGGCGCCTTCCCGCGCAGCGTCTGCTCGTCGAGCGAGCCCTCCCCCGTGATCACCAGGTCGGCGCCTCTCATCGCCGCGTCGAGGCCGACGAGATCGCAGACCAGCCCGGCGCCGGAGACCACGCGGGCGCCCAGCAGCAGGGCGCCGGCCGCCGTCCCGCCCGCTCCCCCGGCCCCGGGGACGTCGACGCGCACACCGCCGTCACGGGCCAGCACCGCGGCGTACCGGGTCAGCGCGGCGTCGAGGCGCGCGACCTCGTCCGGTGCGGCCCCCTTCTGCGGCCCGAAGACGGCCGCGGCACCCGACGGCCCGGTCAGCGGGTTGTCGACGTCGGAGGCGACGACCAGGTCGACGTCCGCCAGCCGCGGGTCCAGGCCGGAGGCGTCCAGCCGGGCGAGCCGGTCCAGCCCTCCCCCGCCGGGCGGGACGTCGCTGCCGTCGGGGTCCAGCAGCCGGACGCCGAGCACCTGCAGCATCCCGGCCCCGCCGTCGGTGGTGGCACTGCCCCCGATGCCGAGCACGATGCGGCGCGCACCGGCGTCCAGCGCGGCCCGGACCAGCTCCCCGACCCCGCGCGTGGTGGCGGTCAGCGGCGCCGGGTGCTCGAGCAGGCCGAGGCCGGCCGCTGCGGCGAGCTCGACCACCGCCGTCGTCCCGTCGAGGGCGAACGCGGCGTCGACCGGGCGCCCGTCGGGACCGCTGACGCGGACGTACCGCGGTCGGTAGCCGGCGCCGAGCGCGGCCGCGACGGTGCCTTCGCCGCCGTCGGCCACGGGCCGCAGGACCGCCTCGGCGCCGGGCCGGACGCGGGCGATCCCGGCGGCGAGCGCGCCCGCGGCCTGGTCAGCGGCGAGGCTGCCCTTGAACGAGTCAGGGGCGATCACGATGCGCACGCCGAGCAGCATGCCGCTCCTGGTCGTAGCGTCCCGGAACGTGAGCGTTCAGAGCACCGACTTCTACGCCATCGAGGACCTGCTCGAGCCCGAGGAGATCGAGATCCGTGACCGGGTCCGGGCCTTCTGCGAGCGGGAGGTCACGCCGCGGGTCAACGAGTACTGGGAGCGCGCCGAGTTCCCGTTCGAACTGGTGCCGAAGATCGCCGAGCTCGGCATCTCCGGCGGCACCGTCGAGGGCTACGGCTCCCCCGGCATGAGCGCCGTGGCCGCAGGCCTGGTCGCCGCCGAGTGGGCCCGGGCCGACGGCAGCGTCGGCACCTTCTACGGCGTGCACAGCTTCCTGGCGATGCAGTCGATCGCTCTGCTGGGTTCCGAGGAGCAGCGCGAGCGCTGGCTGCCCGAGATGGCGCGCATGGAGAAGATCGGCGCCTTCGGCCTCACCGAGCCGCAGCACGGGTCCGACGCCGTGGGCCTGGAGACCTCCGCCCGCAGGGACGGCGACTCGTACGTGCTCAACGGCCGGAAGAAGTGGATCGGCAACGGCTCCATCGCCGACTACGTGATCATCTGGGCGCGCGGCGAGGACGGGAACGTCGGCGGGTACGTGGTCGAGAAGGGCACGCCCGGCTACGAGGCGACCGTGATGACCGGCAAGACGGCGCTGCGGGCGGTGTGGCAGGCCGAGATCACGCTGACCGACGTCCGGGTGCCGGCGGAGAACAAGCTCGCCGAGTGCCACTCGTTCAAGGACGTCTCCCAGGTGCTCGACCGCACCCGCTACACGGTGGCCTGGCGGGCGCTGGGTCTGGCCACGGCGTCCTACGAACTGGCGCTGGCCCACGCGCTGGAGCGGGTGCAGTTCGGCCAGCCGATCGCCGGGTTCCAGCTCGTGCAGGACAAGCTGGCCCGGATGCTGGCCGAGATCACCTCGATGCAGCTGATGTGCTGGCGGCTGTCGAAGCTGGCCGACGCGGGCCGGATGACCGCGGCGATGGCCTCGCTGGCCAAGATGAACCACGCGGCCAAGGCCCGGGCGATCGTCGCCGACGCCCGCGACATCCTCGGCGGCGACGGCATCCTGCTGGAGAACCACGTGGCCCGGCATCACGCCGACATGGAGGCGATCTTCACCTTCGAGGGCACCGACTCGGTGCAGGCGCTGATCGTGGGCCGGGAGATCACCGGCCTGTCGGCGATCAGCGGCCGCAAGCCCTCCTGACCGGTATGCGGGCCGACCCCCACCTCGCGCCGCCGCGTTACCGTCGTCCGGAAGGAGAGCGGAGGAGGGCGGCATGGAACCGATCAGCCTGCTGGTGGGTGCGGTGCTGCTCGCCGCGGGCTTCGTGGCCGGCCGGTTCAGCCGGCGGCGGCCCGCTCCTCCCCCGCCGGTGACGCCGCTGTGCGGCTGCGGGCACGCGCTGAGCCAGCACGACCACGAGACCTCGACCTGCTATGCCGAGCTCCGCCGCGACACCTTCGACCGGCGCGGTCGCTGGTCGGGCCACAGCTGGGTGCCCTGCACCTGCCGGCAGTACGTCGGGCCCCGGCCCATCGACGAGGTGTTCGCCCCCCGCCTGCTCCCCCCGACGCTCGAGTGACCGGTTCCGCGCGCCGGGCCACACTGCTGGCCGTCACCGAGCCGGCCCGCACCCTGGTCAGCGCGGGCGGTCTCGCCGCCGGGCTGCCGCTGCTCGCGTTCGCGCCGCGGGGCGAGCCGCACCCGGTGCTGGTACTGCCCGGGCTGATGGCCTCGGACGTGTCGACCCGCTTGCTGCGGGGCTGGCTCCGCCGGCTGGGCTACCCCGTCGTGGGCTGGGCGCTGGGCCGCAATCGCGGGCCCACGGAGCAGGTCGTCACGGAGCTCCCGGCACTGGTCGACCGGCTCGCCACCGAGCACGGGACGGCGGTCAGCGTCGTCGGCTGGAGCCTGGGCGGCATCTACGCCCGGCGGCTGGCCCACCGCGCGCCGGAGCAGGTGCGCCAGGTCATCTCGCTCGGCTCACCGTTCGCGCTGGCCGGTCGCCCGGTCGACGACAGCCCCGGCGCCCGGGTCTACCAGCGCCTCACGCCACGGCACACGACGTCCCGGATCTCGAACGTGAACCGCCCGCTCGCCCGTGCCCTGCCGGTACCGAGCACGGCGGTCTACTCCCGGTGGGACGGCGTCGTCGACTGGCGGGCCTGCCGGCAGAAGGCGGGCCCGACGAGTGAGAACGTCGCCGTGCGCAGCAGCCACCTCGGCATGGGGCACGACCCGGCGGTGCTGTGGATCGTCGCCGACCGGCTCGCCCAGCCGCAGGGCGAGTGGCGCCCGTTCCAGCGGCCGACGCGGTTCGGCCTCGGCGCGCTGTTCCCGCCCGAGGGCTGAGTCAGACCCGTCGTCTGGAGCGACGGCCGGCCGCCGTGCCGGACCCGGCCGAGCCACCGAAGGCAACGGACAGCCCGAGCACGTAGCCGAAGTCGTACCAGTTGCCGTTGTTGTGCACCTCGTAGATGTTCACGCTGTCGGTGAAGAGCGAGATGACGAAGGTGACGGGGGTGATGAACCCCTGCCACAGGCCGAGCCAGAATCCGGCCTCCGTGGAACCGGGCGGCGCCGGGTTCGGCCCGGCCGCGCAGCCGACGGCCAGCAACGCCACCAGGACGAGCAGCGCGGCGAGCCGGCCGCGGGATCGGGTCATGCGCGGGTCAGTCGCGGTGCCAGCCGCCCACCTGGGGCAGCCAGGTGACCCGCGTCGGCTGCGGCGCGTCGGCCTGGCCGAACGCCGGCCCCAGCCGCGTGTTCATGAACTCCTCCTGCGCCGCATGGGACTCCCAGGACTCGACGACCACGAGGCTGTCGCCCTCCCCGCCGGCCTCGTGGCTGAGCAGCCCGCGAGGCCAGTCGCCGGTGTGCGTACTCGGATCGATGCCGAGGGCCTTGTTCACCCGGGTGTAGATCTGGACCGCTTCGGGTGCGGAGAACTCGAGGATGCACAGGTCGGCCATGGTCGAACCCCACTTCCCCCCGTGTGCTGGCGGGCAGGATGTCGGCGGAGCGTAGTCCGGCTGCGGCGACCGGTGGAGGGACTTTCGGCCGCCGGGACCCCCTGTCCGCGCACTTCTCCAGGGGTGTTGCGCATGCATCGGGGGTCCTGCAGGACTCCGGTAGCGCACACAACACCCCTGGAGCGGCAGCGCTCAGCGCTCGACGCCGGCCCGCCGCTCCCGCCGGCGACCGGCCAGCAGGTAGAGCCCCAGCACCACGAAGGTCAGCGTGGTGAGGAGGAAGGCGATGAAACTGACGCCGCTGACGTACATCCACGCCCCGTGGGTGTCGTTGCGGCCGGGGCCGCCGAGGGCGAAGAACACGGCGGCGAGGACGGCGAGGGTGAGCAGGACGCGGCGCGGGTGACGGTTGATCATCGGACACCTCTCGGGCTGGGATTGCTGACCCCGTGACCGTCGCGCCGGCGGCGTCCCGGCGTCATGGGGCGGCGGTGCCCGGATCTCCGGGACGCCCGGCACCACCCGCACGCCAGGCGGGCCCACCGCGGTCGGCGCCGAGCCCGGCCGCCCGCGCGAGCTCGGCGGCCGCGACCCGGTCACGGGCGGGCAGCTTGACCAGGATGTTCGACACGTGGTTGCGCACCGTCTTGGCCGACAGGAAAAGCGCCGTCGCGATCTGGCCGTTGGTGCGCCCGCGGGCGACCAGGTCGAGCACCTCGACCTCGCGGCTGGTGAGCATCGGGAACGGCGTGGCCGGGACCGCGCTCCCGACCGCCATGCGGCCCAGCACGCGGGGCGCGACCGCGCGGCCGAACACCGCGTCGCCGTTCACCACGCCGATCAGGGCCCGCACGATGTCCTCGCCACCCGCCTCCTTGAGCAGGTAGCCGCGGGCGCCGGCCTGCAGCGCCGCGTGCAGGGAGGCGTCGTCGTCGTGCATGGTCAGCACCAGCACCGCGGTGCCGGGCAACTGGGCGGTGAGCAGGGCGGTCGCGTCGACGCCGTCGAGCCCGGGCATGTGCAGGTCCATGACGACGGCGTCGGGGCGCAGGTCGCGGGCGGCGTCGACGGCAGCGCGGCCGTCAGTCGCCGTCCCCACGACGTCGACCTGCCCCGTCTCGGCGAGCATGGCCTGCAGCCCGCGCAGGAACGCGGGATGGTCGTCGGCCAGGAGCACCCGGATCATGCACCGTCCCCGGGGTCGGGGGTCGTGCTGCGCAGGGGCAGCCGTGCGGTGACGACGGTGCCGCCGGCCGGGCCGGGTGCGACCAGGAGCTCTCCCCCGATCTCACCGGCGCGCTCGGCCATCGACGACAGCCCGACGCCGTCGCGGCGCTCCGCGGGCAGTCCCGTGCCGTCGTCACCGACCTCGAGCACCAGGTCGGCGTCGCCTGCGGTGAGGGTGACGTCGATGGCGTGGGCCGAGGCGTGGCGCACGGCGTTGGCCACCGCCTCCTGACCGATCAGGTAGGCGCCCACCTCGACGGCGGCGGGCAGGCCGGCCGGGACGTCGCCGTGCACCCGCACCCGCACGTCGCGGCTGCGCTCACCGATCAGGTCCGCCTGCTGCTGCAGCGCGCCGAGCAGCCCGCGCTCGTCGAGCACCGGCGGTCGCAGGCCCTCGATGATCTTGCGGATCTCGCCCACGCAGCCGCGCACCTCCTCCTGCACCTGCGCAATCAGCTCGTCGGCGCCGTCGGGGTCGCGGCGGGCGCGGCTGCGCGCCGCGTCGAGGCCGAGACCGACGCCGGCCAGCGCCGGGCCGAGCACATCGTGCAGGTCGCGGCGCAGCCGCCGCCGCTCCTCCTCCCGGGCGCGCACGACCCGCTCGCGGGCGGCCGCCAGGCTGCGCTGCAGCCGGCCGGTCTCGGCCGCCGCGGCGAGCTGCGGCGCCACGCCGGCCAGCACCTGCACGTCGGCCCGGCCGAGGGCCTCGCCGCGCCGCCCGGCGCGAAGGGTGCCCAGCGTGCGGCCCTGGTGCACGAGCGGCACGTCGGTGACGTGCCGGGTGGGGGTGCCGACCCGGCACTCGGCCGGCCCGTCGGCGAGCTCGACCTCGACGAACGACAGCCGCAGGGCGGCGGCGACCGTCTCGGCGAGCGCGTCGACCAGCCCGGCGGGGTCGGCGGCGGACTCGACCCGCCGGCCGACCCGGAGGATCGCCCGCTCCGGGTCGCGCCGGTCGCCGTAGAGCAGCCAGTCGACGCCGCGCTGCGCCCGGTCGCGGGCGAGCAGGAGCACGGCCGCCAGGGCGCCGCCGACCAGCACCGCGTCGGCGCCGCGCACCGGCACGAGCGGCCCCACCACGGCCAGGCAGACGACGTAGGTGACGACGCCGAGGCCGGTGAGCGCCACGAACAGCAGGGCGCGGTTGGCGATCCGGTCCGACAGCGCGTTCGGGTTGGGCACGACGTCGGCGGCGTCGTCCCTGGGACCGGCCACGTCGCCTCCTCCTGCGCTCGCGCGCTCCGGCCGCACAGTGTGCACCGCGCGGCCGCGCTCCCAGGGCATCTGCCGGCCCGGTTCACCCAGCCGTCTCATGAGCGATCGCGCCCTCGCCGACGTGGTCGATGTCGAACACGACGTAGGTGGTGCCGGCCGTCGCCGCCTCCATGCCGGCCACCGCCGAGCCGTGCGCGGGCACGCCGGTGCCGCCGAGCCGGATCAGCGACGCCGGGACGCCGTGGCCCTGCTGTGCCTCGTGGACGACGTCGTCGAAGGTGCGCCCGGGCCTGATCGCGGTGATGTCGACCGTGCGGGGTGTGCCGTCGTCGTTGACAAGCCGCAACGCCGTCGTGCCGGCTGGGATCGCGGTCATCGTCAGCTTCGCGCCGGGCGCGAGGGTGACGGTGGCGCCGGGCGCCGGGGGCGTCGCGTCGGCGGTTGCTCCCTGCACGGTGAACGGCGCGAGCATGCCGTCGGCGACCTCCGGCCGGCCCTGCGCGTCGGGGCTGAACGAGACGAGCGCGTAGTGCCCGGAGGTCAGCGCACCGGTCCAGCTGCCGCGGTGGCCGGGGTCGATCTCGTCGACCCCGCCGACGAGGGTCAGCCACGCGGGCGGCCCCTGCTGCCCCGCCGGCGACGCCAGGAACGGGACGATGTCGGCCGCCGTGTGGCCGTCGGCGAGGCGCGCGATCGCGGCCATGTGCACGGCGGCGGTCGTGTTCGCGAACGTGAGTGTGCGGGTGCCTGGGGGCACCGTCGCCGGCAGGCCGGTGAACCGGGTGCCGTCGACGCCGATGCCGAGCGGCGCGGGGACCGGCGACGAGTGCGCCGCCTCGGATCCTGCGGCGGCCCCGCAGCCGGTGAGGCCGGCGGCGAGGGTGAGTGCGGCGAGCGCGGCACCCGGGTGGAGTCGGTGGGTCATGGCGGAACTCCTCGGACGATCGGACCGGGTAGCTCCCGGCGTCGACCGACCCTCGCCGTGGCGCCGTCCCGCCGTCATGAGCCGCCGTGTCCCGGATCCGCGGGACCGGGCACGCCCCCGCCCGGGCGCCTACTCCCCGGTCCGGCCGTCCACCGCCTCGCGGAGCAGGTCCGCGTGGCCGTTGTGCCGCGCGTACTCCTCGATCATGTGGACCAGGATCCAGCGCAGGCTCGGCGTGCTCCCGTCGGGCCAGCCGCGCGCGGCCGGCTGGTCGAGCCCGCCGCCGGTCAGCGCCTCGGCCACGGCCGCGCGGGACCGTTCGACGGCGTCCTGCCAGAGGGCGCGCAGCTGGTCGGGGCCGTCGTCGGCGGCCGAGTGCCAGTCCCAGTCGCCGTCGGCCGTCCAGTCCACCGTGTCCCACGGGGGGTGCGGCGCCCGCCCGAGCAACCAGCGCGGGAACCACTGGTCCTCGACGTCCGCCAAGTGCTTGAGCATGCCGCCGAGCGTCATCGACGACGCGCCGACCGTCGCGGCCAGGCCCGCGGCGTCGAGGCCGCCGGTCTTCCACGCCAGGGTCGCCCGCTGGTAGTCGAGGAAGCCCAGCAGCGTCGCGGCCTCGTCCGCCGCGAGCGGAGGTTCCGGACGTCCCTGGTCGTCGATGCTGGTCATGCGCCGGAAACCTACCGGCGCAGCCACGGCGCCGGTCAGCGCAGTGGTGACGACGGCGGCCGGAGGACGGCGAACGGGTCGGTGACCTCCAGGCGCGGCGTGACGAAGCGGTACTGCATCGCCGGCCGGCCACCCGCGCGGCCCGGCGGCGTCATCTCCCCCGTCGCCTCCAGCACCCCGCGGCGCAGCAGCACCCGCTGCAGGTTCGTGGCGGACACCTCGTAGCCCAGCGCCGCCACATAGACGACCCGCAGCTCCGCGATCGAGAACGCCGGCGGCGCCAGGGCGAAGGCGATGTTCGTGTAGGAGAGCTTGGCCCGCAGCCGGCCCAGCGCCGAGCCGACGATCGAGCCGTGGTCGAAGGCGGTCCCGGGCAACGCGTCGGTGGGGTGCCAGGCGGTGTCCTCGGGCAGCACCGGGTCCAGGTCCGACGGGATGAGCCCGAGGTAGGCGGTCGCGACCGTCCGGCCACGGGGGTCGCGGCCCGGATCGCTCCGGGTCTCCAGCTGCTCCAGGTGCGAGAGCTGCTGCACCTCCACCTTGCTGGCCAGCTGCCGGGCGACCGAGGCCCCCAGCGTCTCGTCGGGCAGCAGCGGCCCCCCGGGCAGCGCCCAGGCACCGGCGAACGGCTCGTTCGCCCGCCGCCAGAGCATCGCGCTCAGTCGGCCGGCCCGAACCTGCAGGACGACGGCGAGAGCCTGGTGGGGATAGGCCGGGCGCTCCGGGGACGACCAGACCGATGTCACGCGCCGATGGTAGATTGCTCCGCAGAGGTTTTCGCCTGATAGTCAGAAACCCCTCGTCGGAGGTGCCGGTGACCGCAACCCTGTCCGAGTCCGCTTCTCCCGGCTGGTCGGTCGACCAGTGGGCCGGCTGGCGGGCGGAGGTCCGGGCCCTCGCCGCCGAGCGGGACGCCGTCCTGCTCGCGCACAACTACCAGGCGCCCGAGATCCAGGACGTCGCCGACCACGTCGGTGACTCCCTCGCACTGTCGCGGATCGCGGCGGCCAGCGACGCGGCGACGATCGTCTTCGCCGGGGTGCACTTCATGGCCGAGACGGCCAAGATCCTGGCGCCGGAGAAGACGGTGCTCGTGCCGGACGCGAACGCCGGCTGCTCGCTGGCCGACACCATCACCGCCGACCAGCTGCGCGCCTGGAAGGCCGAGCACCCCGACGCCGTCGTCGTCTCCTACGTGAACACCACCGCGGAGGTGAAGGCCGAGACCGACATCTGCTGCACGTCGTCCAACGCCGTCGAGGTCGTCGAGTCGGTGCCGGCCGAGCGCGAGGTGCTGTTCCTGCCCGACCAGTTCCTCGGCGCCCACGTCCAGCGGGTCACCGGGCGCACGAACATGCGCATCTGGGTGGGCGAGTGCCACGTGCACGCCGGCATCTCCCCCACCGACCTGCGGCGGAGCGTCGAGCACGCACCGGACGCCGAGCTGCTGGTGCACCCCGAGTGCGGCTGCGCGACGGGCGCGCTGTGGATGGTGTCCGACGGCCAGCTGCCGGCCGAGCGCGTGCACGTGCTCTCCACCGGCGGCATGCTCGAGGAGGCTCGGCGGACGACGGCTCAGCGCGTGCTGGTCGCCACCGAGATCGGCATGCTGCACCAGCTGCGCCAGGCCAACCCGGTCACCGACTTCCAGCCGGTCAACCCCCGGGCGGCGTGCCCGTACATGAAGATGTCGACCCCCGAGAAGCTGCTTCGGGCGCTGCGCGAGGGCCGCGACGAGGTCACCGTCGATCCGGCGACCGCTGCCCGCGCCCGCGCGGCCGTCGAGGCGATGGTCGCGATCGGCACCCCCTCGCAGGTGGGCGAGTGACCGCCGTCGTGGCGGCCCTCCCGCTCCCTGCGGCGGGCTGGAGCCGCCGCACCGACGTGGTCGTGGTGGGCAGCGGCGCGGCCGGCCTGATGGCCGCGGTCGCGCTCGCCGATGCCGGGCGGGCCGTCGTCGTCGTCACCAAGGGCGCGCTCGGCGACGGCAGCACCGCCTGGGCGCAGGGCGGCCTGGCCGCCGTCCTCGGCGCGGACGACGACGTCGACCTGCACCTGCAGGACACGCTCGACGCCGGCGTCGGGCTCTGCGACGAGGACGCCGCCCGCACCCTGGTCGAGGAGGCGCCGGCCGCGATCGCGCTGCTGCGCGACCTCGGTGCCCGCCTCGACCTCGACGTCCACGGGGAACCCGCGCTGACCCTGGAGGGTGGGCACAGCCGCGACCGGATCGTGCACGCCGGCGGCGACGCGAGTGGCGCCGAGGTCACCCGCACGCTCACCGCCGCCCTCCGCGCCCGGGGAGTCGAGGTGCTCGAGCACACCGTCGCCCTCGATGCGCTGCGGGACGCCGAGGGGCGGGTCGTGGGCCTGCGGGTCGCCCGGATCGCGGCCGCGGGATCACTCACCGATGCCGGGGACCTGCTCGCGGGGGCCACCGTGCTCGCCACCGGCGGGTACGGCCGGGTCTACGCCGCGACGTCGAATCCCGCGGGCGCCACCGGCGACGGGCTGGCGCTGGCGCTCCGGGCCGGCGCCGAGGTCGGCGACGTCGAGATGGTGCAGTTCCACCCGACCGTGCTCTGGACCGGGCCCGGCGCGGTGGGCCAGCAGGTGCTGATCTCCGAGGCCGTGCGCGGCGAGGGCGCGCGGCTCGTCGACTCGGCCGGACGGCGGATCATGGCCGGCGCCCACCCGCTGGCCGACCTCGCGCCCCGCGACGTCGTCTCGGCCACCGTTGCCGCGCACCTGCGCGCCACCGGCGAGGAGCACGTCTTCCTCGACGCCACGCACCTCGGCGCCGACCACCTGCGCCGTCGTTTCCCCGGCATCGTGCGCGCCTGCGGCGCCGCGGGCGTCGACGTCGCCCGCGAGCCCGTGCCGGTCACGCCGGCGGCGCACTACTGCTGCGGCGGAGTGGTCGCCGACCTCGACGGGCGCACCGTGGTCGACGGGCTGTTCGCGGTGGGCGAGGTCGCCTGCACCGGCGTGCACGGCGGCAACCGGCTGGCGTCCAACTCGATCACCGAGGGGCTCGTGGGCGCCCTCCGCTGCGCGGCGCTGCTGGCCGGGGACCTCCCCGTGCCGACCGCGCCGGTCGGCGCGCCCCCAGGGTCCGCGATCGACCCGCACGCGCGGGCGGTGATCACGTCGGCCACCACCCGGTATGCCGGGATCCTCCGGGACGGCGAGCACCTGGCACGGCTCTCGGGTGCCCTCGCCGCCGTCCCCCGGGTCCCGGCCGGCCGGCCGCTGGACGCGGCCGCGGTCGAGGCGACCGCCCTGCACACTGCCGCGACCCTGCTCGCCCTCGCGGCCACGGCCCGCGCCGAGAGCCGCGGCTGCCACCGCCGCAGCGACGCCCCCGGGGCGCGCCCGGAGTGGCAGGTCCGCCTCGTGCACCGGCTCGACGGCGACGGGCAGGTACGCACCCGCACGGCCCCCGTCCGCGCACCCCACCTGGTCGTGGCATGACCGGCGGCCTGCGTCCCGACCTCGTGGCGGGGCTGCAGAGGCCCGGGCTCGATCCCGCCGAGGTCGAGCGGGTCGTCCGCCGGGCGCTGGCGGAGGACCTCGCCTTCGGTCCCGACGTCACGACCCTGGCGACCGTGGCGGCGGACGCCCGTGCCACCGGCGACGTCGTCCCCCGGACGCCCGGCGTGCTGGCCGGTGTCGAGGTCGCCGCGGCCGCGTTCGACCTCGTCGGGGGTCGCGACGTCGAGATCCTGTCGCGGGCCGCCGACGGGTCCGCCGCCGAGCCGGGGCGGTCCGTGCTCACGGTGAGCGGGCCGACGCGGGCCCTCCTGACCGCCGAGCGGACGGCGCTGAACCTGATCGGCCGCCTCTCCGGGATCGCCACCCTCACCCACCGGTGGGCCGACGCCGTCGCGGGCACCGGCGCGGCCGTCCGCGACACCCGGAAGACCACGCCGGGGCTGCGCGCGCTCGAGAAGTACGCCGTCCGCTGCGGCGGCGGCGTCAACCACCGGATGGGCCTGGGCGACGCGGCGCTCGTCAAGGACAACCACGTCGCCGCGGCCGGCGGCATCGCCGCGGCGGTCGACGCCGTCCGGAAGCATGCGCCGGAGATCCCGCTCGAGGTCGAGTGCGACACCCTCGACCAGGTGCGGGAGGCGATCGCCGCCGGCGTGGCACTGGTGCTGCTGGACAACTTCGACCTGGCCGACACCGTCACTGCGGTCGGGTTGTCCCGGGGAACCGGCGTGCGCCTGGAGGCGAGCGGCGGCCTGACCCTCGGCCGCGCGCGCGAGGTGGCCGCGACGGGCGTCGACTACCTCGCCGTCGGGGCACTGACGCACAGCGCACCGGTGCTCGATCTCGGGTTCGACCTGCGTCCGGCACCATCGGCCGAGGACCGGCCGCGCGCGGGGTCCGGCCAGGTTCACGACTGAGGCACCCAGACGTGCCGGGTCCGGCCGCGGCCGGACCCGGCAGACCGGGGCGCCGCCAGGTCGATCAGTGCGCGCTCCACCCGCCATCGACCACGAGGGAGATGCCGGTCATGGAGGCCGCCGGCGGGCTGCAGAGGAACACGATCATCTCGGCGACCTCCTCCGGCTCGACGAGACGCTTGAGCGCGGCCGAGGCGAGCATCACGCCGCTGAGCACCTCGTCCTCGCTGATGCCGTGAGCCTTCGCCTGGTCGGCGATCTGCTTGTCGACCAGCGGGGTGCGCACGTAGCCCGGGTTCACGCAGTTGGAGGTGACGCCGTACTGCGCGCTCTCCAGGGCGACGACCTTGGACAGGCCCTCCAGCCCGTGCTTGGCCGAGACGTAGGCGCTCTTGAACTCCGAGGCCCGGATGCCGTGCACCGACGAGACGTTGATGATCCGGCCCCACTGCCGCTCGTACATGCCGGGCAGCGCACCGCGGATGATCCGGAACGGCGCCTCCAGCATGATCCGCAGGATCTGGGAGAACCGCTCGGTCGGGAAGTCGACGATCGGCGCCACGTGCTGGATGCCGGCGCAGTTCACGACGATGTCGGCGGTCAGGTCGAGCCGGTCGACCGCGTCGAGATCGGAGAGGTCGACCACCTCGGCGGTGCCGCCGGTGAGGGCGGCGACCCCCGCGACGGCCTCGGGGGTGATGTCGAGGGCGCGGACGTGGGCGCCGGCGCGGGCCAGCCGCAGGGCGGTGGCGCGTCCGATGCCGCTGCCGGCACCGGTGACGAGCGCGGTCCGGCCGCTGAGGTCGACCTGGACGGTGTCCTGGGTGGGAAGTGGTGCGGTCATCGTTGTTCTTCCGTTCGGTCAGGCCGCGAGGTAGTCGTGGACCAGCTCGGCGCGCGGCAGCGTCAGGTCGGTCAGGATGTGGCTGGCCGCGACGACCTCCAGCACCGGCAGGTCGGCCAGCGGGGCCAGGGCGTGCTCGAACAGCTGCAGCCGGGCCGGCCCGGTCCACGCGCCGTGGATGGTCAGCTCGCTGATCTGGGTGCGCACGAGCTCGGCGATGCGCGGACGCCCGTCGTAACCGGGCACCAGCTTGAGCATGATCGTGGGCATGGCGATCTCGGCCCGGGCCGCGTCGTGGTCCATCGGCGCGTGCTTGAAGCCCATGGTGGCGGTCGCCACCCGGAGGCTGCCGTAGTCCAGCGTGCCGACCAGGGTGTCGGAGTCGGTGAACAGCCGGGGGTGGCCCAGCTTCTTGGGGTAGGCGCTGGCCTCGCGGCCCAGCGCGATCGCCGGCCCGTTGTCCAGGTACATGCTGTGGATGTAGTCGGCGGGCCGGCCGTCGTGGCTCACCCGCAGCACCTGGCCGGACTCGGTGTAGTCCCCCAGGCCGCTGCTGTCGGGCATCCGGATGACCTCGAAGCGCACGAGCGGCTCGCCGACCTCGAGGGGCTCGGGGACGACGGCGCGCACGGCGTCGGGGTCGGTCCGGTAGATGATGTTCAGGTACTCCCGGCGCAGGAACCGGTACGGCCCTGCTGGGTAGGCCGCGCCGCCGAGCGGGGTGGTCGTGGCCTGGAGAACGTCGTGGCGTCGCACTGTGCTGTTGCCTTCCCATCGCGGGAGATCGGGGTGGGCGAGGCGGTCCTCGCGCTGCGATGGCCGTCCGACCTGATGCCCCATCGACGCTAGGCACGGTGCCGCGGCGAGTGAAATGCCGTTCGACGCCGATTCATACACTTGATGCATGGATGTCGAGCTGCGGGACCTGCGGCTGTTCATGGCACTGGCGGAGGACCCGCACTTCACCCGGACCGCGGCGTCCCGGCACGTCAGCCAGCCGGCGCTGACCCGCTCGTTGGCGCGGCTCGAGCGTTCCGTGGGCGCGCGCCTGGTCGACCGGACCACCCGGCGGGTGGCCCTGACCGAGGCCGGCCAGCGGCTCTCCGCGGAGCTGGCCGAGATCCTGCCGCGGCTCGACCGCGCCGTCCGCTCGGTCAGCGCCCACCCGACATTGCGGCTGGGATTCACCTGGCTGCTGCCGAGCGAGCTGATCCGCCGGTTGCTCACCGATTTCGAACGCGCGACCGGCGGCCAGATCGACCTGGTGCGCCGGGACGATCGCTCGGGCGGAGTGGCCGGCGGGCAGACCGACGCCGCGATCGTCTACGGCGGGGTCCGCAGGAGTCCGTCGCTGCGGCTCGTCGAGCTCGGCACCGAGGCCCGGGTGGTGGCCGTCTCCCGCGAGCACCCGCTGGCCCGCCGGCGCCGGCTGCACTGGGCGGAGCTCGCCGCGCACCGGCTCGTCGTCAACGCGGTCAGCGGCACGGTCGGACCCACGCTGTGGCCGCAGGGCGCACGGCCGGAGGTGTCCGTCAGCAGCCGGACCTACGACGAGTGGATGGAGATGGTCGCCGCCGGTCGCGGGTTCGGGGTGCTGCCCGAGTCCGCGCGGCAGCACCCGCACCCCGGCGTGCGCTTCATCGGTGTCGTCGACGCACCGCCCGTGTCGCTGGTCCTGGTACGGCCGGTGCGGGCGGCTCACCCGCTGGGCGACGTCCTCGAACGGCTCGCCGTCGCCGCCGCCGGGCCGCGCCCTCTGCACCGGGCATAGCCACGGAGCGCGACCCGGGTATCCCGAGTACCTCAGCCCTCCGACCGAGCGGACAGAAGAGCCCCTGACCCGCGTCTCCGCTGGTCAGGGGCCTGGGATGGCTCCCCCGATTGGACTCGAACCAATAACCCTGCGATTACCCGGTGAAGCTTGCCCCCTGCTGACTCCTGTGCACCACTGTGCGCCGTTGAGCAGCGCGTTGTCATCTGCGGTCGATCCAGTGCGGACCCTCACACGCCTCTGCAGACCCCTGAATTCTGGGGATAAAGTGGGGCTAGACTGTGGCGACAAGGGAAAGATCATCTACCGCCACTGGGCCCCTCCGGCGCGTTCCGCTGCTACGAGACGGATCCCGGCCATGGCGCCCGCATCCTGGCTCGGGACCAGCCGGGATCCCGAAGATAGGTACTCGCACGGGACCTCGATTTCCCGGAGCGCGAGGTCACGGACTGGGGATGCCGTGACTGATGCGGGTTTTAGACGAGGTCTGCGACGACGCCGGCCGAGCGCACCCCACCTCGCGGAGCGCGTGGCCGAGATCGCGGCCCAGTCCGAAAGCGTCCGGTGCTGGACGTTTCCAGAGCAGAAGCGATGTGCAATGTTCGAAAAAGTTCAGGTCGGTCGTCGCGCCTCTGGACAGTACTAAGGATTGCGACGACTGTTACGCAGAGCCACTGGTATTCGCTGGCTAGCCGTGACAGGAGCCCCGCCGTGCGCCGATCGGACCATCCGTTCAACCGACGTCGGTTG
>DASYGS010000059.1:0-10016 GCA_035999465.1 Blastococcus sp. | reverse complement strand
CCTGCGCCCGGAGACCGCGCAGGGCATTTTCGTGAACTTCGCCAACGTGATGGGTGCGGCCCGCAGGAAGCCGCCGTTCGGCATCGGGCAGATCGGCAAGTCGTTCCGCAACGAGATCACGCCGGGCAACTTCATCTTCCGTACCCGCGAGTTCGAGCAGATGGAGATGGAGTTCTTCGTCGAGCCGGGCACCGACGAGGAATGGCACCAGTACTGGATCGACGAGCGCACCCGCTGGTACACCGACCTGGGCATCTCGAGCGACAACCTGCGGCACTACGAGCACCCGAAGGAGAAGCTGTCGCACTACTCGACGCGCACCGTCGACATCGAGTACCGCTTCGGCTTCCAGGGCTCGGAGTGGGGCGAGCTCGAGGGCATCGCCAACCGCACCGACTTCGACCTGAAGACGCACTCGGAGCACTCCGGCACCGACCTGTCCTACTTCGACCAGGCCAGCAACACCCGCTGGACGCCGTACGTCATCGAGCCCGCAGCCGGCCTCACCCGCTCGCTGATGGCGTTCCTCGTCGAGGCCTACACGGAGGACGAGGCGCCCAACGCCAAGGGCGGCGTCGACACCCGCACGGTGCTCAAGCTCGACCCGCGGCTGGCGCCGGTGAAGGCCGCCGTCCTGCCGCTGTCCCGCAACGCCGACCTCTCGCCCAAGGCGCGTGACCTGGCCGCCGCGCTGCGGCGGAACTGGAACGTGGACTTCGACGACGCCGGTGCCATCGGCCGCCGGTACCGCCGTCAGGACGAGGTGGGCACGCCGTTCTGCCTCACCGTCGACTTCGACACCCTCGAGGACGACGCCGTGACGGTGCGGGAACGCGACTCGATGAGCCAGGAGCGCGTGGGCCTCGGCCAGGTCGAGTCCTACCTCGCCGCCCGCCTCCCCGGCTGCTGACGGAACTCTCGGCGCCGGAAGCCGGGCCACCCCGGAGCTTCCGGCGCCGAGAGTCCGCGTCGCACATTGAGACGTCCCCGGCCGCGCCCCGCGTCGACACTCGCGACGTGTTCCGTCTCATCTACCGCAGCCACAGCCGCATTCCGCCCGAGGACCGACCGGACGCCCTCGCCGACATCTTCCGCGTGGCCCGGTCGAGCAACGAGGAGGCCGGGATCACCGGCGCCCTCCTGATCACCGACCACTGGTTCGTCCAGGCGCTGGAGGGCGAGGCACCCTCGGTGCAGTCGCTGTACGAGCGCATCAGCCGCGACGCGCGGCACGAGCACGTCACGCTGATCGAGTCCGAGGACGTCCCTGCGCGGGTCTTCTCCCGGTGGGCGATGGCCCAGGTCTCGGCGAGCGGGCAGGCCGACATCCCGCTGGAGGCGACGGAGGGGCGGATCCACACCGTCGCCGGCGTTCCGCTCACTCGGGACCAGACCGCCGTCCTGAAGGTCATGCGGGACACCATCGGCGCCGACGTCGTCTAGTCCCGGCTCGCCGGCGGGGGGAGGGTGACCGGGGTCTCCGCCTACTCTGGAGGGCATGACCAGCACGCTCGAGCCGACGACGGCTGCGCTGCCGCCGCTGAAGCTCGGCGCGCTCGCGGTCGACCCCGCGGTGGTGCTCGCGCCGATGGCCGGCATCACCAATCCGGCCTTCCGCACGCTGTGCCGCGAGTTCGGGGCCGGCCTCTACGTCTGCGAGATGATCACGACCCGCGCCCTGGTCGAGCGCAACGAGAAGACACTGCGCATGGTCCGTGCCACCTCCGACGAGCGGGACGCGTTCTCGGTCCAGCTCTACGGGGTGGACCCGGCCACCGTCGGGCGGGCCGTGGAGATGCTGGTCGACGAGCACGTCGCCGGCACCCGCCCGGCACACATCGACCTCAACTTCGGCTGCCCCGTGCCCAAGGTGACGCGGAAGGGCGGCGGCTCGGCGCTGCCGTGGCGGCGGGTCCTGTTCCGCGACATCGTGCGGTCCGCGGTGCGCGCCGCGAAGGACGTGCCGGTCACCGTCAAGACCCGCATCGGCATCGACGCCGACCACGTCACCTACCTCGACGCCGGCCGGATCGCCCAGGACGAGGGCGCCGCGGCGATCACGCTGCACGGCCGTACGGCCGACCAGCTCTACAGCGGCACCGCCGACTGGTGCCACATCGCGCGGCTGGTCGAGACCGTGGACATGCCGGTGCTCGGCAACGGCGACATCTGGGAGGCCGACGACGCCCTGCGCATGGTCGCCGAGACCGGCTGCGCGGGCGTCGTCATCGGCCGCGGCTGCCTCGGCCGCCCGTGGCTGTTCGGCGACCTCGCGGCCGCTTTCGCGGGGGAGCCGCGCCGGGCGCTGCCGACCCTCCGCGAGGTCGCCGCGGTCATGTACCGGCATGCCGAGCTGCTCGGCCAGGAGTTGGGGGAGGTGCACGGCTGCACCGACTTCCGCAAGCACGTCGCCTGGTACCTGAAGGGCTTCTCGGTCGGGTCGGACGTGCGGCGCGCGCTGGCGATGGTCAGCAGCCTCGACGAGCTGGCCGCGCTGCTCGCCGGCATCCCCGACCAGCCCTACCCGGTCGCCGTCCTCGGCGCCCCGCGGGGGCGGACCAGCACCCCGCGGCCGGTCGCCCTCCCCGAGGGCTGGCTGGCCGACCGCGACGACCCGCGGCCGCCGGCCGGTGCCGAACTGGAGGTCAGCGGCGGGTGACGAACGGCCCGTTCCTCTACGACGACGGCCCGGCTCCGCTGCACACGGGGACGCCACGCCGGCGCAGCGGGCTGCTGCTCGCCGTGTTCGGTGGCACGATCGTGCTCGCCGTCCTCCTGGTCGTCCTCACGCCCCTGCTGAAGGGCAGCCAGGAGCAGCAGGCCAAGGACTCGGTGGGTGTCTTCCTGAAGGCGCTGGCGCAGGGCGACACGACCACGGCCGACGAGATGCTCTGCGAGAAGGAGCACGCCCGGCTGCAGCCCGACCAGATCGCCGCCGACTACGTCGGCGGCGGCACCGGGCAGATCGTGCGGGTCGACCGCGCCCAGGTCGGTGGCGACACCGTGGCCCAGGTGTCGGTGCGCTGGAGCGACGGCGCGACGACGCGGATCACCGTCGTCGGCGAGAACGGCCCCCACGTCTGCGGGAGCTCGCACACCGGCTGACCGGCCGGTACCGGTTCGAATCGCGCGCGCGGCGGCACTGAGACAAGATCATTCCAGTGTCCGGCGGGCATGGGATGCGCCATGCTGCTGCAGCCGGTCGAGTGGGGGGAGACCGGGCACGCCCCGGTACGGCACCATTCGGCCATGCGGGGGCCGGGGTGTCGAGCGCGGAGGTGTCACAGGTGACCAGCGGAGCATCCACCAAGTGGGTCTACGACTTCAGCGAGGGCAGCAAGGACCAGAAGGACCTGCTGGGCGGCAAGGGCGCCAACCTGGCCGAGATGACCAATCTGGGCCTGCCCGTACCACCCGGCTTCACCATCACCACCGACGCCTGCCGCTACTACCTCGAGCACGACGGCACCCCGCCCGAACTCGACCAGCAGGTCAGCGAGCACCTCGCCGCGCTCGAGAAGACCATGGGCAAGACGCTGGGCGACCCGGCGGACCCGCTGCTGGTCTCGGTGCGCTCGGGTGCCGCCGCCTCGATGCCCGGGATGATGGAGACGGTGCTCAACGTCGGGCTCAACGACGAGTCGGTGGAGGGCCTGGCGCAGCAGTCGGGCAGCGAGCGGTTCGCCTGGGACTCCTACCGCCGGCTGATCCAGATGTTCGGCAAGACCGTGCTCGACATCGACGGCGAGTACTTCGAGCACGCCCTCGACGAGGTGAAGCGCGAGCAGGGCACCGATCTCGACCTCGACCTCGACGAGACGCACCTCAAGGACCTCGTCGACCGGTTCAAGACGATCGTCCGCGAGCACTCCGGCCGCGACTTCCCGATGGACCCGCGCGAGCAGATGGACCTGGCGATCAACGCCGTCTTCGACTCGTGGAACTCCGACCGCGCGATCATCTACCGCCGCCGGGAGCGCATCCCCAGCGACGCCGGTACCGCCGTCAACATCTGCTCGATGGTCTTCGGCAACCTCGGCACCGACTCCGGCACCGGGGTCGCCTTCACGCGCGACCCGGGCAGCGGCGAGCAGGGCGTCTACGGCGACTACCTGCAGAACGCCCAGGGCGAGGACGTCGTCGCCGGCATCCGCAACACGGTGCCCCTGGCCGACCTGGAGAACCTCGACAAGGGCGCCTACGACGAGCTGATGTCGACCATGTCGCAGCTCGAGTCGCACTACCGCGACCTGTGCGACATCGAGTTCACGATCGAGCGCAACAAGCTCTGGATGCTGCAGACCCGCGTGGGCAAGCGCACCGCCGGCGCGGCCTTCGTCATCGCCACCCAGCTGGTCGACGAGGGCCTCATCGACATGGACGAGGCCGTGCGCCGGGTGACCGGTGACCAGCTGGCGCAGCTGATGTTCCCGCGCTTCGTCGAGGGCGGCGACGCCACGCAGCTCACCCAGGGCATGAACGCCTCCCCGGGTGCCGCCGTCGGCAAGGCCGTGTTCTCCTCCGAGGCGGCCGTCGAGTGGGCGCAGCGCGGCGAGAAGGTCGTGCTGGTGCGCCGGGAGACCAACCCCGACGACCTCTCCGGCATGATCGCGGCCGAGGGCGTGCTGACCAGCCGCGGCGGCAAGACCTCGCATGCCGCCGTCGTCGCCCGCGGCATGGGCAAGACCTGCGTGTGCGGCGCCGAGGAGCTGCAGGTCGACACCAAGAAGAAGCAGTTCAGGGCCCCCGACGGCACGGTGGTGGGCGAGGGCGACGTCATCTCGATCGACGGGTCGACCGGGCGGGTGTGGCTCGGCGAGGTGCCGGTGGAGGCGCCCGCGGTGGTGCGCTACTTCGAGGGCGAGATCGCGCCGGACGACGACGAGGCCGACGACCTCGTGCGCAGCGTGCACCGCATCCTCACCCACGCCGACGAGAAGCGGCGCCTGGACGTGCGCACCAACGCCGACACCCCCGAGGACTCCGCCCGGGCCCGGCGGTTCGGCGCGCAGGGCATCGGCCTGTGCCGCACCGAGCACATGTTCCTCGGCGACCGCCGCCAGCTGGTGGAGACGCTGATCCTGGCCGAGAACGAGGACGAGCGGAACGCCGCCCTCGACCAGCTCGAGCCGCTGCAGAAGCAGGACTTCCTCGAGATCTTCGAGGCGATGGACGGCCTGCCGACGACGATCCGGCTGCTCGACCCGCCGCTGCACGAGTTCCTGCCCGACCTGACCGACCTCTCGGTGCGGGTGGCCGTCGCCGAGGAGCGGGGCGAGCAGGACGAGGGCACGCTGCGGCTGCTCGCCGCGGTGCAGGCGATGCACGAGCAGAACCCGATGCTGGGCCTGCGCGGGGTGCGGCTGGGGCTGGTCGTGCCCGGCCTGTTCACCATGCAGGTGCGGGCGATCGCCGAGGCGGCCGCGGAGCGCAAGAAGGCGGGCGGCGACCCTCGCCCGGAGATCATGATCCCGCTGGTGGGCGCGGTGCAGGAGCTCGAGGCGATCCGCGAGGAGGCCGAGAAGGTGCTGGCCGACGTCGCCGAGGCCGAGGGCGTCGACGTGCCGGCCACCATCGGCACGATGATCGAGGTGCCCCGGGCGGTGCTCACGGCCGGCGACATCGCGGCCGCCGCCGACTTCTTCTCCTTCGGCACCAACGACCTGACCCAGATGACCTGGGGGTTCTCGCGCGACGACGTCGAGGCGGCGTTCTTCCACGCCTACCTCGACAAGGGCATCTTCGGGGTGTCGCCGTTCGAGTCCCTCGACGTTCCCGGTGTCGGCCGGCTGATCGAGATCGCGGTCGAGGGGGGCCGCGGCGCGCGGCCGGACCTCAAGCTCGGCATATGCGGCGAGCACGGGGGCGACCCGGACTCGGTGCACTTCTTCCACGAGGTGGGGCTGGACTACGTGTCGTGCTCGCCGTTCCGTGTTCCCGTGGCGCGGCTGGAGGCGGCGCGCGCGGCCCTCGGCGGGGAGAAGACCGGATCCTGACCCCGGGCGCGGGGGCGGCCGATCTCACACTGTCCCCAGGGGGCGCACGGCCGTCGGCGCGGCGTGGTACCCATGACGCGTGGGGGTGCGGCTCGGGAGCCTGGTGAGCAGGGTGGTGGCTGCCGCCGTCCTGGCGTTCGTCCTGATCGTGGTGTCCACGGCCGTCGCGATCTGGTGGACGGCGCGGCAGGACTCCCGGCCGTCGTCGGACGCGATCGTGGTGCTGGGGTCGGCCCAGTACAACGGGCGGCCGTCGTCGATCTTCGCGGCGCGCCTCGAGCACGCGATGAAGCTGTACAAGGCCGGCGTGGCACCGGTCATCGTCACCGTGGGCGGCAAGGAAGCCGGCGACAGGTTCACCGAGGCCGAGGCCGGGCGCGACTACATGGCCAAGGCGGGCATCCCCACGAAGGCGTTGCTGGCCGTACCGAAGGGCGTCGACACGCTGGAGAGCATGAAGGTGGTCGCGGCGGCCTTCACCCAGCGCGGCTGGCACAGCGCCGTCCTGGTCACCGACCCGTGGCACGCGATGCGGGCCCAGAAGATGGCGCAGGACGCGGGCATGGACGCCGTCAGCTCACCGACCCGGCAGGGCCCGGCGGTGCAGACGCGCACCACGCAGTTCAAGTACATCCTCCGCGAGACCGCGGCCTACCTCCTCTACCGGGCCACCGGGGCGAGCGTCGCCGGCGCCCCCGGTATCGGCTGAGGGGAGGGCACCGATGGCAGGACGGGGACGCATCCGGGCGGCCGACATCGCGCTGGTCCGCGAGCGGTCGAAGATCGACGACATCGTCGGGGAGCACCTGCAGCTCAAGCGCGCGGGCGGCGGCAGCCTCAAGGGGCTGTGCCCGTTCCACGACGAGAAGTCGCCGTCGTTCCAGGTCACTCCCACGAGAAACCTGTTCCATTGTTTCGGGTGTGGGGAAGGCGGCGACGTCATCTCCTTCGTGCAGAAGATCGACCATCTCTCCTTCTCCGAGGCGGTCGAACTCCTCGCCGGCCGCGCCAACGTCGAACTGCACTACGAGGACGACGGCGGTCGCCCCACCGGGGGCCCCGACCGCGCCCAGGTCGGCCAGCGCGCCCGGCTGGTGGCCGCCAACACCGCGGCGGCGGCCTTCTACGTCGAGCAGCTCGGCACGCCGGAGGCCGCGCCCGCGCGCCAGTTCCTCGCCGAGCGCGGCTTCGACCGCCAGGTGGCGGTCGACTTCGGCTGCGGGTTCGCCCCGGCGGGCTGGGACGCGCTGACGCGGCACCTGCGCGCCAAGGGCTTCAGCCAGGCCGAGCTGGTCACCGCCGGGCTGGCCAAGGAGTCGTCGCGCGGGTCGCTGATCGACCGATTCCACCGCCGGCTGCTGTGGCCGATCCGCGACATCACCGGCGACGTCATCGGCTTCGGCGCCCGCAAGCTGATGGACGACGACCCGGGGCCGAAGTACCTCAACACCCCCGAGACGCCGCTCTACAAGAAGAGCACCGTCCTCTACGGCATCGAGCGGGCCAAGCGCGACATCGCCAAGCGCCACCAGGCCGTCGTCGTCGAGGGCTACACCGACGTCATGGCCTGCCACCTGGCCGGCGTCACCACCGCCGTCGCCTCGTGCGGCACCGCGTTCGGCGCCGAGCACATCAGCGTGCTGCGCCGGCTGCTCATGGACCAGGACGAGTTCCGCGGCGAGGTGGTCTACACCTTCGACGGCGACGCGGCGGGGCAGGCCGCGGCGATGAAGACGTTCGGTGAGGACCAGCGGTTCGTCGGGCAGACGTTCGTCGCCGTCGAGCCCGACGGGCGCGACCCGTGCGAGCTGCGGCAGGAGCACGGCGACGCCGCCGTCCGCGACCTGGTGGCCCGGCGCACGCCCCTGATCGCCTTCGTGCTGAAGACGACGCTCGCCGGCTACGACCTGGACACTGTCGAGGGCCGGGTCGCCGCGCTGGAGAAGACCGTGCCGCTGGTCGCGCAGATCAAGGACCACGCGCTGCGTCCGGCCTACGCCCGCCAGCTCGCCGGCATGATCGGCAACACCGACGAGGCCGAGGTCCTGGACCGGGTCCGCCGGCTCACCGGCGACGGCGCCGGGGGCGAGCGGCCCCGCCCGCGGCCACGCGCCGCTCAGCGCACCCCGGACGACGCCGCGGTCGAGGTCGAGCGCGAGGCGGTGAAGGCGGCGCTGCAGTGCCCGGAGATCGCGGGGCCGTCCTTCGACGCCGTCGCGCCGGGCAGCTACACCCACCCCGACTACGCCGCCGTGGCTGCTGCCGTGGCGGCGGCCGGAGGAGCGGCCGCCGCGACCGTGACCGGACCGGCGTGGCTGGACGAGGTCGGTGCGCACTGCGACCGCGAGTCCGCGAAAGCGATGCTGACGGCACTGGCGGTGGAGCCGATGCACTCGGTGGGCGAGAACGACCCCGGGTACGTCAACGCCCTGATGGCCCGGCTGCACGAGATGGCGACGGTGCGCGAGATCGCGGCGCTGAAGGGCAAGCTCCAGCGCACCAACCCGGTCGACGCGCAGGACGAGTACATGAAGGCGTTCAAGAAGCTGATGGACCTCGAACAGCTCGCGATCTCGCTGCGCAAGCGCGCCGCCGGGGGGCTCACCCCGTGAGCCTGCGGGAGAACGTGCGCCGCCGGTTCGCCCGGCCGCCGGAGCGGGTGCGATCGGTCGTCACCGACCCCGACGAGCGCGTGCTCGCGTGGGGCGCGCTGGCGCGCGAGGGTGGATGGCTGGTCGCCACCTCGCGCGGGCTGTGCACGGTCGCGGCGGACGCGACGGCTGCCGACGACGTGCTGCGCTGGCACGAGGTCGGGCACGCGAAGTGGTCGGCGGCTGCCGACGGCGGGGGGAGCTTCTCCGTCACCCCGCTGGCCGAGGTGGAGCCGGGGGTACAGGCGCGCCGGCCGGTGCGGCGCTACGTGCTGGCCGACGCGGGCGACCTCCCGGCCACCGTGCGCCGCCGCGTGGACGAGACGGTGCTCGCCAGCCAGCGGGCGTCGCTGCCCGGCGGGGGAGGGGTGCTGCTGGTGGCGCGGCGGATCCCGGGGCAGCCGGCGCGGGAGTGGACCGTCGTGTTCGACGACGACGCGGACCGTGCCGACCCTGCCGCCCGCGAGGTGGCGCGGCAGAAGCTGGCCGACCTCATCGCCGCCGACCAGCCGGCCTGACGTTCGCGCGGGCGGGTCGCCCGTCAGCGTGGGGCGTCGCTGCCCATCCGGTGGCGCAGCGACGCCACGACGTCGTCGGCCCGGGCCTGGGCCATGCCGGCGAGGCTCTGCAGGCGGGGGTCGTCCTTGGCGTTCTCCCAGCCGCGGCGGATCTGCTCGTAGCGCTCACGGCCGGCGCGCGCGCCCAGCACGTAACCGGCACCGAATCCGGCGAGGAACGACAACTTCGCCACAGGGACCTCCAGAACCGTCGAGCCGGGGACGGCGATCACGCTACCTGGGCCGCCGAGCGGGCCCGCCATCAGCGAGCCCTGCACGGGGGCCGGGAGGGCGTGAGGTAACCTCGTCGGCGCCAGCGGGTCCGCCCCGCTGATCCCCCGTAGCTCAATTGGCAGAGCATGCGACTGTTAATCGCAGGGTTAGTGGTTCGAGTCCACTCGGGGGAGCATAAGCCCAGGTCAGAGGCTAGAAGACCACGGCCGGTCGGATTAAATGTCCAACTTATGACCAAGATACGTTTGCCGCGAACGGCCCGCGCGGCGTCGGTCGACGTGATGCAGGTCCTCCGGGACGGTGCCGGAGCGCGCTGGTAGGCGGGACCGTTTCTCCGGCACACCGGACTACCGGCGGGCTCGGAAGGTCAGCGGATGGCCGTCATCGAGGGCAGCGTGAGGTAGCGCCGATTGCCGGGCGGGTAGCCGGGAAGGCGCCTGCTGGCCAGGCGGGGGAGCGGTTGTTACCGGAAGCGCTGGAGCGCCGCGGCAGCTTCGGGGCTGGGGGTGCCGCGACCGAGGTAGACGTCCTGGGTGAGGCTGGGCCGGCTGTGCCCGAGGTGATCGGCGATCTGCCGG
>DASYGS010000013.1:0-3034 GCA_035999465.1 Blastococcus sp. | reverse complement strand
AACCACGCGGTGCATGATCGGCACGACCCGCATCGACGAGGCAGGGGAGCAGCCGTGGGGGACGCCGAGGTCGCGGGACGGCTGATCGCGGACGTGCGGCGGGCCGTGGGGGCCGGGGATCCCGCGACGCCGGAGCTGCGGATCTCCGGGCGCACGGGCCTGGCCGGCCGGCTGCCGGTGCCGGGTCTCGCGCTGGGGGCGGTTGCGGCGCAGCTGCTGGCGGCGCGGGAGCTCGCCGGGGGCGCGGCCGGCGCGCTCGACCTGGACGCTGCCCACGTCGGGCTGGCCTTCCGCAGCGAGCGGTACGCGCGGCGGGACGGCGTTCCGATCGGACTGGGCTTCGCGCCGCTGTCGCGTTTCTGGCGGACCGCCGACGGCTGGCTGCGGCTGCACGGCAACTACCCGCAGCACCGGGACGCCGCGCTCTCGGTGCTCGGCGAGGACGTGGCGACGGCGGCGGCGGGCCGTGGGGCCGTCGACCTCGAGACGGCGGTCGTCGACGCCGGAGGTGCGGCCGCGGCGGTGCGGACCTCCACCGAGTGGGCCGGGCATCCGCAGGGGATGGCGGTCGCGGGGCTTCCGCTGCTCTCCCTCGACCGCTCGGCCGACGGGCCGCCCCGGAGTCCGTCGCTTGCGGGGCTGCGGGTGCTCGACCTGACCCGCGTCATCGCCGGGCCGGTGGCCACCCGCACGCTCGCCTCGCACGGGGCCGACGTGCTCCGGGTCGACAGCCCACGGCTGCCCGACGACCCCAGCGGCCTGCTCGAGACCGGGTCGGGGAAGCGCCACGTCGCGGTCGACCTGGCCGCGCCGGAGGGACGGCGCACCGTCGAGGCCCTGCTCGCCGAGGCGGACGTCGTCGTCCAGGGGTACCGGCCGGGCGCGCTGGACGCCTTCGGCCTGGACCCGGGCTCCCTGGCCGCGCGGCATCCGCACCTGGTGGTGGTCCGGCTGTGCGCGTGGGGAGGTGCGGGGCCGTGGCGGGAGCGGCGCGGTTTCGACTCGCTCGTGCAGGCGGTCACCGGGATCGCGCGGCTCTACGGCTCGGCGGAGGAGCCGGGTGCGCTGCCGGCGCAGGCGCTGGACCACGCCACCGGGTATCTGGCCGCGGCGGTGGTCATGGGCGCGCTGGCGCGGCAACGGGCCGAGGGCGGCGGGTGGCACGGCGAGCTGTCACTCGCCCAGACGGCGCACTGGCTGCTCGGCGCGGGGGTGAGCTCGGCGGGCGTTCCGGGCGAGGCCTCGCCGGACCCGGCCGCGTACCTGGTCGACCTGGAGGCGACGGGTGGCCCGGTGGCGGTGATCGGGCCCCCGGGCTCGCCGCCGTGGACGGCGGGCGCGCAGCTGCCCCCCGACACCGAGCCGGCCTGGAGGCCCCGATGACCGCGGTCGATCTTCCTGCTGGCGCCGCCTTCCTCGCCGGCTCCGCGCGGGTGCTGGACCGGCGGCGCTTCGACGTGCTCGTGGGGAACGGGGACCACGCCGAGGCCGCGGAGGCGGCGCTGGCCGCGGTGCAGGGCTACCGGAACCCCGACGGTGGCTTCGGGTGGGGGCTCGAGCCCGACCTGCGGTCACGCACGAGCCAGCCGGCGGGCGCGCTGCACGCGTTCGAGGCGTTCGCCGATCTGGCCCCGGTCCGCACGCCCCGGGCGGTCGAGCTCTGCGACTGGCTGGCCACGGTCACCCTGCCCGACGGCGGGCTGCCGTTCGCGCTGCCCGTGCCCGATCCCGCGGGGTGCGCGCCGTTCTGGGCGGGGGCCGACGGCACGTCGTCGTCCCTGCAGATCACCGCGGTGGTGGTGGCGACCGCGTCGCGGGTCGCGGCGTTCGACCCGGCGGTCGCCGGGCACCCGTGGCTGGCGCGCGCGACATCGTTCGGTCTGGCGGCCGTGGCCGCGCTCGGCCCGGAGCCGCACGCGATGGAGCTCGCCTTCGCCGTCCAGTTCCTGGACGCCGTCGCGCCCCGGCACCCGGAGGCGGCCGACCTCGTCGAGCAGCTGCGGCGGCACGTGCCGGCCGACGGGCTGCTGCACGTGGCCGGCGGGGCGGAGAACGAGTTCATGCGACCGCTCGACTTCGCGCCCGTCCCCGGTGGCCCGGCCCGGGGCCTGTTCGGCTCGGACGTCGTGGACGCCGAGCTCGACCGGCTGGCCGCCGGGCAGCAGCCCGACGGGGGCTGGACGGTCGACTTCGACAGCTACTCCCCGGCCGCGACGCTCGAGTGGCGCGGGCACCGGACCGTTCAGGCGCTCTCGCTCCTCCGGGCCAACGGCCGCCTCTTAGCGGGCCGCCCCTGACCGTCGGGCGCTACGCGTCGTGGGTGTGGCCCTTTCAGCGCTTGGCGATAGCGGACCTCGAGGACGTCGGCGTTCCCGATGGGGTCGCGCTTCACGGTGCCGTCCGGCCGCCAGCCCTGCCGCTCGTAGAAGGCGCGGGAACGGACGTTGCCCTCCAGGACCCACAGCGTGGCCTGCTCGAATCGAGTGGCGAGACTGACGAGGCCTGTGGCGTGCAGCCTGCCCCCGATACCGCGGTTCCAGAGCTGAGGTCGAAGGTAGATGGCGATGAGCTCGCCGATGGTGGCGGTCGCGTCGTCGTCCCTGCTGCGTCCTGTGGCGAGGAAGCCGCCGACCTGGCCGGCGGGGGTGGCGGCGACCCGGACCTCGACGTTGCCGCTCCCGATGTGCTGCTGCCACTGCGCCGTGCGCCGCTCCACGGAGAGCCCCGCCAGCAGGGACTGGGGCAGCAGGTCTCGGTACGCCGTCTGCCAGGAGGCGATGTGTGCCTCGGCGATCCCCGGAGCGTCCTCGATGGTCGCGGACCGGATGGCGTACTGCTCGGGCGCGCCGGAGTGCTCGCCGGATTCCGGCGCATGGTCGTTCGCCATCGCTGACGTCCTCTCGGTCGGCGACCGGCCGCAGTGTGCGGCCGGTCGGCGCACAACGGTCGCAGGCAGGGCCCGCCTCTAGTAGGGCGGCGGGTCGTGGTCCGTCGGGACCGGGTCGGGTTGGCCTTCGGCCGGTGTCGGCCACGT
>DASYGS010000101.1:0-6266 GCA_035999465.1 Blastococcus sp. | reverse complement strand
CGCGCTCGAGCGACTCCGTCATTCGGGGAGCAGGACGCCGGGGTTGCAGATGCCGCTCGGGTCCAGCCGCTCCTTGACCGCGCGCAGCACGTCGACTCCCAGGGCGCCGATCTCCCGCTCCAGCCAGGGACGGTGGTCGGCGCCGACCGCGTGGTGGTGGGTGAGGGTGCCGCCGGCGGCGAGCAGCGCGTCGGTCGCGGCCCGCTTGGCCGTCAGCCATTGCTGGATCGGCAGGGCGTCGTCGCGGTCGGCGAGCACGGTCACGTACAGCGAGGCGCCGGTCGGGTAGCCGTGCGAGATGTGGCTCATGATCAGCGGACGCCGTCCGTCGCGGGTCAGCGACTCCCGCAGGGCCCGGCGGACGCTGTCGTACACGGTGGGCAGCGCCGACCACGTGGCCGCGGTCTCCAGCGTCTCGACCATCAGCCCGGCGTCCATCAGGGTGTCGCGCAGGTACGGGGCCTGGAACCGGTGCTTCCGCCACGACTGCGCCACCCGGTGACCGAGCCGGATGCCGCCGCCCTCGCGCAGCAGCGAGGCGGCGGCGCGGTTCCGGGCCCGCACCAGCGACGGCAGTCCCTCCCAGCCGAGCACGAGCAGGCACCCCTCGCCGTGCCCGCGGGTGCGCAGCGTGGCGCGCAGCGCGCGGGCGCCGGCCCCGGTGGCCATCAGCAGGTTGGCGCGCGTCTCGTCGCCGTCGGAGAGCCGGACGATGTCGGGCAGCAGGTCGTGCCGCGCTAGCCGCTGCAGCGCCGCCAGCCCGGCCGGCCAGGTGCGGAACGACCAGCCCTCGTAGGCGCTGGCCGGCGGCTTCGGGCGCACGCGCAGCCGCAGCTCGGTGATCACGCCCAGCGTGCCCTCCGAGCCGAGGGCGAGGCCGAGCAGGTCGGGGCCCGCGGCCGACGCCGGCGGGTGGCCGAGCTCCAGCACCCCGGACGGCGTGGCGAGGGTCAGCCCGGCGACCAGATCGTCGAAGCGGCCCACGCCGGTCGAGTTCTGCCCCGCCGAGCGGGTGGCCGCGTAGCCGCCGAGGGTCGCGAACTCCCAGCTCTGCGGCAGGTGGCCGAAGCTGAGCCCCTCCCGCCCGAGCGCCTCCTCCAGCGCCGGGCCGCGCATGCCCGGCCCCACGGTGACCAGGGACGACGGCACGTCGAGGGCCTGCAGCGACGACATGCGGGCCAGGTCGACCACGATCGCGGGGCGGTCGTCGGGGTCGACCCCCGCCAGGCCGCCGACGACGCTGGTGCCGCCGCCGAACGGGATCACCACGACGCCCAGGCGTGCGCACAGGGCGAGCAGCGCGGCGGTCTCCTCGGTGCTGCCGGGCGTGACCACGGCGTCGGGCGCGTCGGAAGCATCGCCCTCGCGCCGCCGCAGCAGGTCCAGATAGCTCTTGCCGCCGGCCCGGCGCAACCGGGAGTCGCGGTCGGTGCGCACGTTCTCGTCGCCCAGCAGCTCGACCAGTGCGGTGCGGGCGGTGTCGGGCAGGCGCGAGGGCGCCAGGGTGATCTCACCGATCGCGACCGGCGGCGTCGCGCGCGGCGTCCAGCCCAGCTCCTTGGTGAGGTACCGGCGGGCCGCCTTGGGCAGCGCTGCGGTCAGGTCGGGATCGGCCACCAGGGCGAGGCTGCCGTTGCCCTCGCCGTCCGCGTCGTCGACCGTGGCCACGCGTGACCCCGCGGGGCCCCACCCCTGGATCGTCAGTTCCGGCTGCTCGGGCACGGCTACAGTCTGCCGGGTGCGTGCGCGGGAGCGATTCCGGTGAGTGCGCCGACCGCCTCGTTGTCGGCCGAGCGGCGGTCGGCGGACCTCGACGCCGTGGCCGGGGGCTCGGTCGACGTCGTCGTGGTGGGTGGCGGGGTGACCGGCACCGGTGTGGCGCTGGACGCCACCGCCCGCGGGTTGTCGGTGGCGCTGCTCGAACGGGCGGACCTCGCCTCGGGCACCAGCCGCTGGTCGTCCAAGCTCGTGCACGGCGGGCTCCGCTACCTCGCCCACGGTGAGCTCGGCCTGGCGCGGGAGAGCGCCCGCGAGCGCGCCGTCCTCATGGGCACCACCGCACCGCACCTGGTGCACCCGCTGCCCTTCCTGGTGCCCGACGTCGCCGGCCGGGACGTGACCGCCCTCGCCGCGGCCGGCGGCCGGCTGGGCGACGCGGTGCGGCTGTCGGTGCCCGGCGGGCGGGGATCGCTGCGCTCCACGCGGCGGGTGTCGGCGGCCGAGGCGTCGCGGCTGGTGCCCGGCGTGCGGCCCGGGCGCGGGGGCGTCGTCTTCTGGGACGGGCAGCTCACCGACGACGCCCGGCTGGTGGTCGCCCTGGCCCGCACCGCCGCCGCGCACGGCGCGCGGGTGCTGACCGGCGCCACGGTGCGCGCCGTCGACGGCGCCGAGGTGCACGTGGAGATGGACGACGGCGAGGCGCTGAGCCTGCGCGCCGGCGTGGTCGTGAACGCCGCCGGCGTGTGGGCGCAGCGGCTGGCGCCGTCGGTGCGGCTGGTGCCCTCCCGCGGCTCGCACCTGGTGGTGCCGGCCGGGCGGCTGGGGTCGCCGACGGCCGCGCTGACCGTGCCGCTGCCCGGATCGCGGTCGCGGTACGTGTTCGCGCTGCCGCAGGCGGGCGGTCTGATCTACCTCGGGCTCACCGACGAGCCGGTGTCCGGCCCGGTGCCCGACGACGACCCGGTGCCCAGCGACGCCGAGGTGCAGCAACTGCTCGAGACGGTCAACCAGGTGCTCGAGGTGCCGCTGGACCGCGCCGACCTGGTGGGCGCCTACGCCGGGCTGCGGCCGCTGGTGCTGCCGGAATCGGCGGGTACCGGCCCCGGCGACGCGACGGCCGACCTCTCCCGCAGGCACCTCCTGTCGTGGGACGGACCGGTCCTCACCGTCGTCGGCGGCAAGCTCACGACCTACCGGGCGATGGCCGAGGAGGCCGTGGACGCCGTCGTCGCGCGGCTCGGTCGCGGCCAGGCCCGGACGACGACCACCCGGTTGCCGCTGGTGGGTGCCGCGCCGCGGACGGAGCTGGAGCGGATCGGGGCGCCGGCGCGGCTGGTGGCCCGCTACGGCACCGAGGCGCCGGTGGTGGGCGGGCTGGGGGAGGAGCCGGTGGTCGACGGGCGCGCCGAGACGGTGGGGGAGCTGCGGTTCGCCGTCCGGCACGAGGGGGCGCGGTCGGTCGCCGACCTGCTCGACCGGCGCACCCGGATCGGGCTGGTGCCCGCCGACCGCGCGCGGGCGGTCGGGGTGGCCGAGCGCGTGCTCGCGGAGGAGACCTGATGCCGGTGCGGAGCCGGGAGCTTCGGGCCTGCGGACGGCGGGGCCACCTCACCTACGCCCCGACGGAGCCCGACCTCGCGGCGCGGCTGCGCGGGACGACCGCCCTCGGGGAGTCATGGCGCTGCCTGCGGTGCGGCGACTGGGTGCTGGGGCCGCCCCAGGCCGGCGGCCCCGCCGATCGCGCCCCGCTGCCGGCCCGCGGAAAGGCGCTGCGCCAGCTGACGATCCTGCGCGTCCTGGCGGTGGAGCGGGTGGTCCGCGGCCTGGTGCTGATCGCCGCCGGCTACGGCGTCTACCGGTTCGAGAGCGCGCAGAAGGCCCTGAGCGCGTCGTTCGGCCGGCTGATCCCCGCTGCCCGGCCGCTGGCCGACCGGCTGGGCATCGATCTCGACCACTCGGCGCTCCTGTCGGCGGCCACCAGGGCGCTGCACGCCGGCCGGGGGACGCTGAACCTCGTCGCCGTCGGGCTGCTGGCCTACGGCGTGCTCGAACTGGTCGAGGGCGTCGGGCTGTGGCTGGCCAAGCGGTGGGCCGAGTACCTGACCGTCGTCGCCACCGCCGTGTTCCTGCCCTACGAGGTGTACGAGCTGACGAAGTCCGTGACCGTCACCAAGCTCGTGGCGTTCGCGATCAACGTGCTGGCCGTGGTCTACCTGGTGCTGGCCAAGCGGCTGTTCGGCGCACGGGGTGGCCGGACGGCCTACGAGCGCGAGCTCGGGGGGGAGAGCCTGCTCGAGGTGGAGGAGGCCGGGCGCGACGCCGTCCCCCCGCGCGGGCCCGGGAGCGACGTCGGCATGCCCGGCGACTCCCCCGGGGGCGCGGAGCGGCCGGCCCCCTGATCCGGGCACGATGAGCGCCGTGGACACCTACACGCACGGTCACGCCGAGCCGGTGCTGCAGTCGCACCGCTGGCGCACCGCCGAGAACTCGGCCGGCCACCTGCTGCCGCTGCTGCGCCCCGGCCTCGAGCTGCTCGACGTCGGCTGCGGGCCCGGGACGATCACCGTCGACCTCGCCGCCCGCGTGGCGCCGGGCCGGGTGCTGGGGCTGGACCTGTCCGACGAGCCGCTCGCCGAGGCGCGCGGGCTGGCCGAGCGGGCGGGCGTGACGGCGACCTTCGAGGTCGGCGACGTGTATGCGCTGTCCGAGGCCGACGACTCCTTCGACGTCGTCCACGCCCATCAGGTGCTCCAGCACCTGACCGATCCGGTCGCGGCCCTGCGCGAGATGGCGCGGGTGTGCCGGCCGGGCGGCGTGATCGCCGTGCGGGACGTCGACTACGCCGCCGTCACCTGGTTCCCGGCCGAGCCCGGTCTGGATCGCTGGCTGGACCTCTACCACCGGGTGGCGCGGCACAACGCCGCCGAACCGGACGCCGGCCGGAGGCTGCTGTCGTGGGCGCACGCGGCCGGGCTGCGCGACGTGGTCGCCTCGACCGGCCCGTGGTGCTTCTCGACAGCCGAGGAGCGCGAGTGGTGGGGCACCTCGTGGGCCGGGCGGGCGACCGCGTCGGCGTTCGCCGAGCAGGCGCTCGAGTACGGGCTGGCCACGCGGGACGAGCTCGCGGAGATCGCGGCGGCCTGGCTGCACTGGGCGGCCTCGGACGACGGCTGGCTCGGCATGCTGCACGGGGAGCTGCTCATCCGGGTCTGAGTCCCGGACGGCGAACGGCCGCTTCAGGGGTGTTGTGCGCGCTTCCGGGGTCCTGCAGGACCCCGGAAGCGCACACAACACCCCGAGAGCGGGCCCTCAGCCCTGACGCGCGGCGTTGGCCTGGACGGCGGTGCTCACGTACTGCGCCAGCCCCGGGGCGAGCTGCTCGTAGTGGGCGGTGAACCGCTCGTCCTCGACGTACATCCGCCCCAGCCCGGCGTGCATCGCGGGCGGGCAGTCGTAGAAGTTCCGGCTGATCTGCTGCCGGTGCTCCTCCGCGATGTCCATCGCCTGCGCCGACCCGGGGTCCACCCCCGAGCGAAGGGCCGCGGCGAAGCGGGCCTCGACGGCGTCCGTCTCCGCCTTGACCCGCAACCAGTCGTCCTTGGTCATCGTGCGGGTCCGCCGCTGGGACTGCGCCCAGGCCTCCGTCTCGCCCCACTTCTCCTCGGCCTCGGCGGCGTACTCCTCGGGCAGCCAGTCGCCGAACACCTCGAACCGCTCCTCCGGGGTCAGTGAGATCCCCATCGCTCGCGCCTCCATCTCCTTCTCGACGGCCGCCACCATCGCCCGCGTCCGCTCCAGCCGGTCCCGCAGCAGCGCGTGCTGCCGGCGCAGGTGCGCCGCTGGATCGGCGGACGGGTCGTCGAGCAGGGTCGCGACCTCCTCGAGGGGGAACCCGAGCTCGCGGTAGAGCAGCACCTGGTGCAGCCGGTCCAGGTCGGCCGGCGCGTACTGCCGGTAGCCGGCCGCCGTCCGCCCGGACGGCGCCAGCAGGCCGATCCGGTCGTAGTGGTGCAGCGTGCGCACCGTGACGCCGGCCAGCGCCGCGACCTCGCCCACGTTCATCGGGTCCTCCCTCATTGACGAGGACGAGAGTGCAGCCTCACGTTGCGTCAGGGTCAAGCCCGGATTCCGGACGGCGGGGCGCGGCGACCCCGTGTGAGGATCCGGGTATGGCCGACGACGTCTCGCCCGACGACCCGTTCCCGCGCCGGCGCCTCCGGGTGCGGGACGCCGAGATGGCCTACGTCGACGTCGGGGAGGGCGGCCCGATCGTCTTCCTGCACGGGAACCCCACGTCGTCCTACCTGTGGCGCAACGTGATCCCGCACGTGCAGCACCTCGGCCGGTGCATCGCGCCCGACCTGATCGGCATGGGGGAGTCGGACAAGCTGCCCGACCCCGGCCCGGGCACCTACTCCTTCGCCACCCACGCCGCCTATCTCGAGGCCTTCCTCGACGCGGTGGGGCTCGAGGGCCCGGTCGTCCTCGTCCTGCACGACTGGGGCTCGGGTCTGGGCTTCGACTGGGCGGAGCGGCACCGCGACCGG
>DASYGS010000108.1:0-10262 GCA_035999465.1 Blastococcus sp. | reverse complement strand
TGCCGGCCCTGACGGCGGGGACCGACATCCAGGCCTTCCCGGAGTACGCCGCGACGGTCACCGAGTTCATCAACAAGAAGGTCAACGGCCCCAACGCCACGCCGATCGCCAGCGGCGACGTCAAGGCGACGCTCAGCGCGGTCAAGCCGCTCGCCGACCAGTTGCACCTGACGTTCGGGACCCCGTCACAGGCCGCCGACCAGAACGCCTTCGCCGTCACGAAGAAGCTCGCCGACACGTTGAAGGTGACGAAGCTCTCGCAGCTCGCCGCAGCCTGCAGCGGTAGCTCGCTGATCCTGGGTGGTCCGACCGAGTGCCCGACCCGGCCGTTCTGCCAGCCGGGACTGGAGAAGACCTACGGCCTCAAGTTCGGCAGCTTCCAGGCCCTGGACGCCGGCGGGCCGCTCACCAAGGCCGCCATCCAGCAGGGCAAGGTCTCGATCGGGCTGGTCTTCAGCTCCGACGGTTCCCTGGCCCCGTAAGAGCCCCGTAAGAGGTCAGTACCAGCCGCCGGGGGGAAGCTGCTCGCCGGCGTGCACCGGCGCGGCGATCCGGTTGCCCTCGGGCGCCAGCGGGCACGACCAGCGCGGGTCGTACGTGCACGACGGGTGGTAGGCGAAGTTGAGGTCGACCACCAGCCGGTCGGCGGTCCCGCCCAGGTCGGCGCCCTTGATGGTGTCGAGCAGGTAGCGGCCGCCGCCGTACGTGCTCTGTCCGGCCGTACCGTCGCGCAGCGGCAGGAAGATCCCTCCGCCGTACCCGCCGAGCCACCAGACGTCCAGGCGTCCCAGCTCGCCCAGCGCGACGGTGCCGATCCGGTCCAGCGGCACGACGCCGTCGTCCGCGGTCGGCAGGCCCAGCTGCCGGGGCTCGGCCGGCTCCAGCCGCGGCTCGAACCGCAGCGCCGGATCGTAGGGCGCGAACGGCAGGCCACGGAACGACGCCCGCGCCCCGTCGTCCAGCGGGGAGTCGGGATGGCCGGCGAACAGCTCGTCGCGGCCCGCGCGCCACGCGCGCCAGCCCGTCTCGGGGTCACCGGCCGCCCGGGCCGCGGCGTAGAGGCCGGCGGTGCGGCGGCGCCAGGCGAGCAGCGTCAGCGTCATCCGGCCACTGTGACAGCTCTCGCGACGCCACGGCCGCTCGCGAGTCGGTTCCTGCGCGGACCGGGGCCCGCCGCGCCGCTACGCTGGGGCCATGCCCCGCCGTGAGGACGACGTCACCGGTCGGCCGGGCTCCGTCGAGACACGCACCCTCGTCCTCGCGGGCGGTTTCGTGCTGGCGGTGCTCGCCACGCTCGCCGTCTTCCTGACCGACAACCCCCAGTACCTGCGGATCGCCGTCGTCGGCGCGGCCTGGGCGTTCGTGCTGGCCGCGTTCGCCGCGGGCCGCCGGGGCAGCGACCGGGTGGCGGCCGCGGCCCGCGAGAACGAGCTGCGGCGGGCCTACGAGTTCGAGCTCGAGCGGGAGGTCGCCGCGCGCCGGGAGTACGAGCTGGAGCTCGAGAACGAGGTGCGCCGCGAGACCGAGGACGCCGTGCGCTACGAGCTCGACGCGCTCCGGGGCGACATCGCCGCGCTCTCCGGGTTGCGCGACGAGGTGGCCCGGGTCTCCGAGATGCGCGGGGATCTCGCCGCCCTCGCCGCGCTGCGGGAGGAGGTCGCGCGCGTCTCGGCCCTGCGTGACGACGTCGCCTCGCTCGCCTCGCTGCGCCAGGAGCTCGGCCAGCTCGCCGAGCTGCGCGCCGACATGGGGCGGCTGCGGGCCGAGCTCACCGAGCAGCTCTCCAGCGAGATGCTGGTCGAGCGGATCGTGATGCGCACGCAGGCCAGCCGGCTGCCGGCCGAGCAGAACCGCCTGGACACCCCGGGGCGCTCGCTGGAGAGCCCCGCCACGTGGGCCGACGACACCCCGCCGCGCGAGCTGACCGGCGGCTGGCCCGCGATCCGGCTCGACGAGCCGCGGGAGACCCAGCAGTTCCAGCAGGTCCGCGCCGAGCGGCCGTGGTCCGACGGCTCCTGGAGTGCGGGTTCCTGGACCTCGCCTTCCGTCTCGCCTTCCGTCTCGCCGCCCGTGTCGCCGCCGCCGGTGCCGGAGACGGCGACCTTCGCCGTCCTCCCGCCGCCGGAGCCGACCGCCCCCGAACCCGCCTTCGACCTGTTCGGCCCGCTGCCCGCGCCCGCGTCCTCGCGGGAGCACCGCTCCCGGCATGCGGCCGCCGAGCAGCCCGAGGCCCCGCGGACGACGGTGTCGCCGGTGTCCCCGCCGCCGGTCACTCCACCGGTGCCGGCGCCCTCACCGCTGGAGTGGCTCTCCGCCCGCGAGCTGCTCGACCCGCCGCCGCCGGTGCTGCCCGCGTCGCCGGGCACCGACGTCTCGGCCCGGCCCTCACCCCGTCCCCGGCCGCGGCCGGCGGGCACCAGGTCGCTGCCGGAGGTGCCGCCCCGCCGTCGGCGCACCGGCGAGACCGTCGCCGGGCCGGCCACCACCGCGAACCCGCTGGCCGCCACCCCTCCGCCGGCGCGCGCCGAGCGGCCGCCCGTGCCGCCCACCACCGACCGGCCGGCCCAGGCGCCGCTGGTCACCGGGCCGTCGACGGGCAGTCGGCTCGACCAGATCCTGGCCGAGAACGGGGTGAGCCCCGCCCCGGGCGGTCGCCGCCGGCGCCGCTACCGGGAGGCCGACGAGCCCGACGACGTCCTCGCCCGGGTGCTGCGCGACAACTGAGAGGACAACTGAGGCGCCGACCCGGACCGGCGGCTCAGCGGGGGCCGCGGGACAGCGTGCCGCCGTCGAGCACCAGCGTCTGGCCGGTGACCCAGCCCGCGCCGTCGCCGAGCAGGTAGGCCGCCGCCTCGCCGATGTCCTCGGGCGTTCCCAGCCGGCCGACGGGGTAGGTCGCCGCCAGCTCCTCCTCGCGCCCCTCGAACAGCGCCTCGGCGAAGCGGGTCTTCACCACGGCCGGGGCCACCGCGTTGACCCGCACCTTCGGGCCGAGCTCGACGGCCAGCTGCGTGGTCAGGTTGATCAGCGCGGCCTTGCTCACCCCGTAGGCGGCGATCTGCTGCGACGACCGGATGCCGGCCACCGACGCGACGATCAGCACGGAGCCGCCGTGCTCGCCCATCCAGGCGCGCCAGGCCTCCTGCACCAGCCCCAGCGAGGAGACGACGTTGGTGTCGAGGATCTTGCGGAAGGCGCCGAGGTCGAGGTCCATCAGCGGGCCGTAGACCGGGTTGATCCCGACGTTGCCGACCAGCAGGTCGAGGCTGCCGAAGGTCTCGATCGCCGTCCGCACGGCCTCGGCCCGGTGCTCGGCGTCCCCGGCGTTGCCGGGCACGGCCACCGCGACCTCCGGCCCCCCGAGGGAGGCCACGGCCTCGGCCAGGACGTCGGCCTTCCGCGCGGTGAGGACGACGCGGGCGCCGCGCTCCACCAGGCTCCGGGCGATCCCCAGTCCGATGCCCCGGCTGCCGCCGGTGACCAGTGCCGTGCGTCCGTCGAACGTGCCCACGCGTGCCTGCTTCCTGAGGTCGGGGATCTGCCGCGCCCACGCTAGGGCGGTCCGCCGCCTGCCGGTCCGGCGGCCCCGGGAGAGGCGCCGGGTGACCCACCCCACAGCGCGCAGACGTTGCGGCCGTCGATTCCCGGTCACACACTCGGCATCGGCAGTCCACCTGCGTGACACACGGGTTGCAGCAGGACGGCGCCGCGCACCACCCGCACGATCGCACCACCAGCACGACACGCAGGCCCACGACGGTGTGGGCCGAGACCGACGTCCGGTACCCGCCAGGGACTGGAACGAGAGGTGTACCGATGCCTGCTGCCCGCAGGACCTTCCGCTCAGCCGGGCTTCCCTCGCCCGCCATAGCGCCCGCCCGCCTCCGCGTGGGCATCGTGGGTGCCGGCCGGGTCGGCGCTGTGCTGGGTGCCGCGCTCTCCGCCGCAGGTCACGACGTCGTCGCGGCCGCCGGCCTCTCCACCGCGTCCGCCGAGCGCGCCGCGCGCCTGCTGCCCGGCGTTCCGCTGCTGCCCGCCGACGAGGTGGTCGCCGCCGCCGACCTGGTCGTGCTCGCCGTGCCCGACGACACCCTGCCGGGCCTGGTCGCCGGCCTCGCCGAGACCGGCGTCTGGCGGGCCGGCCAGCTCACCTTCCACACGTCCGGCGCCCACGGCCTGGCGGTGCTCGAGCCCGCCGAGCTCGCCGGGGTCCTGCCGCTCGCGCTGCACCCGGCCATGACCTTCTCCGGCGCCCCCGAGGACGCCGACCGCCTCGCCGGGGCACCCTTCGGGGTGACCAGCCGCCCCGAGCACCGGGCCGTCGCCGAGACCCTCGTGCTGGAGATGGACGGCGAGCCGTTCTTCGTCGCCGAGGGGGACCGGCGGCTGTACCACGCCGCGCTGGTCACCGGCGCCAATCACCTGGTCACCCTCGTCGCCGAGGCCGCCGACCTGCTGCGCACCGCGGGCATCGACGACCCGTCCCGCGTCCTGGCCCCGCTGCTCACCGCGGCCCTCGACAACGGGCTGCGCCGCGGCGACCGCGGCCTGACCGGTCCGGTCAGCCGGGGCGACGTCGGCACTGTCCGCGACCATCTGGAGACGCTCACCGAGCGGGCGCCGGACTCGGTCGCCGCCTACGTCGCCATGGCACAGCGGACCACCGAGCGGGCCCTGTCGGCCGGCCGGCTGAAGCGGCACGAGGGCGCGCCGCTGCTCGACCTGCTCCGCAGCGCCCGCGACATCGACCCGGCGGGCTCCTGGTGAGCGACGTCGTGAACCAGGCTCCGTCGCCCGCCCGCCCCGCCACCCCGGCTGTCGCCGAAACCGTGGCCGACCTGCGCCGTCGGCGCGACGCCCTGCCCGGTCCCGTGGCGGTGGTGCCGACGATGGGTGCGCTGCACGAGGGCCACCGCACGCTGGTCCGCGCTGCCCGGGAGCAGGCTGAGAGCGTCGTCGTCTCGGTGTTCGTCAACCCGACCCAGTTCGGGCCGGGTGAGGACTACGACCGCTACCCCCGCACCTGGGACGCCGACCTGGCCGCGCTCGCCGAGGAGGGCGCCGACCTCGTCTTCCACCCCGGCGTCGACGACGTCTATCCGCCCGGTTCGCTCGGCGTGACCGTCGACCCCGGCCGGCTGGGCGGCGTGCTCGAGGGTGCCGTCCGGCCGGGTCACTTCGCCGGCATGCTGACCGTCGTCGCCAAGCTCCTCGGGCTGGTGCGCCCCGACCTCGCGTTCTTCGGCGAGAAGGACTACCAGCAGCTGACCCTCATCCGGGCGATGGTCCGCGAGCTCGTGCTGCCGGTCGAGGTGGTCGGCGTGCCGACCGTCCGCGAGGACGACGGCATGGCGCTGTCGAGCCGCAACCGCTACCTGGCCCCCGAGCAGCGCGCTGCGGCCGGGGCCATCTCCGCCGCGCTGCGGGCGGGGGCGGACGCCGGTCCGGACGGCGCCGCCGCGGTGCTGGCCGCCGCGCACGCCGTGCTGGACGCCGAGGACTCGCTCGTCCAGGACTACCTCGAACTGACCGACCCCGACCTGGGACCGGCGCCGGCCGCCGGCCCGGCCCGGCTGCTGGTCGCGGCCCGCGCCGGCACCACCCGGCTGCTCGACAACGTCGCGGTCACCCTCACCCACCCGTCCCAGCCCTCGGGAGACCTCCGATGATGCGCACGATGCTCAAGTCCAAGATCCACCGCGCGACGGTCACCCAGGCCGACCTGCACTACGTGGGCTCGGTGACGATCGACGAGGACCTCCTCGACGCGGCCGACCTGCTGCCCGGCGAGCAGGTCGCGATCGTCGACGTCACCAACGGCGCCCGCCTGGAGACCTACGTGATCCCGGGCGAGCGCGGCACCGGTGTGATCGGGATCAACGGCGCCGCGGCGCACCTCGTGCACCCCGGCGACCTGGTGATCATGATCAGCTACGGCGTCATGGACGAGTCGGAGGCGAAGAGCTACCTCCCGCGCGTGGTGCACGTCGACGGGGACAACCGCATCGTCGAGCTGGGGGACGACCCGGCCGCGCCGTCCCCGGGCGTGCAGGGCCAGCGGCGCGGCGACGTCGTCGAACGCTGACCCCGTGCTCCTCACCGTCGACATCGGCAACAGCCAGACGGTCCTGGCCACGTTCGACGGGCCGGAGCGGGTCGGCAGCTGGCGGGTCACCACGTTCCCGCGGGCGACCTCCGACGAGCTGCGGCTGCTCTGGCGCGGCCTGCTGCGCGAGACCGAGGTCACCGGTGTCGCGGCCTGCTCCACCGTGCCGGCCCTGCTGCCCGCACTGCGCCGGCTGCTGGACACCCTCGAGGTGCCGGTCGTGCTCATCGGCCCCGGCGTCCGGACCGGCGTCCCGCTGCACGTGGACAACCCGCGCGAGGTCGGCGCCGACCGCGTGGTCACCGCGCTGGCCGCGCACGAGTTCTTCGGCCGCACGAAGGACGGCCGGGGGCGGCCGGTCGTCGTGGTCGACTTCGGCACCTCCACCAACGTCGACGCCGTGGGCCCGGACGGGCAGTTCCTCGGCGGCGCGCTGGCGCCCGGGGTGGAGGTCAGCCTCGACGCGCTGGCCCACCGTGCGGCGCAGCTGCGCTCGGTCGAGCTCACCGTGCCGCAGCACGCGATAGGCAAGAACACCGTCGCCGCGCTGCAGTCGGGCCTGGTGCTCGGTTTCGCCGGTCTCGTCGACGGCCTGGTCGGCCGGATCGCGGCCGAGCTGATCGGCTCGTTCGGGGCCGCACCGCTCGTCGTCGCCACCGGCGGCCTGGCCCCGCTGGTGGTCGACAGCTGCCGCTCGATCGGCGAGCGGGAACCCGATCTGACCGTGCACGGGCTGCGGCTGGCCTTCGAGCGCCAGCAGGCGACCGGTCACCCGCCCACCCGCCGGTGAGGCGCCCCGTACGCTGACGCCCCGTGAGTGAAGGCCCCGCGGTATCCGACGACGTCGACGAACTCCCCGAGCAGCTCCGGGTACGCCGGGCCAAGCTCGACCGGCTGCGCGAGAGCGGCGTCGACCCGTACCCGGTGAGCGTCGCGCGGACGACGACGCTGGCCGCCGTCCGCGCCGGTTCCCCCGACCTGCCCCCGGACACCATGACCGGCGAGACGGTCGGCGTCACCGGGCGCGTGATCTTCTTCCGCAACACCGGCAAGCTCTGCTTCGCGACGCTGCGCGAGGGCGACGCCGAACTGCAGGTGATGCTCTCCCGCGACCGGGTGGGCGAGGAGCCGCTCGCGGCGTGGAAGGCCGACGTCGATCTCGGCGACCACGTGCTGGTGACCGGCGAGGTCGGCACCTCCCGCCGGGGTGAGCTGTCGGTGTTCGCCGACTCCTGGCAGCTGACGTCGAAGGCGCTCCGCCCGCTGCCGGTGGCGCACAAGCCGATGAGCGAGGAACTGCGGGTCCGCCGCCGGTACGTGGACCTGATCGTCCGTGACGAGGCCCGCCGCACGGTCCGGCAGCGCGCCGCCGTCATGGCGTCGCTGCGGGCCGGCCTCGCGGCCCGCGACTACCTCGAGGTCGAGACGCCGATGCTGCAGACGGTGCACGGTGGAGCGACGGCGCGACCGTTCCGCACCCACATGAATGCGTTCGATCTCGATCTGTATCTGCGGATCGCTCCCGAGCTGTTCCTCAAGCGCTGCATCGTCGGCGGCCTGGACCGCGTGTTCGAGATCAACCGGAACTTCCGCAACGAGGGCGCCGACAGTTCCCACTCGCCGGAATTCGCGATGCTCGAGGCCTATCAGGCCTATGCGGACTACCAGGTGATGGCCACGCTCACCCGGGAACTCATCCAGGACGCCTGCGCCGCATTGTTCGGCGACCACGTCGCGCGCCATCACGACGGCACCGAGGTGGATCTGTCGGGGGAGTGGCGGCAGGTGCCGCTCTACACCCTCGTGTCCGAGGCGGTCGGTGAGACGGTCACGCCGGAGACGTCGGTGGAGGAGTTGCGCGCCCTCGCCGGGCGACACGACGTCGGCGTCGATCCGGCCTGGATCCACGGCAAGCTCGTCGAGGAATTGTTCGAGGCGCTCGTGCAGCCCGGGCTCCAGGCCCCGACGTTCGTTATGGACTACCCGGTGGACACCTCGCCATTGACCCGGGCGCACCGCTCGCAGCCCGGGCTCGCGGAGAAGTGGGATCTCTACATCGGCGGGATCGAGCGGGCGACCGCCTACTCCGAGCTGGTCGACCCGGTGACGCAGCGGGAACGGTTCACCCACCAGGCGGTACTGGCCGCAGCCGGTGACCCCGAGGCCATGGTGCTCGACGAGGATTTCCTCGAGGCGCTCGAATACGGGATGCCGCCGAGCGGCGGTATGGGTATGGGCATGGACCGGTTGATGATGACGCTGACCGGGCTGGGAATCAGAGAGACCATCCTCTTTCCGCTGGTCAGGCCGATTTCCTCTTAGCAGAACCGTACTGGGTCGTTTCACTCGCATAGTGGCGACGCGCGGAGATTGGCAAAATGCCGGCCGGTTGTGGTGCAATGGTGTTGTCGTCCCGTCAGGGAGGCATTTCCCGACCGGCTCCAGGGCCACCGCGAAGTGAGGAACCATAAATGGCTCGCAAGGTTCAGGTCATCCTCAGCGACGACCTCGACGAGAATCTCTCCGCCGACGAGACCGTGAGCTTCGCACTCGACGGCACGACGTACGAGATCGACCTGGCGGACAAGAACGCCCAGGAGATGCGGAACGTCTTCTCGCGCTATGTCTCGGCCGCCCGAAAGGTCAGCCGCGGCAACCGTGCCTCCGGCGGTGGGCGGTCGCGCGCCACCGGTGGCCGGATGGACCGCGAGCAGGCCGGGGCCATTCGCGACTGGGCCCGCAAGAACGGTCACGCGGTGAGCGACCGGGGTCGTATCCCGGCGAGCGTCGTCGAGGCCTACGAGTCCGCGCACTGACGAAGTCCGCGCACTGACGTCGTCCGCCCCTGTCCCGCGGAACGCCGCGGCACCCGTGGGGTGAGTGCGACGTCCGCGCGTCTCGCGTCGCGGCGCGTCCTGGCCGGCCCGGTTCCCCGCAGGGGAGCCGGGCCGTCGCCGTCTCCGGGGTGCGGCTGCTGCTCCGGCGGTAGGGCGCGCCCGTCCGCTGACGGCGTAACCGGGACGGAACAGCCGTACCGGAGCATCCGTTGGACCGGGCAGTCATCCACCGGCCCCGCCGCACACCGACGGGACCGGGTGGTCCGCGACTACAGTGGAACGACCGGTGCCCCGCGCGCCGACGGATGTCGGGTGCTCTCTCCCAAGACCGGGGAGGGCAGCGCCGGACCAGCCGGTCAGAGGAGAAGCAGCAGATGTTCGAACGGTTCACCGACCGAGCCCGCCGCGTGGTTGTCCTGGCCCAGGAAGAGGCCCGGATGCTCAACCACAACTACATCGGCACCGAGCACATCCTCCTGGGCTTGATCCACGAGGGTGAGGGCGTCGCTGCCAAGGCACTCGAGTCCCTCGGCATCTCGCTGGAGGGCGTCCGCCAGCAGGTGGAGGAGATCATCGGCCAGGGCCAGCAGGCCCCGTCCGGGCACATCCCCTTCACCCCGCGGGCGAAGAAGGTGCTGGAGCTGTCGCTGCGCGAAGCCCTGCAGCTCGGCCACAACTACATCGGCACCGAGCACATCCTGCTCGGCCTGATCCGCGAGGGCGAGGGCGTCGCCGCCCAGGTCCTGGTGAAGCTCGGGGCCGACCTCAACCGCGTCCGCCAGCAGGTCATCCAGCTGCTCTCGGGCTACCAGGGCAAGGAGCCGGCCGCGGCCGGCGGACCGGCCGAGGGCACGCCCTCGACCTCCCTGGTGCTCGACCAGTTCGGCCGCAACCTCACGCAGGCCGCCCGCGACTCCAAGCTCGACCCGGTCATCGGGCGGGCGAAGGAGATCGAGCGCGTCATGCAGGTGCTGTCGCGGCGGACCAAGAACAACCCCGTGCTCATCGGCGAGCCCGGCGTCGGCAAGACCGCCGTCGTCGAGGGCCTCGCGCAGGCGATCGTCAAGGGCGAGGTGCCCGAGACGCTGAAGGACAAGCAGCTCTACACGCTCGACCTCGGCGCGCTCGTCGCCGGTTCCCGCTACCGCGGTGACTTCGAGGAGCGGCTGAAGAAGGTCCTGAAGGAGATCCGCACCCGCGGCGACATCATCCTGTTCATCGACGAGATCCACACCCTCGTCGGGGCGGGTGCCGCGGAGGGCGCGATCGACGCCGCCAGCATCCTCAAGCCGATGCTCGCGCGCGGTGAGCTCCAGACC
>DASYGS010000089.1:0-14196 GCA_035999465.1 Blastococcus sp. | reverse complement strand
TGCGCCAGGGTCAGCGCTCGCGGTGCCTTCCGAGGCTTTGCGTTGAGAGAGCCAAGCGCGCGCACGGGGTTGGACTGCAGAGCGTCGTGGCGGGCAGCCAGCGTGCACATGCCCGATAGCACCGAGCGGCACATCCGGGCGGTGGCCACACCGTGGTTGGCGGCGATCAACCGCACGTGCCGGTCCAGGACGCCGACGCTGAGCTCGCGGACGCGCAACTGTCCCAGGCCGGGCAGGATCTGCCCGTCGAGCCGGCGCCTGTAGGCCTCCATCGTGACCGGGGACAGCTCCGACAACCCGTCGTACCAAGCCTCCGCCAGATCGGAGACCCGGGTGGCTGCGGTGATGTGGCCCCGAGCGGTGATCTGCGCGCGATCTCGCAGAGCCAACTTCAACGCGGTCTCGGCTGCGGTCTTGGTGCGGCCGGTCCGCTCGACGGTGCGGACCCGGCCGTCGTAGTCCCGGGTCAGCGCGCGGGCCCGGAAGCCGCCGTCGGTGCGGTAGCAGCGGATGGCGCCGGAGGTGCCCAGAGCCAGCGGAGGACGTCCCATGAGCCCCCATTTTACCCCCATTTTATTCCTCGAAAACTACAGTGAGTGACGGTTAACACCAGTGGTCAGTGGTGTCATTGTGAGATGAACTCGCTGCTCAGAGGCGAGTTGTGGTCAAGTGGAGCTACTCAGGGTCACGCACGACTTGTAATCGAGCGGTTCGGGGTTCGAGTCCCCGCGTCGGCTCCGATCCGTGATCGCCGCACCTCCTGGCCGAAGTGCCTGGACGTTCCCGGTCCGGGCGCGGCACCATGACCGGGTGACGGGGACGGCGAATCCGACGGTCCCCTACATCGGGCGGCTGGAGCATCGGGCCGCCGTCGCCGCGGCGTTCGCGGAGCCGGGGCACGTCGTCGTCGTCTGCGGCGAGGCCGGCGTCGGCAAGTCCTCCCTCGTGGCGGCGGAGCGCGCCGCGGCGGCCACCGACGTCCTCGAGGGCTCGTGCATGCAGCTCGCGGGTCAGCCGCTGCCGCTGGCCGCGCTCGAGCAGCTCTTCGACTCCCGGGGCGGCTGGCCGTCGGCGGCCGAGGGGCCGGCCGAGCAGCTGTCGTCGGAGCAGCGGCTGAAGGCCGTCCGGCTGTGGGCCGACGCGCTGGCGCCGGGCGGATCGACGACGGTCACCACGCTGGTGGTGGAGGACCTGCACTGGGCCGACGAGACGACGTGCGACTTCCTCGTCTACCTGGCCGCCACCGCGGCCCGCCGTCGGCTGAGCCTGGTCATCACCCTGCGCAACGACGAGGCCCCGCGGGTCGGGCGCGTGCAGCAGGCGATCGCCGATCTCTCCCGGCTGCCCGGCGCGCGCATCGTCGAGCTGGACCGCCTGGGCCTGGCCGAGGCGTCGGAGCTGGTCGCGGCCCTGACCGGCGGTGCCGAGGTCGACGTCCTGGCCTGGTACGAGCAGTCTCAGGGCAACCCGTACCTGCTCGGCGAGCTGGTGAAGGATCCCGGCGCGCGGCGGGTGAAGGACGTCCTGCTCTCCCGGGTGCGCGCCCTGGGCCGGGACGCCGCCGACCTGGTGGGGCTCGCCGCCGTCTTCGGGCTGTGGGTCGACGACCACCACCTGCACCGCGCCTCGGAGCTGCCCACGGACCGGTACGCGACGGCCCTGCGGGAGGCGATCGACGTCGGCGTCCTCGTCGTCGACGGGTCCGACTACGCGTTCCGGCACAGCCTGATGTGCGAGGCGGTGCTGTCACAGCTGCTGCCGATCGAGCGACGGCTGCTGCACGAGCGGGCGGCGCGCGAGCTGGGTGCCGGGCCGAACGACGACGTCGTCACGGCGGCAGCCGTCAGCCTGCACTGGTCCGCGGCCGGGGCGCCGGGGGAGGCGGCCCACTGGAGCCTGCGGGCGGCGCGCAAGGCGCGTTCGCTCAACGCGTTCGCCGAGGCCTGGGGCTACTACCAGCGGGCCCTCGAGACCGGCCGGCCACCGGGCAGCGACCAGGACGAGCTGGAACTGGCGCTCGAGGCCGCCGGAACCGCCCGCTTGGCCGGTGACCCCACCGCGGCGGCGGCGATCCTGGAGACCGCTCTCGCCGCGCACCCCGTCACGGGCGCGGCCCGGGCCAGCGCGCTGGAGCGGCTGGGCTGCTTCCTCTGGGAGGCCGGGCAGACGACGAAGAGCGTGGCCGCCTACTCCGCGGCCGCCGAGGCGCTCGAACCGCAGGTCACCGCCTGCCACGCCCAGGTGTGGGGTGCGCAGGCGCGGTCGGCGTTCATCATGGCCGAGTTCGACGAAGCGATCGGGCTCGCCGACCGGGCTGTCGCGGCCGCGCGCGAGCACGGGACGGCCGCCGTCCTCGCCGATGCGCTCACCACCCGCGGCGCGGCCGCGGCGTTCCTCGGGGACGCCGCGGCGCTGGACCTGCTGCGGGAGGGGGTGCGCCGGGCCCGCGACGTCGAGGACCGGGCCGTCCTGTGCCGCAGCTACGCCAACCTGATCCTGGCCTACGAGTACACGGGCCTGCCCAACGAGGCGTGCGAGGCCGCCCTCGAGGGGCTGAGCCTGTTGCCCGAGTACGGCCTGGAGCTGGCCGTCGGCGCCGCACTGGCGTGCAACGCGGCCAACATGCTGCGCCGGCGGGGCCGGTACGCGCAGTGCGAGGCGGTGCTCGCCGAGCTCCTCGACGGCCGGGTGACCCAGGGACAGGGCCTGCACCTGCACCTCGAGCGCGCGGAACTACAGCTGGCCATGGGCAACCCGGCCACCGCCCGGGCCAGCCTCGAGGCCGCCGCCGCCCTGCGGGAGGTCGACGAGCCGGCCGTCGTCGCGGCGGTGGCGACGGTGACCGCGGAGCTGCTGGCCCAGGAGGGGGACGCCGACGGCTGCTATCGGACCGTCGACGAGGCGCTGCGCCGGCTGGCCGACACGCAGGACCGCTACTTCCGCACCGAACTCGTCGGAATCGGGCTGCGCAACGAGGCCGACCGGAGCGGCCCGGTACCCGGCCGCGCGGACCCCGCGGCGACCGCCCGGCTCGACCGGCTCGCCGCCGAGCTGGAGGAGGTGGCACCGGCCGAGGACGACGAGATCTCCGCGGCGGCCGACTACCGAGCCGCCCGCAACGAGCTCGCCCGCGCCCGGGGATCGGCCACGTCGGAGGACTGGGCCGACGCCGTCCGGCTGTGGCGGGCCGCGGTGCGTCCCCGTGAGGAGGCCTACTGCCTGCTCCGGCAGGCCGAGTGCCACGCCGACGCCAAGCAGCGGGAGAAGGCCGCGGCGGCGGCGACCGCGGCGCGGACGATCGCCGAGCACCTCGGCGCGGTGCCGGTGGTGGCCGAGGTGGACGCGCTGCTGGCCCGCACCCGGCTCTCGGCGGTGCCCGCGCCGAGGGCGTCGGAGGAGAGCCGGCCCTACGGGCTGACCGAGCGCGAGTTCGAGATCCTGGAGCTCCTGGGCACCGGTGCGACCAACCGGCAGATCGCCCGCAGATTGTTCATCAGCGACCGCACGGTCGGGGTCCATGTGTCCCGTGTCCTGCATAAACTCCAGGTCACGAACCGTGCGCAGGCCGCGGCACTGGCGGCACGGGTCGCCCGGTAACCGTTGACTGCTCCGTTCGGAGGGACACCGCATGTCACCGATCAAGTTGTCGCTGTACGGCTCCAGTGGTGACCCGGAGGAGTCCTTCGAGCTCGACGACGCCGAGCTCGAAGGCAAGCTGCGCCAGACCGTGGACGCCCACGACGACTTCAGCATGGGTGACGCGCTGCGTCAGGGGCTCCAGCACGTGGTCGACAACGGCCCGATGCGGCCGTCCGTCGACTGAACGGCGCCCTCAGGCGAAGCTGGGGGCCAGCTGCAGCCGCAGTGACCGCACCGCGCGGCCGCGCAGGGGGCCGAGGCTGCCCCGCGGGATGCCGAGTTCGCGGCTGAGCGCGTCGTAGGAGGCCGGCTCGCGCAGCAGCGCGCGGACCAGGCGGCGCTGGGTGTCGGGCAGCGTGTCCACCGCGCTGCTCAGCGCCTGCGACAGCTCGTCCTCCAGCATGCCGGTCGCGAGGTCGCGGTCGTCCGGGGAGACGTGGTCGACGACGCTCTCGCTCGGCACCGTGCGCTGCTGTCCCCGCACGATCGCCAGCGCCTCGCGGCGGGCCGTGGTGGCCAGCCAGCCGGGGAGGCACTCGGCGTCGTTGATCCGGCCCGCGTGGGAGAGCAGCAGCACCCACGTGCGCTGCACCGCCTCGTCTACGTCGGCGTCGCTGCGCAGGACGGCGCGCGCCGAGGCCCGCAGCAGACCTTCGAAGCGGCGGACCGTGACCTGCCACGTCGCCTCGTCGCCCTCGGCGAGACGGGCCAGCAGGGTCGAGCCGGACGCGGGGACGGCGGTGCCGGCGGCGGGGCGAGCGGCGTAGGCGAGAGCAGGCATCGGAAGGGCTCCTGAGCGACGTCGGTGTCGTGACTGACGCCGGGAATCCTTCGATCGGAGCGGCCCCGGGAAATCCGCAGAACGACGTATCCGGGGCCACGGGAACGACGTATGCGGGTCGACGTACCTACGCATCGGCCGGCCCGTCGCGCGGCCGGCCCGGTCGTGCCAGGGTCGGGGGCGCGCGGACGGGTGCAGCGTCCCGGGCCGCCGGAGCCACGAGGAGGCGCAGTGAGTGACCACGTGTACGGGCTGAGTGAGGTCGTCGGCAGCAGCACGACGAGCGTCGACGACGCCATCCGGTCGGCCATCCGGAAGGCCGCGCGGACGGTCCGCAACATCGACTGGTTCGAGGCGAAGGAGATCCGCGGCCAGGTGGTGGACGGCGACGTGGGCTACTTCCAGGTCACCGTGAAGTTCGGCTTCCGGATCGAGGACTGACCCTCAGTCGAAGCTGCCCGAGCCGTCCCTGCGGTACGGGGAGAGCCGTTCGAGGCGCCGGCGCTCGACCCGCTCCTCCCGCAGCCGGGCGGCCGTGCCCGGCGGGAACCCGGCCTTCACGGTGCGGTGCTCGATCGTCTCGGTCATGAACGCCATCGAGAACGAGAGCCCGATGAGCAGGCCGCCGAAGGCCGCCGTGGCCCGGTAGGCGAACGGCACCGGGACGGCGGCCAGGCAGAGCACGACAAGCGGCAGCATCTGGACGACGGCGCGGGCGAAGTGCCGCACGACCCAGGTGCGCCGCGTCGTGTCGGCCAGCACCCAGGGGGAGAGCCTGCGGGGGAGGCCGCCGCCGAGGGCGTACCAGAGCCACTGGAGGGGGTTGGGCCGCTGGTCACGCACACCCCGACGGTAGGCCGCGCGCGCCGTTGCCGGGCCGCCCCCGCGGGTGGACACTCCCCGCACAGCGCCATGAGGAGGCCGCCGTGCAGATCAGCCAGGTGTTGCGTCACAAGGGCCCCGAGGTGGCCACCATCGACGGGGCGGCAAGCGTCCGCGACGCCCTCGCCCTGCTCGCCGAGCACGGGATCGGCGCGCTGGTCGTCTCCTCCGACGGCAAGCAGGTCGAGGGGATCCTGTCGGAGCGGGACGTCGCCCGCGGGCTGCACAGCCGGGGGGCGGGGCTGCTGACCGAGCCCGTCTCGAGCGTCATGACCGCTCAGGTACGCATCTGCTCGCTGCACGAGAGCGTGCAGGCAGTGGCACAGACGATGACCGAGCACCGCGTCCGGCACGTGCCCGTCGTGGACGACGGCGTCCTGATCGGGATCGTCTCCATCGGCGACGTCGTCAAGGCGCGCCTGGACGAGCTCGAGGACGAGCGCAAGCACATGGTCGACTACATCCAGACCGTCTGAGCCGGGCGGCCGCCGCCCGGCCGGAGCGCAGGACGGGCGTACGGTGCGGCCGTGGACGAGCGTCGCCTGGGGGTGGTCTCCGGGCTGGGCGCCTACGCGATGTGGGGCCTGTTCCCCCTGTACTTCCCGCTGCTGGAGCCGGCCGGCGGGGTCGAGATCGTGGCCCACCGGGTGCTGTGGTCGCTGCTGTTCGTCGCCGTGCTGCTCACCGTCGTCGGCAAGTGGGCGCACGTGCGGGCAGCGTTCCGGCACCCGCGCACGCTGCTGGTGCTCGCCGGGGCCGCGGTGCTGATCGCGGGCAACTGGCTGCTGTTCGTCTACGGCGTCAACTCCCGGCACGTGGTCGAGACCTCGCTCGGGTACTTCATCAACCCGCTGGTCAGCGTGCTGCTGGGCGTGGTGGTGTTCTCCGAGCGGCTGCGCCGGCTGCAGTGGGCCGCGGTGGTCATCGCGACCGTCGCCGTCGTCGTCCTGACCGTCGACTACGGCCGGCCGCCGTGGATCGCGCTGGGCCTGGCCCTGACGTTCGGCCTCTACGGGCTGATGAAGAAGCTGGTGAAGGTCGAGGCGGCCCCCGGCCTGTTCGTGGAGACGGCGCTGGTCGCCGCGCCGGCGGCCGTCTTCCTGGCGGTGCTGCACGCCCACGGGGCGGGCACCTTCGGCTCGGCCGGAGTCGGCAACGCGCTGCTGCTGGCGAGCACCGGCATCGCCACGGCGATCCCGCTGCTGCTGTTCGCCGCGGCCGCCCGGCGGATCCCGCTCTCGACGATCGGGCTGCTGCAGTACCTGACGCCGTCGATGCAGCTGATCATCGGCGTCTTCGTCTACGGCGAGCCGATGCCCCCGGCCCGGCTGGTGGGGTTCGCGATCGTCTGGCTGGCCCTTGCCGTCTTCACCGTCGACAGCCTGCGACACGCCCGGACCGGAAACCGGCGTGCGGTGGCGGAGGCCGTTCCCGCAGGTATCTGACGTCGCAGCAGCCCCGGCCGCGACCGGTGCGCCGGCGCCGTCCGGGGCTGTCCGGAATTGTCGGCGGCCCGGTCTACGGTCGGATCCGAGCCGCCCCGAGCGAGGGGGCCGCCCGGCGAGACAGGAGACAGGCGACCCATGAGCAGCGACCCGACCCCGGTGATGGCCCCCTGCCGGGCCGAGGGCGTCGGCGAGGCGTTCGCGCAGGTCGCGGGCCCGGAGCTGTCCCGGCGGGAGCACGAGATGCTGACCTTCGAGCGGCAGTGGTGGCGCCGCGCCGGCGCCAAGGAGACGGCGATCCGCGACCGGTTCGGCGTGCCGCCGACACGCTATTACCAGGTGCTCAACGCGCTCGTCGACCGGCCCGAGGCGCTCGAGGCCGATCCCTTGCTGGTCCAGCGGCTGCGCCGGCTGCGGTCCGTGCGGCAGCGGAAGAGATCTCTCCAGGGTCCTGTGCAATGAGAGTTACAACGTTTAGATTTGCTCACCGTGGGCAGGCACGCGCAGGCAGGCAGTGACGGACTCGAGTGGGGCGACGCCCCCGTGGCCGCCGGTCGTCGCCGTACCGACGTCCCCGACGCGCTCTGGAGCGGAGCTCCGTCCGCCGGGCTGAGCGACCACCCCACCGACCCGGGCCGAGCCCGCACCGAGCGCGCCGCCGGTGGTCTGCGCACCCCCGACGGCCCCCGTCAGCTGTCCCGCTCGCGCCTGCCCCTGCCTCCCGTTCCGCCGGCTCCGGCCGGCCCGCGCACGACCGCGGCCCCGTTCCGTGCCGTGCCGTCGCCGGAGCCCCGCGGCGACGCCCTGGTCTCCACCGGCCCCGCCCTCGAACGCGGCATCCTCATGGCGGGCAGCGGTGCCGCCCCGGCCGGGCTTCGCCCGAGCCGGCCGTGGACCGCCGACGACGCCGCGCTCGCGACCGGAGGGCAGGCGCTCGGCGGTGGCCGCACGGCCGCCCCGGCGCCGCGGCTGCCCCGCTCGGCGCCGGCCGGGGGGCCGGCCTCGCCGCCCTACGGCGACTGGACCAAGCCCCGCTCCGGTGACACCGGGCGCACGCTGGGCGGCCCGGCGCTCGAGGACGACTACGTCTCCGGACCGGTCGGCCTCCGGGTCGCCGCCGCGCCGTCGACGACGATGATCCCCGAGCGCACCGTCGCCGGTCGCGGGGAGTCCGCCGACGCCTACGACGACGGATACGACGAGAACTACGACGAGGACTACGACGACGCGCCCCTCGAGTCGCGCGCCCCGGCCCCGGTGCGCGGGCCGGCCACCGGCCCGGCCGTCGGCGGCCGCGCCGCCAAGCGCGCCGAGCGGCAGGCCGCCGAGCTGGCCCGCCAGAAGGCCGCCAAGCGCAACGGCGTCCCGGCCGTCGCCGCCCTCGACGAGGTCGACGCGCCCGACCGCAAGCCCCGCCGCGTCGCCAAGGGCCTGGTCGCCATGGTCGTCGTCGCCTGCGGCGTGCTCGGCGCGTACTCGTACGTGTCGCCGCACACGAAGGACGCCGCCACGCAGAAGCCGGCCGTCGCCTCCACCGACCCCGTCGTGGCCCCCGACACGTCCACGCTGCCGCCGTTGGCCACCACGCCGGTCGTTGCCCCGCCGGCCGTCGTCGCGCCGGTCCGGGTGCCGGTGACGGTCCTGAACGCGACCTCCATCAACGGCCTGGCCGCCAAGGTCGAGACGGCCATCGGTGCCAAGGGCTGGACCTCCCCGGGCGTCGGCGCCTACAAGGGCGGCGACGTCGCCGCCAGCACGGTGTTCTTCACCCAGGGCGACGAGAAGCAGCGCCAGGCCGCGGTACAGCTGGTCGACCAGTTCCCCCAGCTCACCGGCCCCGCGCCCCGGTTCTTCCAGCTCCCCGCCGGCGTGTCGGCGCCCGGCCTGGTCGTCGTCGTCACGGGAGACTGGAAGCCCTGATCGCGGCGCACTGAGGGGCCGGAACAGTTCCTGCCCCTCGGCCGTTGGGCGCAGAGTGCGCCCCCTCCGCGGGCTCGTGCGTTCCCGCCCGCGCTCCGGCGCCCGCGCGGCGCTCGTCGCCCTGCTCCCCCTGCTGCTGGTCGTCGGTCTGGTCGGGGTCGCCCCGCCGGCGTCGGCGGACGACGTCCGGACCGAGCAGGCCCGTGTCTCCTCCGGGTCGGGGGCCGACGCCGTCCAGCTGGACACCACGCTCTACCTCCCCGCGTCGGCCGCCACCCACCCGGCGCCGGCCGTCGTGCTCGCCCACGGTTTCGGTGGCAGCAAGGACTCGGTGGCCGCCGATGCCCGCGATCTCGCCGGGCGCGGCTACGTCGTCCTGGCGTACTCGGCGCGGGGGTTCGGGCGCAGCACGGGCCAGATCGGGCTCGACGACCCGCGCTACGAGGTGGCCGACCTCTCGACGATGATCGACCTGCTGGCCAAGCGGCGCGAGGTGCAGCTCGACGGCCCCGGTGATCCGCGGGTCGGCGTCGCGGGCGGGTCCTACGGCGGCGCGCTGGCCCTGCTCGGCGCCGCCTACGACCCCCGGATCGACGCGATCGCGCCCGAGATCACCTGGAACTCGCTGACCACGGCCCTGTTCCCGTCGCAGACCGGATCGACCGGCTCGGCCGGCACCCCGGCCGCGACGCCGCAGACCGTGGACGCCGGCGTCTACAAGCGCCTGTGGGCCGGGCTGTTCTTCGGTATCGGCTCGGCCCCCCCGGGCGGTCTGCTGGGTGATCTGGGCGGCGGGTCGGCCGGCACCTCGGCCCAGCCCGCGCGACCGAGCGCCGTGGACCCCGCGGCCGTCGGGCGCGCGCTCACCTGCGGCCGGTTCCGCGCCGACATCTGTGCCGCCTACCAGCAGGCCGCGGCCACCGGCACGCTCACGCCGGCGATCGCCGCCGTCCTCGACCGCGGCAGCCCGGCAGGCGTGCTCGGCCGGATCAAGGCCCCGACGCTGCTGGTGCAGGGCACGCAGGACTCGCTCTTCGGGCTCGGGCAGGCCGACGCCAACGCGCGCGGCATCGCCGCCCACGGCACGCCGGTCAAGGTGGTCTGGTTCCCCGGCGGGCACGACAGCGCCGCGTCCGACAGCGTCACGGGCGATCTCCGCAACCAGGTCGCCGGCTGGTTCGACTGGTACCTGCGCAAGAAGGGCAGCAACCCCGGCACCGGGTTCGAGTTCCCCTCGCCGATCGGCCTGAGCGGTTCCGGTGGCGCCGTGGTCGAGGGCGGGACGACGACCGAGGTGGCGCCCTCCTATCCCGGGCTCGGCTCTGCCGCGGCCGTGCCGCGCACGGAGGTCCGGCTGACCGGCTCCGCCCAGCCGATCGTCACCCCGGCCGGTGGCACGCCGAGTGCCATCACCAGCCTGCCCGGCTTCGGCTCACTGGGCTCGGTCCTCGGTGGCCGGGCAGTGGAGATCCCCGGGCAGTCCGCCGTCTTCGCGAGCAGGCCGCTGACGACGGCGCTCGACATCGTCGGCGCCCCCGCCGTGCCGCTCGACGTGTCGGCGGCGGCCGGATCGGCGACGCTGTTCGCCAAGCTCTACGACGTCGCCCCCGACGGGGGGATGACCCTGCCGTCGAGCCTGGTGGCGCCGCTGGCACTGACCGGGCTCTCCACCGATCCGGCGCATCCGACGCGCGTGCAGGTGACGCTGCCGGCGATCGTGCACCGGTTCGAGGTCGGGCACACCCTGCGGCTCGTGGTCTCCTCGACCGACCAGGCGTACGCGCTGCCCGCCCGGTCGGCCGTCTACACGATCGGGCTGCCCGCCTCCGCCGATCTCTCGGTGCCCCAGGTGAACGGCGCGGTGCAGGGCGCCTCCGGCTCCGCACGCTGGTGGGTGCTGCTCGGCGTCCTCGTCGCCCTGGCGCTCCTGGCGTGGGCCGTGTCGTCGGCCTGGGGCCGGCGTGCCCGCCGGCGAGTGTCCGCCGTCGAGAGCGACGGCGAGGAGGTGCCCCTGCGCTTCCAGGGGGTCACGAAGGCCTACAAGGACGGCTTCGTGGCCGTCCGCGACCTGTCCTTCGAGGTCCGCCGGGGGCAGGTGCTCGGCCTGCTGGGGCCCAACGGGGCGGGGAAGACGACGTCCCTGCGGATGCTCATGGGCCTGATCCGGCCGACCCAGGGGCGGATCAGCATCTTCGGGCACGCGGCCGGCCCGGGCGCTCCGGTGCTGTCGCGGCTGGGCTCCTTCGTCGAGGGCACCGGCCTGCAGCCGCACCTGTCGGGTCGCGACAACCTGACCCTCTACTGGGCCGCGACCGGCCGGCCGGCGCAGGACGCGCACCTGGAGGAGGCGATCGAGATCGCCGGCCTCGGGGCGGCGATCGACAAGCGGGTGCGCCGCTACAGCCAGGGCATGCGGCAGCGGGTGGCGATCGCGCAGGCGATGCTCGGCCTGCCGGACCTGCTGGTGCTCGACGAGCCGACCAACGGGCTGGACCCGCCGCAGATCCATGCCATGCGTGAGGTGCTGCGCTCGTACGCGGCCACGGGGCGCACCGTGATCGTGTCCAGCCACCTGCTCTCGGAGATCGAGCAGACGTGCAGCCACGTCGTCGTCATGGCCAAGGGGGAGAAGATCGCGCAGGGCACGGTCGAGGAGATCGTCGGCACGGGGGGTGCGGTCCTGGTCGGCCTGGCCGACCCGGCCGATGCCGACCGCGCCATGGCCGTGCTCGCCGGACTGCCGGGCGTCGAGCAGATCGACCGCATCGACGAGGGGCTGGTCGTCGATCTCGACGGCACCAGCCGGGCCCGGGCGCTGGAGGCACTGATCGCGGCCGGCATCGGCGTCGACCAGCTGACCCCGCGCCGTCATCTCGAGGATGCCTTCCTGGCGCTGGTAGGAGAGTCATGACCACCACCGAGCACGTGGGCCGGACCGGCGCGGTGGCCGGATACCGACCCGAGCGCACGCTGCGCCTCTGGGTGGAGCTGCGGCGTCAGTTCAAGCGCCGACGCACCATCGGCGTCTTCGTGGTGATGGCGGTGCTGCCCCTGCTGCTGCTCGGCGCGCTGCACCTGGGGTCGCGGGACTCGGGTGGGCGGAACCGGGAGATCAACCTGGTCGACGTCGCCACCGCGAGCGGGCTGAACTTCACGCTGTTCGTGCTGTTCGCCGCCAGCGGGTTCTTCCTCGTCGTGGTGTTCGCGCTGTTCTACGGCGACACCGTGGCCAGCGAGGCGCAGTGGGGGTCGCTGCGGTACACGCTGGCCACCCCGGTCCCGCGCCGGCGGTTGCTGCGACAGAAGTGGTACGCCGCACTGGTCATGTCGGCGGGCGCGTTCCTCACCCTGGTCGTCGTGTCCGTGGTTGCCGGGGGGCTGTTCTACGGGTTCTCCGACGTGACCACGCCTGTCGGGCTGTCGCTGGGCCAGGGCCCGGCCTTCCTCCGGCTGGCCGGCATGGTGGGGTACCTGACCGTGCACCTGCTGGTGGTCGGGGCGCTCGCGTTCTGGCTGTCCACGATCACCGACGCACCGCTGGCCGCGGTCGGCGGTGCGGTGTTCTCGATGATCGTGTTCGCGATTCTCGAGCAGGTGACGCAGCTGGGCTCGATCCGCGACTACTTCCCGTCCGCGTACGGCATCTCGTGGACCGATCTGCTGCAGACACCGGTCCCGTCCGACGACCTGTTCCGGGGCGTGATCCAGTCGCTGATCTACATCGTCGTGCTGACCGGCCTCGGGTTCGTGCACTTCGGCCGGCGCGACGTCACGTCCTGATGGAGTCGCTCGGGGACGCTTTCCGTCACCGAGCGACTCCGTCAGAGGCTGGCGCGGACGGCCTGGGCCCAGCCCTCGCCCATCGCACCGTCGGTCACGGTCGCATTGGGGACGGCGTCCAGCAGCCCGGCCATGCCGTCGACCGCGGCCCCGTTCGCGGTGATCCAGAGCCGGTCGACCGTGGGCGCCATCTCCAGATCGCTGACGCTGTCGCCGATCGCGACGGCGTCGGCGGGGGAGAGGCCCCGGCGTTCCAGGTCCCACGCGATCGCCGCGCCCTTGGAGATCCCGCGCGGCATGAGGTGGTAGACCCGCACCGGCCCGGGCGCCGGATCCAGCGTCATCCGGCCGGTCGTCGGGATCGTGCCGTTGTCCTTCAGCGTCAGCCAGCCGAGCCCCTGCCCGGCCAGCCACGCGTCGGCGGCGAGCGGGTCGATGCGGCCGCGCAGCAGGGCGTCGGCGGTGTGCGTGGCGTGCCAGGGGGCGTGCCACTCCAGCTGCCCGGGGTGCTCGGCGATCAGCCGGTCGACGACGCCGAGCGCGGCCATCGCCTCCATCGGCGACCGGTCGCCGAACTCGGCCGGCAGCTCGCCGCGGAGCCGGTGCGTGCCGCGCCCGGCATCCCACGCGACGGTCGCGCCCAGCTCGGCGATCGCGCCGTCGGCCGCGAAGATGCGCGCCGCCTCGATCACCTGCTCGAACGTGCGGCCGCTGACCAGCACCAGCGGCACCCCGGCGCGGTGCAGCGCGAGCAGGGCGGCGGCGGGCCCGTCGGTCAGCTCGCGGCCCGCGGTGTGCCAGAACGAGCCGCGCGGACCCACCATCGTGCCGTCGAGATCGGTGTAGACGATGCGCGTGCTCACCGCCACATCCTCGCCAGCGGCAAGGGCGCGGGAACGACTGGGTAGAGTCTGAGCCGTTCCACTCATCCAGAGGGGCAGAGGGACACGGCCCGATGAAGCCCCGGCAACCGCCGCCTGCGCGCACGCGCAGCGGGAGGTGCCAATTCCGTCCCGCGCGGCTCGACGGCCCGGTGCGGGGAAGATGAGGAGGTAGTCGTCGCATGACTCTGACCGCTCCCGAGACCACTGCAGTGCCTGCGTGTCCCGCGAAGGGCCTGGTGTGCCGCAACTGCGGTGCCACGTTCGGCCTGATCGCCGAGCACGCCTGCGCCGAGTGCTTCGGCCCGCTGGAGGTCGACTACGACCCCGAGGTGATGCGCGCGGTCACCCGCGAGCAGATCGAGGCCGGCCCGCAGAACATCTGGCGCTACGTCGCGCTGCTGCCGGTGGGGCAGGACCCGGAGTCCCGCGTGAGCCTGAACCCCGGCATGACCCCCCTGGTCCGTGCCGAGCGGCTGGCCGAGGAGCTCGGGCTCACCGGCGGTCTCTGGGTGAAGGACGACTCCGCGAACCCGACGCACTCGTTCAAGGACCGCGTGGTGTCGCTCGCCGCGACCGCCGCCAAGGGCCTGGGCTACGCCAGGATCGCCGCGGCCTCCACCGGCAACCTGGCCAACTCCGTGGCCGCCCACGCCGCCCGCGCGGGGGTGCCCTCCTTCGTCTTCATCCCCGCCGACCTCGAGCCCGGCAAGGTCGTGCAGTCGGCGGTCTACGGCCAGACGCTGGTCGCCGTCGACGGCTCCTACGACGACGTCAACCGGCTCACCAGCGAGCTCGCCGAGACCGACGAGTTCGAGGACACCGCGTTCGTCAACCAGAACGTGCGGCCCTACTACGCCGAGGGCTC
>DASYGS010000081.1:0-25066 GCA_035999465.1 Blastococcus sp. | reverse complement strand
TGTACGCGGGCTCCGCAGCCCTCGACGGCCTCGGCTATGTGGTCATGGACGAGGTGCACTACCTCTCCGACCGCTTCCGCGGCGCCGTGTGGGAGGAGGTGATCATCCACCTGCCCCAGTCGGTCACCCTCGTCTCGCTGTCGGCCACGGTGAGCAACGCCGAGGAGTTCGCCGACTGGCTGGTCACCGTGCGCGGCCATACGAAGGTCGTGGTCAGCGAGGTGCGGCCGATCCCGCTGTGGCAGCACATGCTGGTGGGCAATCGGGTGTTCGACCTGTTCTCGCTGCGCCCGGCCGCGCACGCCGCCGAGCAGGGGGACACCCCGCGGGTCCAATCCACCCGGGATCGCGGCGCGTCGGTGGTCGACCCCGAACTGGTGCGCTACGTCCGCGAGCACGAACGCCGCATGGACACGTGGCACGGCGGCGGCTCCTCCCGGCGGGGGGACTCGTCGCACCGGCCCCGGTACCGTCCGCCGGCGAGGTCGGACATCATCGAACGCCTCGACCGGGCCGGTCTGCTGCCGGCGATCACCTTCGTGTTCAGCCGCAACGGCTGCGACGCCGCCGTCCACCAGTGCCTGCTGAGCGGGCTGCGGCTCACCGACGAGGCCGAGCGGGCGGAGATCGCGGAGATCATCGACCGCCGCACGGGCTCGCTGCCCGAGGAGGACCTGCACGCCCTCGGCTTCTGGGAGTGGCGAGAGGGTCTGCTGGCCGGCCTGGCCGCGCATCACGCGGGCCTGGTCCCGGCGTTCAAGGAGACCGTCGAGGAGTGCTTCGTCCGCGGCCTGGTGAAGGCGGTCTTCGCGACGGAGACCCTCGCGCTGGGCATCAACATGCCCGCGCGCACCGTCGTCCTCGAACGGCTGGTGAAGTGGAACGGCGAGGCGCACGTCGACGTGACGCCGGGGGAGTACACCCAGCTCACCGGCCGCGCGGGGCGCCGCGGCATCGACGTCGAGGGGCACGCCGTCGTCGTCTGGGCGCCGGGAATGGACCCGTCGGTCGTCGCCGGCCTGGCCAGCACCCGCACCTATCCGCTGCGGTCGTCGTTCCGGCCCAGCTACAACATGGCCGTCAACCTGGTCAGCTCGTTCGGGCGCGCCCGGGCGCGCGAGCTGCTGGCCTCGTCCTTCGCCCAGTTCCAGGCCGACAGGTCGGTGGTCGGGCTGGCGCGCTCGGCGGCCCGGCACGAGCGCGACGCCGAGCGGTTCGGCGCCGAGATGCACTCCGACCACGGGGACGTCGGCTCCTACGCCCAGCTGCGCCGCCAGATCGCCGAGCGGGAGAAGGAGCTGTCCTGCGACTCGCAGGCCAAGCGCCGCCTGGAGGCCGCCGAGGCGCTCGGCGCGCTACGCCCCGGCGACGTCATCCGGGTGCCGTCGGGGCGCCGCCAGGGGCTGGCCGTCGTCCTGGACCCGGGGATCACCGACCTGGCCGAGCCGCGGCCGCTGGTGCTCACCGAGGACAAGTGGGCCGGCCGGCTCGGTTCGATCGACTTCCCGACCCCGGTGACGGCGCTGGCGCGGGTCCGCGTGCCCAAGAACTTCAACCACCGCAGCCCGCACGCCCGGCGCGACCTCGCCTCGACCCTGCGCAACGCGCGGGTGGAGAACGACCTCGGGGCGCGCCGGATCCGGCAGCGCTCGGCCGCCGCCGACGACCCGGTGCTCGACGACCTGCGCCGCGCCCTGCGCGCCCACCCGGTGCACTCGCTGCCCGACCGCGAGGAGCGGGTGCGCGTCGCCGAGCGGTGGCTGCGCTCGGTGCACGAGGCCGACCTGCTCCAGCACAAGATGGCCGAGCGGACCGGGTCGCTGACGCGCCAGTTCGACCGCACCTGCGACGTCCTCGAGGAGCTGGGCTACCTGGTGCCCGAGGTGGCGCCGCTCGTGCCCGCCGACACCGAGGTGCTCGGCGCCGAGGACGACGTCCCGGTGGTCACCGACGACGGACGGCGGCTCTCCCGCATCTGGTCGGAGGCCGACCTGCTCGTCGCCGAGTGCCTGCGCGCCGGCGCCTGGCGCGGGCTGAACGCCGCCGAACTGGCCGCCGTCGTGTCCACGCTGGTCTTCGAGGCGCGGCGCGAGACACCCGCGCTGCCGGCCGTACCGGCCGGGAAGGTGGCCGCGGCGATCGGGGAGATGCGGCGCATCCGCCTCCGGCTGCAGGACGTCGAGGCCGACCACGGGGTGCCCGCCACCCGCGACCTCGACCTGGGCTTCGCCTGGGCCGCCTACCGCTGGGCGGACGGCCAGAACCTGGACCGGGTGCTGGCCGGCGCCGAGCAGGCGGGCACGGAGCTCTCCGGCGGCGACTTCGTGCGCTGGACCCGGCAGCTGATCGACCTGCTCGACCAGCTGGCCAAGGTCGCCGAGGAGCCGCTGGCCACCGTCGCCCGCGCCGCGGTCGGCCGGGTCCGGCGAGGCGTGGTGGCGGTCGCGGTCTCCGGCTGATCGCCCTCGGCTTCCCGTGCGCCGGAGGCGGTGTGCGGCACAATTCGGGCGCCCCCGCGACCGGGTGGCGGGGGACCGACGACCAGCCGGGGAGTGTCGATGACGAGTCCGCCCGAGGACCGCGACGTCCCCGGCGGCGGGGAGCCCGCCGCCGAGCGTCCGGTCTGGACGACGGGACCGGTCCAGCCCCACCGGCAGCCCACCGCACCGCCGCCGCCACCGCAGTACGGGCCACCGCAGTACGGGCCACCGCCGTACGCCTACGGCCCGGGACCCTTTCCCTACGGGCCCCCGGCCGGCACGCCGCCGCGGAAGTCGCGACGCGGGCTGTTCGCCGTCCTCGCCGGCACGCTCGTCCTCCTTCTGGGCGGCGCCGTCCTGCTCGTGGCACTGCTCGACCCCACCGTCTTCGGCGCGACGGTGCTCGACCCGGCCGCCGTCGAGCGCGACGTCGCGGCCCAGTTCCAGCAGCGCGAGGGCGTGGCCGTGCAGCTGGACTGCCCGTCGGACATGACCGTCGACAAGGGCGCGGTGTACACGTGCACCGGGACGACGGCGCAGGGCGAGAACATCCGGCTGCGGATCACCGTCACCGACGCGACGACGGCCGCCTACACCTGGACCGAACCCTGAGATCAGTCGAGCGCGTCGGCCGGCCAACCGAGGGCGGCGCCCAGCCGCCCGAGCGACGACTGCAGCCCGTGCGCCTCGGCCAGCCCGGCGAGGGCCGCAGGGTCGGCCGGTGCGCGGGGGAGGACGCCCTCCACCGGAGGTAGGTCGATGGTCCGGGCGACCGCCACCACCACGGGCGCGGCGTCGAGGTACGTCCCCGCCGCGTGCATCTTCTTCAGGACGGCGGCTGTCAGCGGCGGCGCCGGGACGGCGGTCCGCGCCACAGCGGCGCGGATGCCGGCCAGGTCGCCGAACTCGTTGATCAGCGCCGCCGCGGTCTTGGCCCCGACGCCGGACACGCCGGGCAGACCGTCACTGGGGTCGCCGCGCAGGACGGCGAAATCGGCGTACGCCCGGCCGGGGATGCCGTACTTCGCGGCCACCGCGGCCTCGTCGACGCTCTCGATGTCGGCGATGCCGCGGGCGGTGTACAGCACCCGGACGCCGCGGGCGTCGTCGACGAGCTGGAACAGGTCGCGGTCGCCGGTGACGACGTCGACCGGCCCGCGGGCGCGGGTGGCCAGGGTGCCGATGACGTCGTCCGCCTCGTAGCCGGGCGCGCCGACCCGGTCCAGCCCCGCGGCCGCGAGCACCTCGACGAGGATCGGCACCTGGGGGCTCAGCTCGTCGGGCACCTCCTCGCCGCCCTCCGGGGCGACCCGGTGCGCCTTGTACGACGGCAGCGCCTCGACGCGGAACGCCGGCCGCCAGTCGTCGTCCCAGCAGGCCACGAGCCGGTCGGGACCGTGCGCCGTGATCAGCCGGGCGGTCATGTCCAGGAAGCCCCGGACGGCGTTGATGGGGCGTCCGTCGGGCGTCGTGACGCTCGTCGGCACCCCGTAGAAGGCCCGGAAGTAGAGGGACGCGGCGTCCAGCAGCATGGTCGTCACAGCCTCGGACGGTAGCGGTCCGGCCCCGCATGCGGGAAAGCGTCGGAGGGCGTGACTACTCTGCGGCTGTGGCGACAGGAAACTCCCCGGCGGACGGCAGTTCGCCCGCGAACCCGCTGGTGACGAACGAGCGCGTGCACGCGGCCCGCGAGCTCGCCGCCGAGGCCGGCCTCGACCTCCTGGTCTTCACCCCGGGGTCGGACCTGCGCTACCTGTCGGGCTACAACGCGCACGCCATGGAGCGGCTCACCGCGCTGGCGGTCCCGCGGCAGGGCGAGCCGTTCCTGGTGGTGCCGCGGCTGGAGGCGCCGATGGTCGACGCCGGCCCGGCCGGCGCCCTCGGCCTGGAGCTGCTCGCCTGGGACGAGACCGACGACGCATTCGCGCTCCTGGCGGGCACCGCGACCGCCCGCCTGGGCGCCGCCCCGGTCCGGGTGGGCGTGGGCGGGCGCACCTGGGCCGAGCACGCCCTGGGCATCCAGCGCGCCCTGCCGGGGTCGGCGCTGGAGCTCGCCGCCCCCGTCGTCGACCGGCTGCGCATGGTCAAGTCCGCCGCCGAGATCGAGGAGCTGGCCTTCGCCGGCGCCGCGATCGACCGGGTGCACGCGCGCATGGAGGACTGGCTGAAGGTCGGGCGCACCGAGGCCGAGGTGGGCGCCGACATCGCCGCGGCGATCCTCGAGGAGGGCCACGTCGGCGTCGACTTCACGATCGTCGGCTCCGGCCCCAACGGCGCCAGCCCGCACCACGAGCTCTCCGGCCGCATCATCGGCGCCGGTGACCTGGTCGTCGTCGACATCGGCGGGGTCACCGCCACCGGCTACCGCTCCGACTGCACCCGCACGTACGTCGTGGGCGGCCCCGCCGACGCGGCGGTGGCCGAGTGGTACGACGTCCTGCACGCCGCGCAGCAGGCGGCCACCGCCGCCGTGCGGCCGGGTGTGACCGCGGAGGCGATCGACGAGGCCGCGCGGGCCGTCATCCGCGACGCCGGCTGGGGCGAGCACTTCATCCATCGCACCGGCCATGGCATCGGGCTCGACACCCACGAGGCGCCCTACATCGTCGAGGGCAACGACATCCCGCTCGTGCCCGGCATGGCCTTCTCCGTGGAGCCGGGCATCTACCTGGCCGGCCGCTGCGGCGCCCGCATCGAGGACATCGTCGTCTGCACCGACGCCGGCGTCCGCGTCCTGAACGAAGGTTCGCGTGAGCTCGTCGAACTCGCCGGCTGACCCCTCCGGCGGGCCCACCCCACCCGTCGACGTCGACCGTGCCCTGCTGGCCGCCCTCGCCCGCGACGGCCGCGCCAGCTACACCGACCTGGCCGAGCGGGTGGGCCTGTCGGTGTCGGCGGTGCACCAGCGCGTACGCCGGCTGGAGCAGCGCGGGCTGATCACCGGCTACCACGCCACACTCCAGGCGAAGGAGCTCGGCCTCCCGCTGACCGCCTTCGTCTCGATCACACCGATCGACGTCGCCCAGCCCGACGACGCCCCCTCCCGGCTGGCCCACCTGACGGCCATCGAGGCCTGCCACTCGGTGGCCGGGGCCGAGAGCTACATCCTCAAGGTGCGGGTCGCCTCGCCCGACGCGCTGGAGCACCTGCTGCAGGACATCCGGGCCGCGGCGAACGTGACCACACGGACGACGGTCGTGCTGTCCACGTTCTACGAGGACCGGCCGCCCATCTGACGCGGGGCCAGGGGTCAGTCGCGCCGCAGGCGCAGGGCTGCCGCCGCCCAGCTGACCGCCCCGATCCCCACGAGCACGGCCAGCATGCCGACGTTCCACCCGTTGCCGAACCACGGGTCCTGCAGCGCGAGCACCAGCGGCCGCAGCGGCGTGCCCCGCCCGACCGCCGCCATCGCCGACGGCAGCACCTCCGGCGGCGGCCCCGCGCCGCCCAGGATCAGCAGCACGAACCAGATCAGGAGCAGCGTGCCGACGTCGACGGGGTGCCACCGACGGCGGCGAAGAGCCGGACCGCCTCGCCCACCCGCAGCCGGTCGGGGAGCGCGGTGTCCTGCAACTGGCACCCGATGCGCCGCCGCAGCGCCGCGACCTGGGTCCGGGGATCGAGGCCCAGCACGCGGAGCCGGCCGGCGTCGGCCCGGCGCAGCCCCTCGAGGCACTCCACCGTCGTCGTCTTCCCGGAGCCGTTCGGGCCGAGCAGGCCGACGATCTCGCCCGGGGCGACGCTGAACGACACGTCCCGGACGGCCGTCGTCGCGCCGTAGGTCTTGCGCAACCCCCGCGCCTCGACCGGCCAGGCCCCGGTGCGGGCCGCAGGGCGGACGTCAGCCATCGCCACCGGACCGTTCCTCCGTTCCGGCCCGGCACGACGGGCGACGGGCCCGGCCCGATCGCAGCCGACGGACGGCGCTACGGCCCAGGGCCGGACGTCCCTGGGCGCAGGCCTCCCGCCCCCTAACCTGCACGGACAGGAGGTATCGCCCGTGGCCAGCCCCGCTCCCGCAACGCGGACGATCACCCGCGACCAGCTCGCGCTGGCGCTCGGCCGGCTGCAGTCGGACGGTGTCTGGTCACCGGACCAGGTCGCCGCCCTGCTCGCCGAGATCGACCGGACGGCGCCTCCCGCCGCACCGGCGGCGACCCCCACGCCGCCACCCCGCGCCGCCGCGCCCGTGGCCAACCGGCTGGCCGAGGCCGCCGCCTATGCCGGGGCGGTGCTGGTAGGGGCGGCGGGTGCGGTGCTGGTCGGGCAGAACTGGGAGGCGTTCGGCCGGCCCGGACGCGTCGCGGTGCTGGGCGGCGTGACCCTCCTGCTCGTGGTGGCCGGCGTGATCGTGGCGGCCGTGCCTCCCGGGGGGCGCCGCGAGCTGCGCGCGCCGGCCCACGCCGTCCGCCGCCGGCTGGCCAGCACTGCGCTGACCCTCGCCACCGCCACCGCCGCCGGTACGGCGGCGGTGCTGGCGACGGGCCACCAGGCACTGGTGGCGGGTGTCGTCGCCGTCGTCGCCATCGCCGTGGCGCAGGGGGCGGCGCCGAGCGCGCTCAGCGAGCTCGCCGCCCTGGGCGCGGTCGTGCTCCTGGCGGCGGCCGTCCTGGAGGAGGCCGACGCGTCGATGACCGCCGTCATCGCGACGATGGCCCTCGTGGGCCTGGCCTGGGCGGCGGCCTCCCGGACGCGGCTGTGCACGGTGCCCCCGCTGGCCCTCGCGCTCGGCCTGGTGGTGTCGCTGTACGCGGGCGCCGCGGGGGCGTTCGGCGGGACGGGGCTGCCGACGGTGGTCGGGTGCGTGGTCCTGGGGCTGCTGGCGGTCGGCGGCCTGCTGGCCTACCTGCGCAGCAGCCTGTGGGCACCGGCGGTCGTCGGTGTCCTGGCCCTCGCCGCACTGGTCCTGCGGATCAGCAGCGACAGCCTGAGCCCGGTGCTGGCCATCCTGCTCACCGGCCTGGTGCTGCTGGGTGTGGGCGCCGCGCTGTTGCTCCGGCGCCGCTCCGCCGAGGGGCGCTGACCGGCCCCGGACACCGGCTCAGCCCGCGAGCCGAGCCGACCGGTGCACGCTGCGCGCGGCCCGCACCACCCCGCGCGCGGACACCGGCGGAGCACCCGCCGCCAGGGCCAGCCGGCGGAAGGAGTCGTAGGAGAGCGTCCGGTACGCCGCGGCCAGCTCCTCGGCCTCCTCCCGCCGTGACGGTGGCACCGTGGCGCGCAGGTGCTGCGCGGTGCGGCGGGCGTGCTTGGTGAAGGTGACCTGCAGCGCCTGGTTGGACAGCCGGCCGCCGATCTGCGAGTCCAGCCCCGGGCCGCGGCGCAGGGCGGGCAGCACCCACGGGCTGGCGGCGAGGACGGGGAAGCGGCCGCGCACGGCCTCCCATGCGTTCCAGCCGGTCAGGGCGCCCGGCACGGCCCACTCGCCGTCGTCGGTGTGCACGAGCAGTCGCCGGGCAGTGGCCCGCACCTGGTCGCGTCGCAGCGACCGGAACTGGCCGACCGGCGCCGGCCAGGCCAGGGCGAGCGCGCACCAGGCGACCGACCGCAGGTGCTCCGGGTCGTCGCTGCGCACCTGGGTGAGGGGGCGGAGGTCGAGCAGCGGAGGGTCGGGCTCCGGGGTCGGGGCCGCCGGCAGGGCGACGCCGCCGTACCGCGCGACCTTGCTGTAGAGAGCGACGGTGGCGGGCTTCCAGGCGCGCGCCGCGGCGATCGGGTCGAGCCCGGTCTCGGCGAGCTGATCGGGACCCAGGTCGAGCTCCAGGGCGGCCTCGGTGAGCCGGCGCCACTGGGGCTCGTAGCCCGGGGGCGGATCCAGCCGGCGCCAGGCACGGGCCGGGGGAGGGGCCGGCATGTCGGGCAGCGGCTGCTGCCATCCACCTCGCATGACGGAACACTACCGTTATCCCCAACAAATGTGCGACCGATCTTTGTGGTCACCTGCCGAAGGTGACCCCGGCGCCCTCCGGGCGCCATCGCAGCAATCACGGGAGCCGTGGCGGTCGTGTGGACGTGACCGGTAGGAGGAGCGGGACCGCAGGTCCCGCGGAGAACCCGTGCGCATGTTGGGGATAACGGTCGTCGGTTCATCCGATCAGAGGGCACCGCCCGTCCGCAGGCCGTTCCGTGCTGCACCGCGCCCGCGGGCTGGTGATCATGGGCGGATGCGGACACTGGGCGTCGAGGAGGAGCTGCTGGTCGTCGACGACGCCGGCACGCCGGTGGCCCTGGGGCCAGACGCCCTCGAGGTGGCCGCCCGCCGCGGCGAGGGGGCGAGCGTCGAGCAGCACGACAGCGACGACGACCCCGACGGCGCGCACCTCATGCCCGAGCTCAAGGCCCAGCAGCTGGAGCTGGGCACTCCGGTCTGCACCACCCTCGACGACGTCGCCCGCGAGCTCCGGCACTGGCGCGGGCGCGCCGACGCCGCCGCGGCCTCCGTCGGCGCTCGGGTGGCCGCGCTGGCCACCTCCCCGCTGGCGGTCGAGCCGATCCCGACCGACGGCGAGCGGTACCACCGGATGCACGAGGAGTTCGGGCTCACCGCCCGCGAGCTGCTCACCTGCGGCTGCCACGTCCACGTCTCGGTCGAGGACGACGACGAGGGGGTCGCCGTCCTCAACCGGATCAGGGTGTGGTTGCCCGTGCTCACCGCCCTCAGCTCGAACTCGCCGTTCTGGCACGAGGACACCGGGTACGCCAGTTTCCGCTCCCAGGCGTGGCACCGGTGGCCGTCGGCCGGCCCGAACGAGCTGTTCGCCGACGCGGCCGACTACCACCGGCTGCTCGACGAGGTGCTCGCCACCGACACGGTGCTCGACACCGGCATGGTCTATTTCGACGCCCGGCTCTCGGCGAACTGGCCCACGGTCGAGGTCCGCTGCGCCGACGTGCTCCTCCGGGTCGAGGACGCCGTCACCGTCGCCGGCCTGGTGCGCGGGCTGGTCGAGACCGCCGCCCGGGACGCGCGGGCGGGCACCCTGGTGCCGGACGTGCGCAGCGAGGTGCTGCGGGTCGCCGCCTGGCGGGCCGGCCGCTCGGGGGTCGGTGGCGCCCTGGTGCACCCGCACACCGGCCGGCCGGCCTCGGCGGCCGAGGTGGTCGGGGCGCTGCTCGAGCACGTCGGTCCGGCCCTCGACGACGCGGGGGACCGTGCCCGCGTCGCGGACGGCGTCGCCGCGCTGCTCGGCCGCGGCACCGGCGCCGACCTGCAGCGCCGGCTCCACCGCGAGACCGGCGACCTGCGCGCGGTCGTCCGCGCCGCCGTCGCCGCCACCGCGGGCGAGGAGTCCACCCAGGCGCTTCACAGCGGCACCGGCTAGATTTCGCGCATGTACACCGCGAGCTGGCGCGACGTCGTCCGCCGCGACCTGTTCGGCCGGGCCCCTGAACGGCGCGACCGGCCCTACCGCTTCGTGATCCGGGCGGCCCTGGTCGTCTTCCGGCTCTTCGGCTTCCGCTTCGACGTGCGCGGCTCCGAGCACGTGCCGCTCACCGGCGGGGCCGTCATCTGCAGCAACCACGTCAGCTTCTTCGACTTCACGTTCCTGGGGCTCGGGGCGCTTCCGCAGCACCGCCTGGTCCGGTTCATGGCCAAGTCGTCGGTCTTCGACCACCGGTTCGCCGGCCCGTTCATGCGGGCCATGCGGCACATCCCGGTCGACCGCAAGGCCGGAGCCGCGGCGTTCGAGTCCGCCGTCCGGGCGCTGAAGGACGGCCAGGTCGTCGGCGTCTTCCCCGAGGCGACGATCAGCACCAGCTTCACCGTGAAGGACCTCAAGGCCGGGGCCGCCCGCATGGCCGTCGACGCGGGCGTGCCGATCATCCCGGCCGCGGTGTGGGGCGGGCACCGGATCGCCACCAAGGGCAAGGTCGAGCTGCGCCGCAACGTGCCGGTCACCGTGATCCTGGGGGAGCCGATCGTGGCCGAGCCGGGGGAGAAGGCGCAGTCGATGCTGCGCCGCACGAAGGCCGCGATGGAGGAGCTGCTCGACGAGGCGCAGCGCAGCTACCCCGACCGGCCGGCCGGTCCCGACGACCGCTGGTGGCTGCCCGCCCACCTCGGCGGCACCGCACCGACACCGGAGGCCGCCGCAGCCGACGACGCCGTCCGCGCCGCCGGAAAGGCCCTCAAGACCCCCCGGCGGTCGGCCACCGCGCGGCTGAGGTCACTCGTCGGCCGCGGTCGCTGACGCCGGCGCGGGTCACTCCACGACCGCCGGCGCCATGAGCCGGAACGCCTCCAGGTCGACGTCGTACCAGCGCCGCATCCGGCCCAGGGGAGCCATGCCCAGCCGGCGGCAGACCGCCAGCGACGGCTCGTTGCCCGGCCGCACGACGGCGTACACCTCGGGCAGGCCCAGGTCGAACCCCCGCGCGATCACCGCCCGCGCCGCCTCGGTGGCGTAGCCGTGCCCCCACGAGTCGGGGTGCAGGTGCCAGCCGACCTCGACCTCGCCGACCCCGTCGGGCAGCGGCTTCAACAGCACGGTGCCGGCGACGACGCCGTCCTCTCGCTCGATCGCCCAGCAGCCGTACCGGCCGTCGCGCGCGTGCAGCGCCGCCCAGCGCGCCACGAGCTCCGCCGCGGTCACCGACGGCGGCCCGCCGAGCCAGCGGGTGACCTCCTCCCGGCCGTAGAGGTCGGTCAGCCGCGCCAGGTCCTCGGGGGACGCCGTCCACGGCCGCAGCCGCAGCCGCAGCCGCTCGGTGCGCAGCTCCCCGTCGTCGGTCACACCGCGGTGCTTACCCCCGGAACCCGGCGGGGGACACCCCTTCGGGCCCGCGGATCAGCCGAGGAGGTCGGCCGCGGACGCCGCGCGCGAGCTCGCCGCCCGCTCCTCGGCGGCCACTGGATCGTGCTCCCGCTCCGCCCACCAGGCCTGCCCGCTCTCCGGCAGCGTCGCGATCGGGTCGTAATAGGTGTAGCGGCGGTCGAGCGCCGCCTCGTCGGTGCGCTCGATGCCGGTGCGGTAGTTCTTCGTCCAGTAGCTGATGCCGTGCTCGCGGTCGTACTCGGCGACCTGGTGCACCCAGCGCTTGCCGACATAGGGCACGTCGCAGACGATCCGCGGCGTCGCGAAGCCGGGCAGGTAGCCCATGATGTCGTGCTGCAGCGTCTGCGCCTCGGCCAGCGACACCCGCCAGTGCTCGGCGCTCGGGATCATGTCGCACATGTAGAAGTAGTAGGGCGTGATCGAGGCGCCGTCCTGGAGGGCGAAGCAGAGGTCGAGCAGCTGCGTCGCGGTCGCGTTCACGCCCTTCAGGAGCACGCCCTGGTTGCGGACGTCGCGCACGCCGGCGTCGAGCATGGCCTTCGCGGCCTCGGCCACGAGCGGGGTCACCGACTGGGCGGAGTTCACGTGGGTGTGCACCGCGAGGGAGACGCCGCGGGCGCGGGCGGTGGCCGCCAGCCGGCCCATGCCCTCGACCACGTCGTCCTGCAGCCAGTGCTGGGGCAGGCCCATCAGCGCCTTCGACGCCAGCCGGATGTCACGGACCGACTCGATCTCGAGCAGCCCGGCGACGAACGCCTCGAGGTTCTTGAACGGCAGGTTGGCCACGTCGCCACCGGAGACGACGACGTCGCGCACGCCCGGGGTGGCACGCAGGTAGTCGAGCATGGCGGTCTGCCGGTCGACCGGCTTGAGCGCGAACTTCAGCTTGGGGACGGCGGGCGTCGAGTTGCCCACCAGGTCCATGCGGGTGCAGTGCCCGCAGTACTGCGGGCACGTCGAGAGCAGCTCGGCGAGCACCTTGGTCGGGTAGCGGTGGGTGAGGCCCTCGACCGCCCACATCTCGTGCTCGTGCAGCGAGTCGCGGGCCGCGTACGGGTGGCTGGCGGCCGCACCGGGGAGCCGGTCGGAGGCGACCGGCAGCATGTACCGGCGCACCGGGTCGGCCAGCATGGCGGCCGTCGTCGGCACCGCGCCCGGCACCATCGTGTTGACCATCTGCGGCGGCAGCAGCAGCGACATCGTGGCGCGGCCGGCCTGGTCGGCCTCCACGTCGGCGTAGAACGACTCGTCGAGCAGGTCGCCGTAGACCCCGCGGAGCTGCCGCAGGTTCTTCACGCAGTTGACGCGCTGCCACTGGGCGCTGCGCCACTGCTCCTCGGTCACGTCGGCGAAGCCGGGCAGCCGCCGCCAGTCGGGCTCGACGAGCTCGCGCGCCTGGTACTCGTAGGGCTGTTCGAGCACGGTGCCGCCTTCCTGCCTCAGGTTGCGGCAATCTCCGCAACACGAGTGACGATACTGGAGAATCTTCTGCGGTATCAGGTGAACACGCTAAGTTCTTCTGCAACCAATGAGTGATAGGGGAGAACGCGTGCGCGGAACGACGGAGCGCGCCCTGGGCGTGCACCGGGTGCTGGAGCCGGCCGGGGTGCTGCCCCAGGCGGCCCAGCGCCTCGACGCCGACCCTGCGGTCGGTCCCGACGAGGTGCGGATCGCCGTCGAGCGGCTCAACCTGGACGCCGCGTCCTTCCGGCAGCTCTCCGAGGCCACCGGCGGCGACGGCGCGGCCGTGCGCGCCGCGGTGCTGGCCATCGTCGACGAGCGCGGCAAGATGCAGAATCCGGTCACCGGCTCCGGCGGCATGCTGATCGGCGTCGTGGACGCCGTCGGCCCCGACTCGCCGCTGGGCCTGTCGGTCGGCGACCGCGTGGCCACCCTGGTCTCGCTGACGCTCACCCCGCTGCGGATCACCGACGGCCTCGCGCGCTGGGACGGCCGGTCGGAGCAGGTGCCGGCCGAGGGCGCGGCCATCCTGTTCGCCCGCTCGATCGCCGCCGTCCTGCCCGCCGACCTGCCGGACGCGGTGTCCCTGGCCGTGCTCGACGTGTGCGGGGCGCCGGCCGCGACGGCGCGGGTGGTCGAGCGCAACCGGGCGCGGTCCGTGACGGTGCTCGGCGCCGCCGGGAAGTCCGGCTGCCTGAGCCTGGCCGCCGCCCGCGCCGCCGGGGCGACCACGCTCACCGGCCTGGTCCGCACCGACGCCGAGGCGCAGGCGCTCACCGCGGCCGGCCTGGCCGACCGGGTGGTCGTCGCCGATGCCACGGACCCGTTGGCGGTCGCCGCGGCGGTGGGTGCGCCGGCCGACGTGACGGTCGTCTGCGTCGACGCGCCCGGCGCCGAACACGGCGCGATCCTGGCGACCGCCGAGGGGGGCACCGTGATCTTCTTCTCGATGGCCACGTCGTTCCCGGCGGCGGCCCTGGGCGCGGAGGGGATAGCGGCGGACGTGACGATGCTGGTCGGGAACGGGTACACGCCGGGGCATGCCGCTCTGGCGCTCGAGCTGTACCGATCCGTGCCGGGCGTGCGGGCCCTCATCGATCCCCGCGTGCACGCATGAACCTGCTCGTCACCGACGTCACCGTGGGCGACCGCCCCGGCCGCGCCGTGCACGTCGTCGACGGCCGCATCGCGTGGTCGGGGCCGGCCGCCGGGGCGCCGTCCGCCGACCGCGTCGTCGCGGGGGAGGGGGCGCTGCTCACGCCGGCCTTCGTCGACGCGCACGTGCACGCGACAGGAACCGGTCTTGCGCTCTCCGGGCTCGATCTCCACCCGAGCATGAGCCTTCGGGAAGCGCTGGCGTCCATCGCGTCCTACGCCGCGGCGGCTCCGACCGGCACCGTGCTCGGCACCGGCTGGGACGAGACGGCGTGGCCGGAGGGTCGCGGGCCGACCCGCCACGACCTGGACGCCGTCCTCGGCGACCGGCCGGCCTACCTGGCCCGGGTCGACGTGCACTCGGCCACGGTCTCCACCGCGCTGCTCGCCCTCCTGCCGGGCATCACCGACCTTCCCGGCTACGGCGCGGACGGCCGGCTGCGGCTCGACGCCCACCACGTCGCCCGGCAGGCCGCGTTCGGGGCGGTGAGCCCCGCCCAGCGCCGGACGGCGCAGCGGGCGACCCTCGATGCCGCCGCGGCCCTCGGCATCGGCTCCCTGCACGAGATGTCCGGGCCCGAGGTGGCGGGGGCCGACGACCTCGTCGCGCTCCTGGACCTGGCGGCGGCCGCACCGGGCCCCCGCGTGCTCGGCTACTGGGGAGAACTGGCCGAGTGCGGCGGGCTGGACGTCGTGCGCGAGCTCGGACTGGCCGGCGCCGGGGGAGACCTGTTCTGCGACGGCGCGTTCGGCTCGCACACGGCGGCGCTCAGCGAGCCCTACACCGACCGGCCCGGCACCACGGGCGCCCTGCGCTTCGAGACCGCGCAACTGGTCGACCACGTGCGCGCCTGTACCACCGCGGGTGTCCAGGCCGGCTTCCACTGCATCGGCGACGCTGCGGTGAACCAGGTGCTGTCGGCCGTGCGCGCCGTCGTCGAGGACCTGGGGGTGGCCGCCGTACGCGCCTGCCGCCACCGGCTCGAGCACCTGGAGATGCTCGACGCCGCCGCCGTCGCGGCGATGGGCGCCTGGGGCATGGTGGGCAGCATCCAGCCCGCGTTCGACGCCGCCTGGGGCGGGGACGCCGGCATGTACGCCGAGCGGCTGGGACCGCACCGCGCCGCGGGCTGCAACCCGTTCGCCGACCTCGCCGACGCAGGCGTCGCCCTCGCGATCGGCAGCGACGCCCCGGTGACCCCGTTGGACCCGTGGGGTGGCGTGCACGCCGCCGTCGACCACCGGACCGAGGGCTCGGGCATGCGCCCGTTCGACGCCTTCGACGCGGCCACCCACGGCGGCTGGTACGCCGCCCGCGCCGAGCACCCCGCCGGCCCGCTGGCCGTGGGCGCACCGGCCGACCTCGCCCTGTGGAACACCCACGACACCCTGTCCGCCGTCCTCGCCGCGCGCGCGCGACCGTCCTGCCGGCTGCTGATGGTCGCCGGCACGGAGATCGGAGATCCCGCATGACCCTCCTCGACCTCGACCCGGCGCTGGTGGCCCGGGCACGGGAGCTGGCCGTCCGCGCCGCGCAGCCGGTCGTCGACCTGGCCACGCGGCACACCACGGTGTCGGTCGAGCGGGCCGTGCTGCGCCTGGCCGGCCTCACCGGCACCGACCCGGTGACGGGGGAGGACGGCAACCCGGTGGACCGCGTGCCGTGGGTCAACCGCGTCGTCGACGCCGTCGGCGACCAGATGGGCCTCGAGTCCGGCGTCGCGCTGCCCGTCTGGCACGCCCTCGCCTCGGGCGCGGCGCCGGACCTGCACGCCCTGGCCGAGCAGGTCGGCGCCGGGACGGCGCGCTTCACGCTGCCCACCGGGGCCGACGCCGACCGCGCCCGCGCCGCGGCCCGTGCCGCGGTCGCCACGGGCATGGCCCGGATCGACGCCAACCGCGCCCGCCGCGACGAGCTGATCGCGGCCCTCGGCGACCCGCCGAGCCGGCCGTGGATCTACCTGATCGTGGCCACCGGCGACATCCACGAGGACATCCCGCAGGCCCAGGCCGCGGCCCGCGCCGGCGCCGACGTCATCGCCGTCATCCGCTCGACCGGCCAGTCGCTGCTGGACTACGTGCCCGAGGGCGCCACCCGCACCGGCTTCGCCGGCACGTACGCCACGCAGGAGAACTTCCGGCTGATGCGCGCGGCCCTGGACGACGTCAGTGTCGAGCTGGGCCGCTACGTCCGGCTGACCAACTACGCGTCCGGGCTGTGCATGCCCGAGATCGCCGTCCTGGCCGGGCTCGAGCGGCTGGACATGATGCTCAACGACGCGATGTACGGGATCCTCTTCCGCGACATCAACCCGCAGCGCACCTTCGTCGACCAGCGGTTCAGCCGCATGGTGCACGCCCGCGCCGGGATCATCATCAACACCGGCGAGGACAACTACCTCACCACCGCCGACGCCGTCGACGAGGCGCACACCGTCACGGTCAGCCAGCTGCTGAACGAGACGCTGGCCAAGGAGGCAGGCCTCGAGGACTGGCAGCTCGGCCTCGGCCACGCCTTCGAGATCAATCCCGAGCTGAAGGACTCGTTCCGCCTGGAGCTGGCGCACGCCCTGCTCGCCCGGGAGCTGTTCCCCGACGCGCCGCTGAAGTGGATGCCGCCGACCAAGCACATGACCGGCGACGTGTTCCGCGGCTACCTGCTCGACGGCTTCTTCAACCTCGCCGGGGCGCTCACCGGCCAGGGCATCCTGCTGGTCGGGATGATGACCGAGGCCGTCGTCACCCCCTGGCTCTCCGACCGCGATCTCGCGCTGCGCAACGTCCGCTACGTGCTCGACGCGGCCGGCGGCCTGGCCGAGGACTTCCATCCTCCGGCGGGCGGCTTCATCGACCGCCGCGCGGCCACGGTGCTCCGCGAGGCGGTCGAGCTGCTGGAGCGCGTGGCCGATCATCCCCGCGGCCTCATGGACGCCATCGCCGACGGCACCTTCGGCATCACGAAGCGGCCGATCGACGGCGGCAAGGGGCTCGCCGGCGTCGTCCCTCTCGCCGCCGACGCCTACAACCCGGCGCTGGACCTGCTCGAGACCCCCCGCGAGGTGGCGCATGCCTGACGGATCGATCGTGCGGCCGTACGGCGACACCACCGGCGACGGCATGGTGCAACTGTCGTTCACCCTGCCGATCCCACCCGGCCCGAAGGCCGACGGCGCCGCGCAGCAGCTGGCCAGGAAGATGGGCATTGACCCGGCGATGGTCGTGCACAGTCACGGCATCGGCGGCAGCTACACGTTCTTCGTCGTCTACGGCCCGGTGCACCACCTGGTCGACCTGGACCAGGTGCACGTCGAGGAGCGGGCCTACCCGCTGCTGACGTCCGCCGAGATCAATGCCGCCATCAAGGAGCGGCTGCACCGGGAGCTCGTCGTGCTCGGGGCGTGCATCGGCACCGACGCGCACACGGTCGGCATCGACGCGATCCTCAACGTCAAGGGCTTTGCGGGGGAGAAGGGCCTGGAGTACCTCCGCGAGATGGCCGTGACGAATCTCGGCGCCCAGGTCACGGTGCCCGAGCTGGTCGCCCGGGCCCGCGCCGAGCGCGCCGACGCCGTCCTGGTGTCGCAGGTGGTCACGCAGAAGGACGCGCACCTGCGCAACACCCGCGAGCTGGCCGCCGCGTTCCGCGAGGCGATGGGGGAGCAGCGCCCGCTGCTCGTGGTCGGCGGCCCCCGGTTCGACCCGGCGATGGCCGCCGAGCTCGGCGTCGACAAGGTCTTCGGCCGGGGGACGACGCCCGGCGAGGTCGCCAGCTATCTCGTGCACGCCCTGATCCCCGGAGAGGAAACCCCGTGATCCCACCCCACGAAAACGCTCCGCTAGCGCTCCACGTTTCCGCGGGGACCCCGGCGGTGGACCCCCGGCTCGGCCTGACCGTCACCCACCGCCGGTACGTGCCCTACGCGCACGCCCACTACGGCGGCGCCCTGGTCGACGGCGCGTACACGCTGGGTCTGTTCGGCGACGTCGCCACCGAGGTGGCCATCCGGATGGACGGCGACGAGGGCCTGCTGGCCGGCTACTCGCAGGTCCGTTTCCTCGGGCCGGTCCGCGCCGGCGACGTGCTGGAGGCGACCGTCGAGGTGGTCCGCATCGGCCGCCGCAGCCGCGAGCTGCGGTGCACCGCGCAGGTGGTGGCCCGGGCCGAGCCGGAGCGGGGCGACTCGGCGGCCCGGGTGCTCGACGCGCCGCTGGTCGTGGTCGAGGCGACCGCGACGCTGGTCGTCCCGAGCGCGGCCGTTATCGAGTAACGATCCGGTTACAGTCCGACTCGCGACCCTCGGTGGTTGCGGTTCCTGTCCGCGCACTTCTTACAGTCGCTGCAGTTCCATCCGGGAGCACCGGAACGTGCTCCTCCGGATCGAGTCGCGCGGGCCCCCCGGCCGGCACGACAGCGGGCGCCCTGCGCGGGCGTCCCTGACGTGCGGCGCCGGGCCGAGGGGGCCGGCGGCCGGCCGGAGGACGCGTCCGGCAGACCCGGCGGGGCCCGCACGGATCCGCACCATCAGACAACGGTCGAACCGATCGCCCCCAGCGACCGGTCGTCCGGCCCGAAGATGCGGAGCCCGGGCGGTGCGTTCGCCGGAGCCGACCCGGACGGGAGACAGCAGGCACCCACCAGGGCTCGCCTGGGAACGACCGGCGGGATCCTCAGCGACGGGATGGGATGCTGGGTCAGGACCGCGGCACCGACGCGGCGGTCCGGACCCCGTCCGACCGGCTCGGGGAGGAACCCGGCTCCGGGAGCCCTGCCTTCGGCAGCGGCCCGACGGACCGGGACGGCATCTCCGGGAGGCAGGGCGTGCCGGCAGGAGCAGTAGGCCGGGCGACCGGCACGCTGCCGGGAGCGCCCGGTGCGGACGCCGCGCCGGCTGCGTCGTCCCCCCGGCGGTGGCCCTGGCGCACCATGCTCGCGGCCGCGGGCGGCCTCGTCCTCGTGCTCGCCTACCCCGGCTACGACCTACCCGCCCTCGCCGTCCTCGGCCCGGCCGCGCTCGCCCTCGCAGTGCGCGGCGTCCGGTTCCGTGCCGGCCTCTGGCTCGGGCTGGTCTTCGGCCTCGCGTTCTTCGTCCCGCTGCTGTCGTGGACCGGCATCTACGTCGGCCCGCTGCCCTGGCTGGCCCTGGCCGGCTTCGAGGCCGTCCATCTGGCGCTCCTCGGCGGCGCGACGGCGCTCACCTCCCGCCTCCGCTGGTGGCCGCTCTGGGCGGCCGCGCTGTGGGTCGCCGACGAGGCGGTCCGCGGCCGCTTCGTGCTCGGGGGCTTCCCCTGGGGCCGGCTGGGCTTCAGCCAGACCCGGGGCCCCCTGCTGTCCCTGGCCGCCTACGGCGGGGTTCCCCTGGTCAGCTTCGCCGTCGCGCTCACCGGCACGCTGCTGGCCGCCGCCGTGCTCGCGCTGCACCGCACCCGGCGGAGCACGACGCCCGCCCCGCCGGCGGGGAAGGGACCCCACCCCGTCCGGACGGCGCTGGTCGCCGTCGGCGCCGTCCTGCTCGTCCCCCTGGTGGGCGGGCTGGCCTGGCTGCCGCTGCCCGGCTCCTCGCTCACCGCTGGGGGCCGCCCGGTCACCGTCGCGGTGGTCCAGGGCAACGTCCCGCGGGCGGGCCTGGAGTTCAACGCGCAGCGGCGGGCCGTGCTCGACAACCACGTGCAGGAGACACTCCACCTGGCCGCCGCCGTCGCCACGGGCGACGAGCCGCGCCCCGACGTCGTCCTCTGGCCGGAGAACAGCTCCGACATCGACCCCTACGCGAATCCGGACGCGGCCCAGCAGATCGACCGCGCGGCCCGGGCGATCGGGGCACCGATCCTGGTGGGGGCGGTCGTCGACGGCGCCCGGAACACCCTCCGCAACACCGCGATCGTCTGGGACCCGCAGACGGGGCCGGGGCAGACCTACGTGAAGCGGCACCCGGTCCCGCTCGCCGAGTACGTGCCGGCCCGGAGCTTCTTCCGCTTCTTCAGCGACAAGGTCGACCTGGTCCGCAGCGACTTCACCGCCGGCCACCGGCCCGGTGACCTCGACATCGACGGCGCCCGGATCGGCGACCTGATCTGCTTCGAGGTCGTCTACGACGGTCTGGTCGGCGACGTGGTCGACGGGGGAGCCGGGCTGCTCGTCGTCCAGACCAACAACGCCACCTTCGGCTTCACGGACGAGAGCGAGCAGCAACTGGCCATGAGCCGCCTGCGCGCCGTCGAGTTCGGCCGCACCGTGGCCGTCGTCGCCACCAGCGGCATCTCGGCGATCGTGGCCCCCGACGGATCGGTGGTCCGGTCCTCGAAGCTGTTCACACCGGACGTCTTCGTCGAGAAGATCGCGCAGCGGCGCACCACGACGATCGCCCAGCGGCTCGGGGCCGGCCCCGAGTGGGCACTGACCGCGCTAGGTGTCGCCGCCACGGTGGCCGCCGGCGCGCTGCGACGCCTACGGGCACGGGGGAGGAGCCGCACATGAGCGACCAGGTCCTGGTGATCGTGCCGACGTACAACGAGGCCGAGAACCTGGCGCCGATCCTCGATCGGCTGCACGCGAGCGTGCCCGCCGCGCACGCCCTCGTGGTCGACGACGGGTCACCCGACGGCACCGGCGATCTCGCCGACGCCATCGCCGAACGCGACGAGCGCGTGCACGTCCTGCACCGGACCGCCAAGTCGGGGCTCGGGCCGGCCTACGTCGCGGGCTTCCGGTGGGCCCGCGAGCACGGCTACGACGTCGTCGTCGAGATGGACGCCGACGGCTCGCACGCCCCCGAACAGCTGCCGCTGCTGCTGGCGGCGCTCGACGACGCCGATCTCGTGCTCGGGTCCCGCTACGTCGCCGGCGGGAGCGTGGCCGACTGGCCGGTGCACCGCCTGCTGCTGTCCCGGGCAGGGAACCGCTACACCCGCTGGGCGCTACGGCTGCCGCTCAGCGACGCCACCGGCGGCTACCGCGCCGCCCGGGCCGAGCTGATCGATCGCCTGCCCTTCGACGACGTCGCCAGCCAGGGGTACTGCTTCCAGGTGGACTGGGCCTGGCGGGCCGTCCGCGCGGGCGCGCGCGTGGCCGAGGTGCCCATCACTTTCACCGAACGTGCGTTCGGCAGGAGCAAGATGAGTGGTTCCATCGTTGGAGAAGCATTGGTACGGGTCACCGTGTGGGGCCTTCGCGACCGGCTGGCCGACTGGCTGCCGGGCCGGGTCCGCCGCCCCGTGCCGGAGCGACCCCGCGAGGGCGGGCGGTCGAGCGCGGCCCGGTAGGCGGGCCGCCGCCGCCGGCACGGAGCGGGTACGGAGAGGCGGAGGCGTCGTGGGACGTCGGTTGCGCATGATCGCCGGGCTGTTCACCCTGGCCGAGCTCGTGGTGTTCGTCCTGGTCGCCCAGCAGATCGGCCTGGGCTGGACCATCCTTGCCACGCTGGCCACCAGCGCGCTCGGCTGGTACCTGCTCGCCCGGCAGGGCGTGCGGGCACTGGGTGACCTGGGCGAGCGGGCCCGGACGCGTCAGGCCCCGGGTCGCGAGCTCGGGGACGCCGGGCTGGTCGCGCTCGGCGGGCTGCTGATGGTGCTGCCCGGCTTCCTGGGCGACGTCATCGGTCTGCTGTGCCTGCTGCCGGTCACGCGCCGGCCGATCCGGGCGCTGGTGTCCCGCGTCGTGCTGTCCCGGCTGCCGGAGAGCGCCCGCGGCCCGGTGCACGTCCGCAGCACACGGACGGCCCCGGTGGGTGGGCCGGTTCCCGAGACCCGCGGCGAGGTGATCGTGGTCGAGGGCGAGGTGGTGCGGGACGAGGTGTTGCGCGACGAGGTGGTCCGCGACACGGAGACCCCCCGGGCCAGTTGATGCGCCGGACGCGGAACGGCCCCGGTGGATGTCCACCGGGGCCGTTCGCGTACGTGCGGGTCGTGCGGGTGCTCAGCTGGCGCGGGTGCGCCGTCCGCGAAGCACCTCGAGGCGCTCGGCGAGAACCTCTTCGAGGTCGTCGACGGAACGACGCTCGAGCAGCATGTCCCAGTGGGTGCGCGGGGGCTTCACCTTCTTGGGGGCCGGCTCGGCACCGCCGACCAGCTTCGCCGCCGAACCGTCGAACTTGCACTCCCAGGTGTCGGGAAGCTCGGCGTCGTCGGCGAAGGGCACCGTGAAGAGGTGACCCGACGCGCACCGGTACTCGGCGTACTGCCGGTCGATCGGCGCGGTGTTCCGTTCGGTCTCGTAGCTGACGCTGCCCAGTCGGCTGCCGCGCAGGGATCGCTCGCCCATCGCACACCGTCCTCTCGTTACGTGATGTCGGTCAGGACTCGACGTCCGGCGTGCAGGGCCATACCCACGGACCGGGGAGTCAGAAAGATTAACGACAGAAAAGCCGAAGAGATTCCGTCAAATCGGCGTCCCATCATCGCATGGGGTGGCCTCCGGGCGGTCGGCGCCCCCCGGAGGGGTGACCCTTCGGGTCAGGGGAGCGCGAGCTGCCCCGGGCCGGCGGCCGTCGGGCCGAGCTCGCCGCGCACGTAATGCCGGCGGCACAGCACCTGGTACCGGACGGCGGGGGAGGGTCCGCCGTCCGCCCCCGGGAGCTCGGCCGGCGCCGTGTCGGCGACCACGACCGTCGCACCGGACCGGACCATCACGCCGTCGACCACGCGGGCGTTGAACCCGGCCGGGAGACCACACCAGCACAGCACCTCGACCTGGATGCGCTGCACGTCGTCGGCGATCTCCAGCAGCCGCTGGGTGCCGGGGAACAGCCGGGCCCGGAAATCGGTGGTCAGCCCGAACGCGTAGACGTCGACGTGCGACTCGTCGACGAGCTCGGCGAGCTGGTCGACCTGCCGGTGGTCGAGGAACTGCGCCTCGTCGACGATCAGGTAGTCGATCCGCTGACCGGCGGCCCACCGCTCGCGTACCAGCAGGCGCAGGTCGACCTGGCCGTGGATCTCGATGGCCTCGCGGCTCAGGCCCACCCGGGAGCTGATCCGGGGGGCGGACGAGCGGTCGCCCTGGGTGACCAGCAGGCCGTGCCGGCCCTGGCGGCTCTGGTTGTGGTCCACCTGGAGCGCCAGGGTCGACTTCCCGCAGTCCATCGGCCCGTGGAAGAACCGCAGGTGCGCCGGCGCCGGATGCCTGCGCCGGTCGCCGGCGGCCGGCACGAAGGCGGGCGCGGGCACGGGGACGTCGGTCACCGCCAGCTCGCCGGCCGCGGTCACAGGCGCTCCGGCGGCGTGTTCCCCGCCGCGACGATGGCGCGCCGCATCGGCAGGCGCAGCAGGAGCAGCCCGCCGGCGACGAAGAAGAACACCAGGCTGAAGATCGCGTACCGGTAGGAGCTGGTCAGCTGGAAGGTCAGTGCGAAGACGAACGGTCCGAGCCAGCTCGTACCCCGGTCGCTGATCTCGTAGAACCCGAAGTACTCGGCCTCCCGGCCGGAGGGGATCAGCTGGCTGAACAGCGACCGGGAGAGCGCCTGCGTGCCGCCCAGGACGATCGCGATCACCATGGCCAGCAGGTAGAACTGCAGCGCCGAACCGGCCTGGACGAAGTAGGCCACGACCAGGGTGCCGGTCCACGCGACGAGGCTCCACAGGATGGTGCGCTTGGCCCCGACGGCCATGGCGATCCGGCCGAGCGCCAGCGCGCCGCCGAAGGCGACGAACTGCACCAGCAGGATCGCCGACACCAGGGTGGTCTCGGGCAGCCGGAGCTCCTCCTTGCCGTACTGCGCCGAGACGCCGATGACGGTCTGCACTCCGTCGTTGAACAGCAGGTAGGCGCCGAGGAACCACAGGGTCAGCGGATAGCGGCGCAGGTCGGCGAGCGTCGCGCCGAGCTGGCGGAAGCTGCCGGAGACGGTCCCGGGGTGAGGGGCGCGGGTCGCACCGCCGCCGCCGTCGACGAGGTAGCGCGGGCGGCGGTTGCGCAGCAGCGTGACGCTCACGACGGTGAACCCGGCCCACCAGATGCCCGCCGACGCCAGGCAGATCCGTACCGCCTCGCCCTCGGTCAGGCCGAGGCTCGCGTACTCGGTGAAAAGCACGAGGTTCAGGGCCAGCAGCGCCGCGCCACCGAGATAGCCGTACGCCCAGCCGCGGCTGGAGACCTTGTCGCGGTCGTCGGGCGCGGCGAGGTCGGGCAGCCACGAGTAGTAGACGACGACGGAGGCGCCGAAGCAGAGGTTGGCGACGACGAACAGCCCGGCGCCGAGCAGGTAGCGCTCGTGCGCCACGAAGAACAGCGCCGTCGTGCAGCCCGCACCGGCGAAGGCGAGCGTCGCGAGCATCTGGCGCTTGTGGCCGGTGCGGTCGGCGAACGCCCCGGTCACCGGCAGCACCAGCACCTGCACCAGCACCGACAGCGAGAGGACGTAGCCGAAGAAGGCCCCCGGCGGCACGCTGATGCCCAGCGGGTGGATGCGCCCGTCGGCGTCGGCGGCCGCCTTGGCGATCGAGGTCAGGTACGGGGCGAGGAAGACCGTCACCACCGTCGTGCTGAACACCGAGTTGGCCCAGTCGTAGGAGTACCAGCCGAAGCGCTCGCGGCGCAGCGCCCGGGCGACCGGCGGCACGGAGCTGCCGGCGTCGGCGTCAGGGGGAGCGGTGGTCACGGCCGCAGGGTTCCAGGCACCGCGCCCCGGGTCCAGCACCGCCGGGTGCGGCTCACGGGACGTCGTCCGGGACGAGGCCGCCGGGGTAGGCCGAGACCGCCGTCGTCGGCCGGGTGGGGTCGACGAAGCGCGGCCGCTCCTCCTCGCCGGCCCGCAGCGGCACCAGGCCGCGGGTGATCGCGGCGGTGATCCGGTAGCGGGCGCGGTTGGCGTCACCGACTCGCCCGACCCGCAGATCGTCGAGGCGGACCGGCGGCCCGACGTGCACCCGCAGGCGGGGACGGCGGACGACCGCCCGCACCGCGGTGCGCAGCTTGCCCGGTCGTTGCCGTACTGGAGCACCTCGTGGGCACCCCACTGGCTGACCGGGATCACCGGCACGCCGAGGCCGAGCGCGAGCCGGGCCATGCCGGTGCGGCCGCGCTCGGGCCAGCCGTCGGCGGCGAGGCCGACCCGCCCCTCGGGATAGGCGACGACGTGGCCGCCGTGCGCCAGCGCCACCTCGGTCACCCGGACGGCGTGCCGCGCGAGCTCGGTGCCGCGCTCCACCCGGATCGCACCCGTGCGTTCGAGCAGAGGCCCGGCGAGCGGCGCCGAG